>JASLEM010000234.1 GCA_030151165.1 Burkholderiaceae bacterium
GCGGCTCGGCGAGATCGCCGGCAACCTCGCGATGCCCGGCTTCACCGCGCCCAAGCTGCTGTGGGTGCGCGACCACCAGCCCGAGATCTTCGCGCGCACGAAGCACGTGCTGCTGCCCAAGGACTGGCTGCGCTTCAAGCTCACGGGCGAGATGTTCAGCGACTGCTCCGACGCCTCGGGCACGCTGTGGCTCGATGTCGGCCGGCGCGACTGGTCGGACGAGCTGCTCGCGGCCTGCGGCATGACGCGCGCGCAGATGCCCGCCGTCGTCGAGGGCAGCGAGGCGACCGCGCCGTTGAAGGCCGACGTCGCGGAGCGCTTCGGCCTGCGGCCCGGCATCGTGGTCGCGGGCGGTGGCGGCGACAACGCGGCGAGCGCGGTCGGCATGGGCGCGACGGCGCCCGGCGACGGCTTCGTGTCGCTCGGCACCTCGGGCGTGATCTTCCTGTGCAGCGACCGCTTCCTGCCGCGGCCCGAGTCCGCCGTGCACGCGTTCTGCCACGCGCTGCCGGGCCGCTGGCACCAGATGAGCGTGATGCTGTCGGCGGCGAGCGCGCTGCGCTGGGTCACGCAGCTCACCGACCGCCGCGACGAGGCCGAGCTGCTCGCCGAGATCGAGGCGCTCGACGACCGCATGCGCGACCAGGCGCCGTTGTTCCTGCCCTACCTCGCCGGCGAACGCACGCCGCACAACGACGCGCAGGCGCAGGGCGTGCTGTTCGGCCTGACGCACGAGCACGGCGCCGCCGCGATCGGCTATGCGGTGCTGGAAGGCGTGTCCTTCGGCCTGCTCGATGGCTGGCAGACGCTCGACGAGGGCACGCGCGCGCTCGCGCACTCGCTCGACCTCGTCGGCGGCGGCGCACGCAGCGCGTACTGGGGCCGCCTGCTCGCGACGCTGCTCGAGCGCCCGCTCACGAAGCGCGACGGCGGCGAGGCCGGCGGCGCGCTGGGCGCGGCGCGGCTCGCGTGGCTGGCCGACGGCGGCGAGATCGACGTCGTCTGCGCGAAGCAGCCCGTCGTCGAGAGCTTCCAGCCGCAGCCGGAGCGCCGGCCCGCGCTGATGGCGCGGTATGCGCGCTTCCGGGCGCTGTATCCGGTGCTGCGGGACAGCTTCCGCACCTGACCTGCGGCGACCGTCGTTGGCCGTCGTTCAGGCCGTGCGGGCGTGGTCGACGACGATCGTCAGCGACGCGTCGAGCACGATGTCCGTCGTCGCCTGGACGGCGCAGGTGGCGGCCGCGCCCAGCAGGAAACCCGCCGAGACGGCGAGGAACTGCCGCACGAACGGGGACGGCGAGGGCGAGGGCGAGGGCGACCGCGGCTGCGCGGCGGGGGAAGTCGGTGAGGTCATGGCTTTTCTTGTGTGTCGCGGCGGCGCCGTGCAGCGTGCGCGGCTCCCACCGCGCACGCCTTGCGACGCCCTCCCTGAGGCACGCCAGGCGACATCGCCCGGCGTCTCGATACGCCGTCTTGCTGCAGCGCTGATCGAGAAGCCATCTTCGCCAGCGGCAGGCTCAGGAGATGAGCTTCTCGCCGCGGCGGCGGATCCGAGCGGCCACGTCGCGGGGACGAGACCGCGATCCGACAACCAGGGGATTGCGCGCCGGGCTGGAAGTCCGTAGGAAAAAATACATATACGGGTAACGGTATGCGATCTTCATGCGGTGACTAATAGCGGGATTCGCGCGGGCTGCAAAGAGGTGTTGCCGCAGGACACGTGCGCCGGCGGCAACGGCACAGTCCGCTCGTCGTCGCGGTGATCCTGCGGCGGCGCCAACCACCATAAATCCCATCAGGAGAGAACCATGAAATTCGCACACGTCGTCACCGCGCTCGCCCTCGCTGCTTCCGCCGGCGCGCAGGCCCAGGCCGTCGTCGACATGAACGCGCGCCTCGCGGCGTCGGGCAGCCTCGTCTCGTCGGTCAATCCGGTCACCTTCAGCATCCGGGGCGGCCTGATCGGCACGAAGAACCTCGTGATCACCGACAACGGCGCCGGCTACGCCAGCAACCTGAACGTGACGCTGCAGTTCGTTTCCGGCAACGGCAGCGGCGGCTTCAACACGGGGGCGGATGCCTTCGTCGGCAGCGACACCTGCACCGGCGCCACGCTGGCACCGAACGGCACCTGCACGATCAAGATCCAGGTCGACGGCGGCTGCCCGAAGGCCTCGTCCGCGCGGTGGAACCTGCTGATCACCAGCGCGAACGCACCGACGCTGTCGATCCCCGTGACGGTCAACTCGCAAGCCGGCATCTGCGAGTAAGCCTCGCGTCGCACCGGCGACGGGCCGCTCCCGCGGCTCGAGCGTGATCCATCCGCCCCGCGCGCCCGATCGGCCGCGGGGCGGTTCGCGTTCAGGCCGCCAGCACGGTGTCGGTCGTCGCGACGGTCGCGCGCAGCGAATGCGGATACGCCTCGGTGATCTGCACGTCGATCAGCTGGCCCACGAGGCGCGCCGCGTTCGGGCCGCCGGGGAAGTTGACGATGCGGTTGCACTCGGTGCGGCCCATCAGGTCGTCCGCGCTCTTGCGGCTGCGGCCCTCGACGAGGATCTTCCGCGTCGAGCCGACCATCTCCTGGCTGAAGCGCAGCACGTTGGCCTCGAGCACCGATTGCAGGTGCTGCAGGCGCTTGAGCTTCACCGACGACGCCGTCGGGTCGAGCAGGTTCGCGGCCGGCGTGCCGGGGCGCGGGCTGTAGATGAAGCTGAAGGACGCGTCGAACTCGACGTCGTGCACGAGCTTCATCAGCTTGTCGAAGTCCTCGTCCTCCTCGCCCGGGAAGCCGACGATGAAGTCGGTCGACAGGCGGATGTCCGGGCGCACCGCGCGCAGCTTGCGGATCGTGCTCTTGTACTCGAGCGCCGTGTAGCCGCGCTTCATCGCCGACAGGATGCGGTCGGAGCCGTGCTGCACGGGCAGGTGCAGGTGGTTCACGAGCTTGGGCACGCGCGCGTAGGCGTCGATCAGGCGCTGGCCGAACTCCTTCGGATGGCTGGTCGTGAAGCGGATGCGCTCGATGCTGTCGAACTCGGCGATGGTCTCGAGCAGCAGCGCGAAGTCGGCGAACTCTTCCGTTCCCTTGGAAACCCCGCCCATCCTGCCGCGGTACGCGTTGACGTTCTGCCCGAGCAGCGTGATCTCCTTCAGGCCTTGGTCCGCGAGGCCGGCGACCTCGGTCAGGACGTCGTCGAACGGGCGCGAGACTTCCTCGCCGCGCGTGTACGGCACGACGCAGTACGTGCAGTACTTGGAGCAGCCTTCCATCACAGAGACGAACGCGCTCGCGCCTTCGACGCGCGCCGGCGGCAGGTGGTCGAACTTCTCGATCTCGGGGAAGCTGATGTCGACCTGCGCCCTCGATTCGGCGCGGCGGTCGGCGATCATCTTGGGCAGGCGGTGCAGCGTCTGCGGGCCGAACACGAGGTCGACATACGGCGCGCGCTCGACGATCGCAGCGCCTTCCTGGCTGGCCACGCAGCCGCCGACGCCGATCAGCACGCCCTTGGCCTTCAGGTGCTTGATGCGGCCGAGGTCGGAGAACATCTTCTCGGCGGCCTTCTCGCGCACCGAGCAGCTGTTGTAGAGGACGAGGTCGGCCTGCTCGACGTCGTCCGTCTTCTCGTAG
>JASLEM010000252.1 GCA_030151165.1 Burkholderiaceae bacterium
CGAGTTTATCGTGTCCTACGAAAGCGACGTCGCCGCCGTGTTGGCCGCGCTGTCGCCGATAACGCTGGAGACCGCGGTAGAATTGCTGTCGCTGCCCGATCGCGTCCGCGGTTACGGCCCGGTCAAGGAAAAGGCCGCGGCGGATGCCAAGACGCGCCACGCCCAGTTGATCGCTGATTTGGCCAATCCGCCGCCCGCGCCAAGGCAAATCGCGGCGGAGTAGGGACCTTGTAGGGAGGACAAAGGCGCTCTCGCGCCGTGCCCACCTTGCGTCGGTCAATCGTTCACCGACAGCACCATGATCGGATCGGCGATCTTTTCCGGCGCGATTTCCTGATCCAGCGGCAACACCGCGGTGCCGATGGCGAAGAACTCGATCACGTGGGTCTGCCAGCCATGGCTGCCTTCGTGGATATCGACGCCGACCACGCCTTCGGCCTTTGCCGCCTGCGCCTCGTACTGCATCCGGTCGACGGCAATCTCGCGGGCCTCGTACATCGCGGCGGTGAAGTTCTCGAGCTCGACGTTCTGGCCGGCGCGCGCGAGCGTCGCGAACATGCCGCGGTGGGCGACGTGGTAGACGCACGAGCCCATCACCATCTCGACCGGCCGGTAGCCCGAGTGCAGCAGCGACCAGAAATCCTGCCCGGACAGGTCGGAGGTGAACGGCCCGCCGTCGTGCGCGCGAAAGCCCTTGTGGCCCTGGCCGTGGACGACGCCGGTGCCGATGGCGATGAACTCGAGCAGCTGGTCGTCCCACTCGAGGCGCTTGATCGTCAGCTTCACGCCCACGATGCCGTCCGCGCCCATCGCGGTGGCCTCGGCGCGCATGCGCGACATCGCGAGCTCGCGGGCGTGGTACATCGCCTTCGACAGCACGCCCATCTCCTGGTTCTTGCTCCAGCTGCCGTACTGCACGCCCACGTGATAGACGCAGGTGCCGACGCACAGCCCGATCGGCTCGAAGCCGGCCTTGCGCACGAGCAGGAACTCGTTGACGCTGAAGTCCGACGTGAACACGCCCGACGAGTGCGCCGAGGTGCGCAGGCCCTTCAGCCGCTCGCGGGCGTGGGCGGGCAGGGTGCCCGAGTTGGCGGGATCGGTCATATGGCCTCGTCGCGGTCGTTGGATGCGTAGGATTGGTGGTGGCGCGTGGTGCCGGCGAGCGGGGTCGGGCCGGCGCACATGTCGACGGCCATCGCGATCTCGTGCGGCAGCGTGGCGCGCGTGGCCTGCACGGTGGTCGCGATGACGATGTGGCGCGCGAGGTACTGCTTGGGCTGCTTGTCGCGCTCGAACTCGAACATCTGGCTGAAGTTGATGTGCGCGAGCACGCCATTGCCCTGCGGGCGCGCGCTCTCGCGCAGCCCCGCGTGCGCGCGCTGGCGCACGAGCTCCCACAGGTTGGTCAGCGGCGTCATCTCGCGGTTGCCCCACACGACGGTGCGGTTGCGCCAGTCGGTCATCCATTCGTAGTGCGCGCCGATCGCGATGCCGGTCGGCACGACGTCGGCCTCGACGAGCTTGATGAACTCGAGCGCCGGCACGGTCGCGACCACCGGATCCTGGCTCGCGGGCCAGCCCTCGACGCGGACAGCGGTGCCGATCAGCGTGAAGTCCATGCTGTTCTCGACGCCCAGCGGCACCGTGCGCATCTTCACGTCCAGCACCGCGTTCGCGCCCGCGGCCTTGGCTTCGTCCTTGAGCCGCCGCAGCGCCGCTTCCCAGCCCTGCGCGTGGCCCAGCGTCCACGACCAGCCGTAGTGCATCCAGCACGTCGCCGACACGGCCGCCACGGGGCGGAAGCCGTGCGAGCGCGCGATCAGCAGCTCGGCCGGCGTCAGCGTCGCGACCCACGGCACCGTGCCCTCGCGCGCGCCGCGCAGGCGCTCCGCGGTGGCGCGCGGCACGCCGCCTTCGCGGATCGCGCGGACGATGTCGCCCTGGCGCTGCACCGACGCGGCCTGCTGCGCGCGTTCCTCGGGCGTCGCGCCCTTCAGGAGATCGAACAGCCCCATCGCGCCGCGTCCTCAGGTCGCCATGAAGGCGGAGATCGACTGGCTCAGCGAGCGCGCGTGCTCCGACGCCTTCTTCGTCTCCTCGGCCAGCTTCGCGAACCATTCCGCGGGCTCGACGCGCTTCGTGTTCAGCGCGATGTCGCGCACCACCAGCGCGACGCTCGCCTGCAGCCGGCCGTCGACGATCTGCAGGATGTAGCGGTTGTCGCCAAGCTCCACCGTCACGCCGACCGTCTTCGCCTTCGACGAGAAGAAGCCCTTGCGCTCGTCGATGCGCACGCGCTCGGGCATCGCCTCCTTCAGGCGCAGTGCGAACGCGCGCAGGTTGCCCTCGGCGTCCGCCGTGAAGCGGCGCAGCCAGGCGGCCTGCATGTCGAAGTCGATGTCCGCGCTCATGTCGCGGGGCGCGGCGACGGCTCGATCGCGCGCTGGCTCACGCCCTGCATGCCCTTGACGAGCTTGTCGCGCACCTCGAGCAGGCGCTGTTCGCGCTCGCGGTCGGCGGCGGTGACCTCGCGCTCGATGTCGATCACCTCGTTCATCGTGCGGATCGCCTCGTCCGCGACCTGCGCGAGCACCTCGATGTTGCGCGAGTCGCCGCCGAGGCTGCGCGCGGCCGAGGTCGCGGCGTCGTGCGCGCCCTTCGCGGCGAGCAGCGTGATCTGGCGGTTCGCCTCGTCGAGCTTCGCGGCCTCGTCCGCCGCATTCCTGATGCCGACCTGCACGACCGCCTGCGACGCCACCGCCATCAGGCGCGGGATCACGACGAGCATGCCGTTCGAGATCTTCATCATCCGCGTCTCGGCGGCCTGCTTGTTCTGGCCGATGATCGGGATCAGCATCGCCGAGCCGACGAGCGCCTCGCGCATCTCGGCGACCTTGCCGCGGAAGTTCGCGATCGCGCCGCGG
>JASLEM010000254.1 GCA_030151165.1 Burkholderiaceae bacterium
GCGTTTCATTGCGACATCATGGGTTTGCGGGCAGAATCTGCGGCAAATTTGCTAGTTTCTTGGCGGGCTGGATACTCCAGCCGATTCGGAATTGTTGCACTCCGCGCGGCATCCGTCTCATTTCCGTCCCAATTGCCTTCATCGGCCCGGGAGTTTTCTGGACATGACCTTTCGTTTTCGACTCTCCGCCCAAGCGCGGCCCACGGCCGCCCTGAACAGCGCCGTCCTCGCGCTGGCGGTGCTGGCCGCCGCCCCGCCCACGACGCAGGCGGCGACGTACCCGATCACTTCCGGTGAGCGAAGCACCGCGCAGCAGGTCGCGTCCAAGGGCGTCCCGCTGTCCGAACTCGTGCCCAACGCCCCCGACACGTATACCGTCAAGAAGGGCGATACGCTGTGGGCGATTTCCGGCATGTTCCTGAAAGGCCCGTGGCGCTGGCCCGAGCTGTGGGGAATGAATCTCGAACAGATTCACAACCCGCACCTGATCTATCCCGGCCAGTTGCTCGTGCTCGAGAAAATCGACGGCCTGGCGCGACTGAAACTCGGTAGCGTCGTCGGCGGCACCGACACCATCAAACTGTCGCCGTCGATTCGCAGCGAATCCTCGGAATCGGGCGCGATCGCCTCGATCCCGATGAATTTGATCGGGCCGTTCCTGACGGACTCGATGATCTTCACCGCGAACGACCTCGCCACCGCGCCGCGCATCGTCGCGACGCAGGAGAACCGCGTGCTGCTCGGCCGCGGCGACAAGGCGTACGTCTCGGGCCAGCTCGGCAACACGCGCAACTGGCAGGTGTTCCGCCCGGCCAAGCCGATCGTCGATCCCGACACGAAGCAGGTCCTCGGCTACGAGGCCCGCTACGTCGGCTCGGCCGAGCACATCCAGGACGGCGAAGTGCGCCCGGGTGCGAAGACGAACATCGAGGTGCCGTCCACGTTCCTGATGACCAGCACCAAGCTCGACGCGAGCCTCGGCGACCGCCTGATGCCGGCGACCGTCAGCGACTTCGCGCCGTTCGTGCCGCACCCGCCGCAAGGCCCGATGAACGGCGCCATCGCGTCGCTGTTCGGTGACGCGCTGTCCGGCGGCACCAACCAGATCGTGGCGCTCAATCGCGGCAGCAAGGACGGCCTCGAACGCGGCAACGTGCTGGCGCTGTGGCACGAGGGCGCGGTCACGCACGACAAGTCCGTCGAACGCGGCGGCCTCATCAAGCTGCCCGACGAACGCATCGGCCTGATGTTCGTGTTCCGCGTGTTCGACCACGTCTCGTACGCGCTGATCCTCGACGGCACGCAACCCGTGCTGCCGGGCGACCGCTTCAGCGCGCCCTGAGTCCGGCTCGCCCGCCCGGTCCCGTTTCGCGCCTGCCGCACAGTCCCTGACCCCTGCGTCCGAGCTCGTCCATGATGTCGCGCGACGAGCTCGCCGCCTGGCTGCGGCTGATCGAAACGCCCGAACTCGGCCGCGCCGCCGCGCGCCGGTTGCTCGCCGCCTTCGGCTCGCCCGAACGCGTGCTGGGCGCCGGTGAATCGACGATCGCCGCCGTAGTCGGTCCGGCCCTCGCCCGCGCCCTGCTCGCGCCGCACCGGTTGCGGGACGCCCTGCCCGACACCACCTGGCGCTGGCTCGACACCGCGCCCGCCGACGCCCCGCGCGACATCGTCGTGCTCGGCGATCGGCGCTACCCCGACCTGCTGCTGCAGACGGCCGATCCGCCGCTGCTGCTCTA
Organism: Burkholderiaceae bacterium; assembly: GCA_030151165.1. The sequence goes on from JASLEM010000254.1 coordinate 1,740, forward strand.
CACGATCGGCCGCGTCGAGCTGCTCCAGGCCCCGAGCGTCGCGATCGTCGGCAGCCGCCACGCCACGCCGCAAGGCCTGACCAACGCGCACGACTTCGCGCAGCACCTCGGCGACCGCGGCATGACGATCGTCTCGGGGCTCGCGCTCGGCGTCGACGGCGCGGCCCACGAAGGCGGGCTCGAGACCGCCAGCAGCACCGTCGCCTTCGTCGGCACCGGCCTCGACCAGGTCTACCCGAGGCGGCACGAGGCACTGACCGCGCGAATCGCGCAGGGCGGCTTGATCGCCAGCGAATACCCCCTGGGCATGCCGCCGCTGCAGGACAACTTCCCACGCCGCAATCGCCTGATCGCCGGGGTGTCGAAAGGCACGCTGGTGGTGGAAGCGGCGCTGCTGTCGGGCTCGCTGATCACGGCGCGCATGGCGCTCGAAGCCGGCCGGGAGGTGTTCGCGATCCCCGGCTCGATCCATTCGCCACTCACGCGCGGCTGCCACCGCCTGATCCAGGACGGCGCCAAGCTCGTGGAGTCGGGCGACGACGTGCTGAACGAGCTCCGCGGCGCGGGCCCGACGCTGCGGATGGCCAGCCTGTCGGCGGCGCAGCCGTCGCTCTTCGCGTCGTCGCCGGCGGAATTCGCGGCGGCCGCGGATCGGGAAGACGGCCCCGACGCCTCGCTGCTGCGCGCGCTGGGGCACGACCCGGTGACCTTCGACACGCTGTCCAGCCGCACCGGCCTGCCGAGCGACCGGCTCGCAGCCCAATTGCTCGACCTCGAACTGCGCGGATCGGTGCAGCGCCTGCCCGGTGGGCTGCTGCAGCGACGGGGCAGCGCGTGAACGTCGCTTGCCCGACCGTGGAGACGCGGCCTGTTTTGCTCGACCGCACCGCTTCGGCGAAGCCTTCGATCGTCGCACGCCACGACGCCTCCGGGCGTCTTCAGCGCGCGAAATCGCCAGCCTGAACCAACGATTTCACAAAGCGCCAACAGCGGGCGGCTCGCGTACCAACTCCCTCTTGCGGGGGATGTCCGCTGCGGTATAGTGGGTTCATGTTTGACGTCCTTGTCTACCTGTACGAGAACTACTGGCGACCGGACGCCTGTCCCGATCACGACCAGCTCTCGCGCAAG
>JASLEM010000324.1 GCA_030151165.1 Burkholderiaceae bacterium
CGCGTGCGACACCGCGACCGACCACGCGCTGCACACCGGCATCCGCGCGGGCGCGTCCATCATCATGTGCTCGCCGTGCTGCCACAAGCAGATCCGCCCGCAGATGCAGATGCCGCCGCTGCTCAAGCCGATGCTGCAGCACGGCATCCACCTGGGCCAGCAGGCCGAGATGGTCACCGACGGCCTGCGCGCGCTGCTGCTCGAGGCGAACGGCTACGACGCGCAGGTGTTCGAGTTCGTCGCGCTGGAGCACACGAGCAAGAACAAGATGATCCTCGCGGTGCGCCGCCGCGGGCGGCAGGACACGCCGCAGGCCGTCAGGCGGCGCGCGGACGTCCTCGCGCAGATCGACGAGATCAAGCGCTTCTACGGCATCACCGAGCATTGCCTCGAGAGCCTGCTCGCGAAGCCGGCCGAGGCGCTGCCGGCCTGATCGTCAATCGACCGGGTGCCGGCGGAACATCCCGAGCAGCAGCAGGTCGTAGACGATCTTCAGCGCGCCGCACGCGACCAGCGGCGCGGCCAGCACGCCGCTGGCGAGCAGCGATGCGCCGATGGTCGGCCCGAGCGCCGACGCGAGGCTGCGCGGCACTGCGGTGAAGCTCGCGGCGGCCGCGCGCTCGGGTGGCGTGACGACGCCCATCACGAACGCGCTGCGCGCCGGGCCGTCCATCGACGACAGCGCGCTGCGCATGAACAGGCACGCGAGCGCCACGGGCAGCGAGGTCGCGAGCGCGGCGGCGATCAGGAACAGGCTGCCCGGGATGTGCGTGAAGACCATCGTGTTGACGAGCCCGACCCGGCGCGCGAGCGGCGGCGCGAGCAGCTGCGAGCCGGTCGTCAGCAGGTTGGCGACGAAGAAGAAGTGGCCGGCCGAGACCAGCGTCATGTCGAAGCGCTGGAACAGCCACAGCGCGAGCAGCGAATTGACGAGCAGTCCGCCGGCGAACGAGTCGATGCAGAACAGCGCGGCGAGCCTGACGACGATCGCGCGCGACGGGCCGAGCGGCTGCGCGTCCGTCGTCGGTGTCGCGCCGGGCGAACCGGCCTGTGCATCGGACATCGTCCTCGATGCGTCGATCGTTATCAGGCGGCGGTACAGCAGGGCCACGACGCCGCCGATCGCCGCGTACAGCACGAACATCGCGCGCATCGCGTCGAGCGTCGCGCCGCCGTGCGCCGCCCACCACGCGGGCCAGGACGACGCGAGTGCGCCGACCGCGGAGGCGAGCCAGCCGACCAGCGAGTAGCGCGCGAACAGCGCCGTGCGCGCGGTGCTGTCGCCGGCCGCCCGCGCGAGCCGTGAGTGCTCGAGCGGCAGGAAGACGCTGACGTCGCCCGAGCTCGGGTTCAGCGTGCCGACGAACGCGACCAGCGCGAGCGGCCAGAACGCATGCAGGCTGGCGAAGCCCAGCCCGGTGGCGACCATCGTGAGCGCCGCGAGCTGCATCAGCCGCGCGACGCTCGCGCGGTGGCCGAGTGCGCCGACGCCGATCGTCGCGGCGGCCGAGCCCGCGAGGGTCAGCGTGCTGAGCACGCCGATCTCCACGACGCTCATGCCGAGCGCGCGCAGGTAGGCGGGCAGCAGCACCGCGACGTAGCCGTCGGCGAAGCCGCGCAGCAGGCGGCTCGCGAGGAGCCAGGTCGCGGCGGGATCGACATCGGCGGGCAGCCACCAGGTGGAACGGCGCATCGACGCATTGTGCGGGCGTTGTCTTAGGACGCGATGAGGGCGTGCCGGCGACCCGCGTTGCCGTTAGGGGACGGACTCCAGATTCCGCGTCGAGGGGGCATTGACGCACCGCAGCACGAAGCGCAAGATTCTCGTTGTCGGGCCCTTTGCGGCCGCTGACAGTGAGTGAAACTTGCGTACTCTTCGCATCGCCGGCGCCTCGCGCGCCGCATCGGCCGGCCTCCTCGGGATGAGCCGCGCCGCGCATGACGGCCATCGGGTCGCCATGCCCTTCACGCCTGCTTTCCAGCGAGGCGCGCGACGCGGGCACGCGGCGGTCGTCCGCGCGTGCAAGCCGCTGGCCTCGCGACACCGGCGCGGGTCGCCGGGGCCGGCCTGACGCCACTCCCCGCCTTTTCCTGAACGCTTCGGCATGCGGCCTCGCGGCTGCGTGCGCGTGCAGCCCTGCGCGTCGCCCTCGCGGCGAAGCGCGGTGGTCGCGCACGCGCACGGCAACGCGGCGCAGGCCGATCGCAGCGCGCCGACCGTGCCCGCCACGTGCCGCGCGCCAACCGCCCGGGGTCTCGACGAGACGGGCGACGCGTGAAGACGCGCCGCGCCGCGCCGGCCCCGTGCACGCCTCTTTCCAAAACAACAACGAGTGAGATCACTCGAGGAAGGTCATCATGTTCTCGGACATCATCCATGGCGGCTGGACGCCGCTGACATTCACCGCGGCCCTGGTCGGCTCGGCGCTCGGCACGCTGCTGGTGCTGTGGCTGCTCGCCGTCATCTCCGGCGCCGTGCGCTACATCCCGAACGACCGCATCGGCGTCGTCGAGAAGCTGTGGAGCGGCAGCGGCTCGGTCAAGCTCGGCCTGCTCGCGCTGCACGGCGAGGCCGGCTTCCAGCCCGAGCTGCGCCGCGGCGGCTTCCATTTCTTCACGCCGTTCCAGTACCGCGTGCACATCTGCCCGATGGTTTCGGTGACGCAGGGCAAGATCGGCTACGTGTTCGCGCGCGACGGCGTCGACCTGCCCGCCGGCCAGACGCTCGCGAGCAACGCGAAGATCTCCAACTTCCTCGACGTCCGCGGCTTCCTCGAAGGCGGCGGCCAGAAGGGCCCGCAGCGCAAGATCCTGCGCGAAGGCACGCACATCATCAATCCGGCGCTGTTCGTGGTGATGACGGAGGAGGCGACGTACTCGATGACGATGGACGCCACCGAGCGCGAGTACTACCAGAAGATGCGCGAGCTGCTCGACCAGCGCCG
>JASLEM010000341.1 GCA_030151165.1 Burkholderiaceae bacterium
CATGATCTCGTGGGGGCTGGCGACGTCGGCGATGGTGTTCGTCACCACCGAGTGGCAGTTCTACGCGCTGCGCTTCGTCGTCGGCGCAATGGAGGCGGGCTTCGCGCCGGGCGTGCTGTACTACCTGACGCTGTGGTTCCCCGAGAGCTACCGCGGCCGCGCGACCTCGATGCTGTTCCTCGCGTCGGCGATGTCGGGGCTGTTCGGCGCGCCGGTCTCGGGGCTGATCCTCGGCACGATGAACGGCGTGCTGGGCCAGCCCGGCTGGCACTGGCTGTTCCTGATCGGCGGCCTGCCCTGCCTGCCGCTGGGCCTGCTGGTGCTGCGCCGCTTCCAGGATCGCGTGCAGGACGCCACCTGGCTCACGCCGCGCGAGCGCGAGCACCTCGCGACGCAGGTCCGGGAGCCGGGCTCGCACGCGAAGGGCGGCACGCTGTGGGCGGCGATCCGCACGCCGGGCTTCCTCGTGCTCGGGCTGGTCTATTTCCTGATCCAGGTCGGCTCGTACGGCCTCAACTTCTGGGCGCCGCACCTGATCCGAAGCTCGGGCATCGCGAGCTCGACGACGATCGGCCTGCTGACGGCCGTGCCCTACATCTTCGGCGCGATCTGCATGGTGGTCGTGGGCCGCGTGTCCGACGCGAGCGGCGAGCGGCGCAAGTACGTTGCGGGCCTGCTTGTCGCCGCGGCGCTGGGCTTCTTCGCCGCCGGGTTCTTCGACAAGCAGACCACTCTGCTGATCGTCGCGCTCGGAGTGATGGGCGGCGGCGTGGTCGCGTCGATCCCCGCGTTCTGGGCGCTGCCGCCGCGCCTCGTGACCGGCGCCGGCGCCGCGGGCGGCATCGCGCTGATCAACACGCTGGGCCAGCTGGGCGGCATCGTGAGCCCGGTGATGGTGGGCAGCATCAAGGACGCGACCGGCTCGACGACGCCCGCGCTGTACGCGATCGGCGTGGCGTCGCTGGCCTGCGCGGCGATCGTGATGCGCGGCTTGCCGGCGGCGGCGATGCGCGTGGTGCGGGCTCCGGCGTCGCGCTGACGCGGGCCGTTGGAGCGGCCCGTTGAGCGGCCTCGCGCCGCGCGGGCGCCGCTTCCCTTTCTCGCTGCGGCTACAGCTTCTCGCTCTCGCCCGCCTGCGGCCGCCACTTCATCAGCACCATCTCCACCATGCCCACCCCCGTATCCAGCACGAGCGCGAACACGGTCAGCACGAGGATGCCGGCCATCACGGTATAGATGTCGAACGTGCCTTCGGCCTGCAGGATCAGGTAGCCGACGCCTTGCGACGAGCCGAGGTACTCGCCGACGACGGCGCCGACGAACGCGAGGCCGACCGAGGTGTGCAGCGAGCTGAAGACCCACGAGGTCGCGCTCGGCAGATACACGTGGCGCAGCAGCTGGCGCCGGTTCGCGCCGAGCATGCGCGCGTTTGCGAGGATCACCGGGCTCACTTCCTTCACGCCCTGGTAGACGTTGAAGAACACGACGAAGAAGACGAGCGTGACGCCGAGCGCGACCTTGCTCGCGACGCCGAGCCCGAACCACACGGCGAAGATCGGCGCGAGGATCACGCGCGGCATCGCGTTCAGCGCCTTGATGTACGGATCGCAGATCGCCGCCGCCAACGGGCTCAGCGCCAGCCACAGGCCGGTGCCCAGGCCCGCGACGGTGCCGATGCCGAAGGCGAGCACCGTCTCGAGCAGCGTGACCCCGAGGTGGCGGTAGATCTCGCCGCTGACGACGAACCAGTCCCACACGCGGCCGAAGATCTTCAGCGGCTCGCCGAAGAAGAACGCGGCCTGGTTGTCATCCGCGAACAGGAAGTGCGGCACGAGGCCCGGCACCGTCAGCACGTGCCAGACGGCGAACACGACGACCAGCAGCGCGAGCTGCCATGCGCGCAGGTTGCGCCGGGTCGGCCTGATGAAGCGCCACATCCGCGTCACGCCCTCAACTGCTGCTGGTAGCCGGCGAGCACTTCCTCGCGCAGCACGTCCCAGATCGCCCGGTGCAGCTCGACGAAGCGCGGCACGGCGCGGACTTCCGCGACGTCGCGCGGCCGGTCGAGGTCGATGTGGAACTCGCCGATCGGATGCGACGCCGGCCCGGCCGACATCACGACGACGCGGTCGCTCATCGCGATGGCTTCGTCGAGGTCGTGCGTGATGAACAGCACGGCTTTTTTCTTCGCGCTCCACAGGTCGAGCACTTCGTTCTCCATCAGCTGCCGCGTCTGGATGTCCAGCGCGGAGAACGGTTCGTCCATCAGGATGATGTCGGGGTCGAGCACGAGCGTCTGGGCGAGGCTCACGCGCTTGCGCATGCCGCCCGAGAGCTGGTGCGGGTAGCGGTCGCCGAACGCGCTCAGGCCGACGCGCGCGAGCCAGTCGTCGACGCGGGCGCGCGCGTCGGCGGCGTGCACGCCGCGGAACTGCAGGCCGGCCATCACGTTGTCGAACGCGGTGCGCCACGGCATCAGGCTCTCGGCTTGGAACATGTAGCCGGCGCGCACGTTGATGCCCGCGAGCGGCGCGCCGAACACGCGCACCTCGCCCGTGCTCGGCGCGAGCAGCCCGGCGGCCATGTTCAGCAGCGTGCTCTTGCCGCAGCCGGTCGGCCCGACCACCGAGACGAACTCGCCCGGCCCGACGCGCAGCGAGACGTCGCGCACCGCCGTGTAGCGCTGCTTCGCGTCCTCGCGCGAGACGAAGGTGCAGCTCGCGTCGACCAGTTCCAGCGCGGCGACGTCGGTCGTCATCGCGCGGCCCCGCGCGCGCGGCCGCGCCCCTGCGCGACGCTCATGCCTTCGCCTTCGCGTTCGCGCGCTTGACGTAGTCGTTCGTCCACACCGCGCCGAGGTCGAACTTGCCGCCCTTGAGCGAATCGTCGACGCTCTGCAGCGCGCGCAGCGCCGTCGCCGCGGCGTCGGCGGGGATCAGGCCGTCGGGCGACAGCGCGCCCTTGCTCGCGAGGAAGGCGTCGATGTAGACGGCGCGGTCGCCGAGCAGGTAGTTCTCGGGCACGGCCTTGACGATGTCGGCCGGGCCGGCGCCCTGGATCCACTTGTCGGCGCGCACGATCGCGTTGGCCAGCGCCTGCACCGTGGCCGGGTTCTTGTCGATGAAGGCCTGCGGCGCGTAGAGGCACGCGGCCGGCATCGGGCCGCCGAAGGCCTTGTCGGACTCGGCGACGACGCGGGTGTCGGAGATCACCTTCAGGTCGCCCGAGCGCTGCAGCAGCGTGATCACCGGGTCGAGGTTGCTCATCGCGTCGACCTGGCCCGTGCGCATCGCGGCCACCGCGCCGCTGCCCGCGCCGACGCCGATGATCGAGACGTCGGTCGGCTTCAGCCCGGCCTTCGCGAGCACGAAGTTGGCGAGGATGTTGGTCGACGAGCCCGGCGCCGTCACGCCGATCTTCCTGCCCTTCAGGTCGGCCACCGACTTGAAGCCGGGCATG
>JASLEM010000349.1 GCA_030151165.1 Burkholderiaceae bacterium
GGGCACGAAGCTGTGGAACGTGTCGCTGCCGATCACGGTCAGCGTGTTCGCGCAGGCGACGGTGCTCAAGAACAACCTCGCCGCCGGCACGGTGCTCGACGGCAGCCAGCTCATGCAGGCCGAGGTCGACCTCGCGGCGGCACCCGGCGCGGCCGTGGCCGACCCGGCGCAGGCGATCGGCCGCACGCTCGGCCACACGCTGGTCGCCGGCGCCACGCTGCGCCAGACCGACCTCAAGCCACGCCAGTTCTTCGCCGCGGGCGAAACGGTGCGCGTCACGGCGATCGGCCCGGGCTGGAACGTGCAGTCGGAAGGCCAGGCGATCAACAACGGCGTCGAAGGCCAGGTCGCGCGCATCCGCATGGACAGCGGGCGTATCCTGAACGCACGGCCGAGCGGCGATCGCCAAGTGGAACTCACGCTGTGACCGCCACTCAGACCGTCACGAGATTTCTGAAAATAATCGCTAAAGTTCCATTTGGGACTGCCGAAACAGTGTCACACCGCATGGGCATGAGGGCATTCATCCCCGTCCTCAGGAGAGCATCATGAAGATTGGCAATATCACCAGCACCGTCGCGACGACGGCGATCGACACCGATCGCCGCACCGTCACGCAGGAAAATTCCTCGACGTCCGTCACGACCCTCCCGGGTGACGACGATTCCAGCACCCAGGTCCAGCTGTCGCCGGAGGCCACCATGCTCTCGAACGCCAGTGCCGATCCGACCTTCGACTCCGAGAAGGTCGAGCGCATCGCCCAGGCGATCCGCGACGGCAAGTTCTCGATCAACCCCGGCGCCATCGCCGACAAGCTGATCGCGAACTCGCAGGAACTGCTGGGCCGCGGCAGCTCGAGCACGGCCCACTGAGACCGTGCCCCGCCCGTCGATCCGGCCCGCCCTCGGCCGGACGGCGTGGCCGACCGCCGACCGCTGAACACTCCCGCCTGACCGGACACCCACCTTGACCGCCCCCCGCAGCGCCGCGCGCGCGCCCGTGCTCCCGCACGGCCTGCAAGCCTCCCCGCCCAACACCGCGGAACTCGAATCCGCGTTGAGCGCCGTCGAGCAATCGATCGGCGCGCTCGGCCATGCGTTGACGCTCAACGACGTCGTGGCCGTCGAGGCCGCCGCCACCGAACTCCAGGCCACGATGCGCGCCGCGATGGAGCGCTTCGCCCAGGTCGCCAAGCGCGGCACGATGCCGCCGGCCCTGCGCCAGCGCTTCGCGATGGCCAGCGGCCAGGTGGCCGCGCAGCGCGAGGCGCTGATGCGCGCCACCAGCGCGCTCGACCAGGCGCTCGAGATCCTGATCCCGCGCCCGGCCGCCAGCGCCAGCGTCTACTCGGCGCAAGGCCCCGCAGGCCGCGGCCCGGGCCGGATGATCGCGGCGAGCTGAGCCTCGCCCGGCACGCGCGCAGCAGACATCGGCCTTCGGGCCGATTTTTCATGGGCAGCGCGCTGCGCGGCCTGAATTTCATGGGCGGCGCGCTGCGCGGCCTGAAGCCCCACGCCACCGTCGAGCGACGGGCCGCCGCACAATGCGCGCATGCATCCGCTCCTCGCCACCGCCCTCGCCGAGGCCGCGCCGCTCGTCGCCGACCGCGGCTGGATCGCCCCCGCCGCGCCGACCCTCGCCGCCGCCGAGCGCCTGCTCGCGCTCGTCGCGCCCCTCGGCCGCGCGCCGGCGGTGCAGGTCGAGCCCGAGGGCACGATCTCGTTCGAATGGGAAGCCGCCGACCACGGCTGGCTCACGCTGACCGTCGACGCCGAGGGCCAGCTCACGCACGGCGCCGTCATCGGCGAGGACGAGTTCGCGCAGGCCGAGCCCTTCGGCGACACCCTGCCCGACTGGGCCGCCGAGCTGCTCGCGCGCCTGATGCGCGCCGGGCATTGAGCGCCCGCGCCGCCGCCCGCAGGCCAGGCCTCCGCCGATGACTTCGCGCGACCGCGACATGGGCCAGCTGATCTGGATGCGCTGCTTCGTGCGCGCGGCCGAGACGGGCAGCTTCTCGGCCGTCGCGCGCGAGCTGCACATGGGCCAGCCCAACGTCAGCCGCCACATCTCGTCGCTGGAGGAGCATCTCGGCGTGCGCCTGCTCCACCGCACGACGCGCCGGCTGTCGCTGACGCCGGAAGGCCAGCGCTACTACGAGGACACGCGCAAGGCGCTCGACGCCATCGCCGAGGCCGAGTCCGTGGCGCGCGGCGACGACGTGCCGCGCGGCAGCCTGCGCATCGCGTGCTCGGTGAGCCTCGCGGAGTGGCACGTGCGGCCGGTCGTCATGCGCTTCCTCGAGCGCTACCCGGAGATCGAGATCGAGATGCACGTCTCCGACCAGCCGGTCGACCTCGTCGCCGAAGGCGTCGACTTCGCGATCCGTGCCGGCAGCCTCAAGAGCAGCGGGCTGCTCGCGCGCCGCATCGGCACGTCCGACCGCACCTGCGTCGCGACGCCCGCCTACCTCGCGCGCCACCCCGCGCCGGTGCAGCCGCACGAGCTGGCGTCGCACAACTGCATCCCGTTCACTTCGTTCGCGAGCGGCAACGTCTGGGAGTTCGGGCGCGAGCGCGTCGCCGTCCGCGGCCGCTACCGCACCAACAACCTCGAGGGCGTGCGCTCCGCAGTGCTCGCCGGGCTGGGCATCGGCATGGTGCCGGTCTGGATGTTCGAGCGGGAGCTGGTCGACGGCACGGTGCAGGCGCTGCTGGTCGACCACCCGTCGCCGTCCGGCGAGATCCACCTGCTCTACCCGGCGCGGCGGCTGCTGTCGCGGCGCGCGTCGATGCTGATGGATCTCGTCGCCGAGGCTTCGCGGCCGCGCCCTCGCTCAACGCGGGCGGCCTGAAGCGGCTGCTCGCCGCGCGCGCGGAACGCGTCGCGAGCGAGCCCGCGCCGGCGCCGCGCGCGCGCCAGGCGAAGGCACCGGGCTAGTCGCGCCGGCCGACGTCACGTGAAGAGGCCCGCCGCGGCCGAGGGCGCGGGGGTCGCGCCAGGCGAGGCTCAGATCTGCGCCCAGCCGCCGTCGACCGTCAGCTCGATGCCGGTCACGTAGCTGCTCTCGTCGGACGCGAGGAACAGCGCCGGCCCGGCGATCTCGTCGGTCGTGCCCGAGCGGCCCATCGGCACCTGCGTGAGGATGTGCGCGACGACGCCGTCGACCTGCTCCTGGGTGAGGCCGGCGCTGCGCATGATGTCGGTGTCGATGTTGCCCGGCGCCAGCGCGTTCACGCGGATGCCGCGCTCCTTCAGGTCGGTCGTCCACGTGCGCGCGAACGAGCGCAGCGCGGCCTTCGTCGCCGAGTACACGGTGAACGCGCCCAGCCCCTTCGAGCCGGCGATCGACGTGTTCAGGATGATCGAGCCGCCCTTCGGGACCAGCGGCAGCAGGGTCTGCACCGTGAAGAACGTGCCCTTGAGGTTGGTGTCGACGGTGAAGTCGAAATCCTCCTCGCTGACCGCCCCGAACGGCCCGAGCCGCCCGCCGCCGGCGTTGGCGAACAGGACGTCGACGCGTCCGTGCTTCTGCTGCACGAAGTCGCGCAGGCGCTCGATGTCCGCCAGCTTCGAGATGTCGCCCTGCACCGCGTCGACGCCCGGCCCGATCGCCGCGACCGCGGCGTCCAGCGACGTCCGGTTGCGCCCGGTGATGACGACCTTCGCGCCTTCGCGCACGAACCGCCGCGCGGTCGCGAGACCCATGCCCGTGCTGCCGCCGGTGATGACGACGACCTTGTCTTGTAGCTTGCCCATGATTGGCCTTTCGGTGATTTGCAGTTGATGGACGTGATCCTTCGGGAACGAGTCCGTCGTGATCGCATGGACAACTGTCGGGGCGGGCTGGCGCGCGGATAAGACGTGGGCGGGGCATATCACCCATGCGCAAAAAGCTGGGGTGGGCGCGCGGATCGATGGAGCCCTCGGTTCGAGGCGGCGACGAAGAACGCGAGGCGCCGCACCCGACGCGCCGCGCCGCGGCTCACAGGTTGTCGATCCAGTCCGTCTCGCCGGCGTCTTCCTGCGGCGGCTCGTACGGCAGCGCGGCCTTCCTCGTCACGGCGTCCGCGACCTCGATCGGGCGGCACCACCACGCCTGCCGGTAGCGCTCGAACTTGCGGGCGGCGCCCGCCGTGGGCACGCGCTCCTCGCCGTTGAGGATCATGCCGCGGCCATCCCATTGCGTGAGCTGGGCGTCGTAGAGCTCGGCGCTGCGGTTGTCGGGCATCTGCAGCACGGCGACGCGGTCGGCCCGGTTCAGGCGCAGGCCGGGCTCGGAGAACAGGCGGATCCAGCCCACGAGCGCGGGCTGGGCGCGGACGGCGTCCGCGGGCAGGCGCTTTCCGGCGCGGCGCAGGAGCAGGACTTTGACGAGCATGGCAGCTCGGCAGCATATCGACCGCGGCGCCCCGCGTCACGCCTGGCGACAATTGGTCACGCTTGTGAAGCCGCCGAGGGCCGCGCCGACGGAACCGTTTCCACGCCGAGGCGACGACGCGCCAGGGCCGGCGCCCTCAGCCGGCCAGGGCGGGCACCGGCGCCAGCACGCGCACCTGGTTGCGGCCGCCGCGCTTGGCTTCGTACACCGCGCGGTCGGCGCGCTCCAGCAACTGGTCGACCGACTCGCCATCGAGATACTGCGCCGCGCCGATCGACACCGTCGCGCGCACCTGCGGCACGCTGATCAGCGACAGCTCGGCCACGCCGTGTCGCAGCCGCTCCGCGACCTCGAGCGCGGCGACCAGCGTCGTGCCGGGCAGCACGACGACGAACTCCTCGCCGCCGTAGCGCGCGCAGACGTCGCCATGGCGCAGGTGCAGGCGCACGCGTTCCGCGAAGGCGCGCAGCACGTCGTCGCCCACGCCGTGGCCGTGGGTGTCGTTGATCAGCTTGAAGTGGTCGACGTCGAGCAGCAGCAGCGCGAACGGCCGGCCGGCGACGCGCGCGAGCTCGGCCTGTTGCGCGAGCAGCGCGTCGAGCGCGCGGCGGTTGGGCTGGCCGGTGAGCGCGTCGGTCTCCGCCTCGTGGCGCACGAGCTGCAGCGCCTCGTTGAGCTGCGCGGCGAGCGACGCGTTGCTCAGCTGCAGGTCGATGCCGTGCAGCACGCGGCGCGCGATCTGCTGCATGTAGGTCGCGAGCAGCCCGCAGAAGATCGTCAGGCCGACGACCAGCTCGTTCTCGACCGGGTGCGACGGCCGCATCAGCGCGGCGAGCATCACGGTGGCCCACATCGCGCCGAGCTGCGCGCGGTAGGCACGGATGTAGGTGATGTAGATCGGCGCGTTGATCGCGGCCACGCCGCACAGCACGGCGCCGAGCCAGGAGTCGAGCGACGCGTCGAAGCCGATCAGCAGCCACGCCAGCGAGCCCCAGCCGGCGCCGTCGAGCACGGCGGCGGCGATCAGGCGGCGGTCACGCGCCGGCGTGACCGGCCGCTCGCCGCCCAGGCCGCGCAACAGCGCCTGCGCGGCAAGCCAGGCCAGCCCGAAGCCGCCGAGCCACAGCGCGATGCCTTCGTGCGGCGTGCGATGCCACGCGAACCAGCCGACCAGCACCCAGCCCATCGGCGTCGTGCGCAGCGTGCGGCGCAGCGCCTGGACGCACTGGCCGAAGCCGATCCCCGTCGCGACGGCGCGCGGGTCGGCAGGCGCGCCGGCGGCGCGCGGTGGGGGAGTCTCGAAGGTCGGTGTCACGAGGTCGATCTGGGCAGCACCCTTCACTATCGGCCGCGCGCGCGCAAACCTGAACGCGACAGCGGCAGGCGTCGCGACGCCGCGACGCCGCGCGTGCAAGTGTCACGGTCGCGCGCCGGGCGCGGCGCGCTCAGCCCGCGC
>JASLEM010000355.1 GCA_030151165.1 Burkholderiaceae bacterium
GCGATCAAGAAGGGCGTGATGGAGCTGGCCGACCTCGTCGTCATCAACAAGGCCGACATCGACCCCGACGCCGCGACGCGTGCCCGCGCCCAAATCACGAGCGCGCTGCGGCTGCTCGGGCATCCGTACGGCGACGGCGCGGCGCCCGCGTGGCGGCCGCAGGTGCTGCAGCTGAGTGCGCTCAAGGGCGACGGGCTGCAGGCCTTCTGGTCGACGGTCTCCGAGTTCCGCGCGCTGCAGTCCGCGCAGGGCCGGCTCGCCACGCGTCGCAGCGAGCAGGATCGCGCATGGATGTGGGAGCGCATCGGCGCCGGCCTGCAGCAGCGCTTCCGCCAGCACGCCGCGGTGCAGGCCGCGCTGCCGCAGGCGAGCGCCGACGTGCGCGCCGGGCGCACGGCGCCGTCGGTCGCGGCACGCCACCTGCTCGCGCTGCTGGACGCGACGTCGTCCGACCCGCGCGGCGGTGCGCCGGCGCCCCGCGCTTGACAGCCGCGGCCAAGCTCACGACCCTTGACCGCCTTCCTTCCAGAACGCCGACATCACTTGAACGTTTCCCCAGGACACTCCATGCATGACATCATCGAACAGCTCGAACGCAAACGCGCGCAGGCCCGCCTCGGCGGCGGCGAGAAGCGCATCGCCGCGCAGCACGGCAAGGGCAAGCTGACCGCGCGCGAGCGCCTCGAGCTGCTGCTCGACGAAGGCACGTTCGAGGAATGGGACATGTTCGTCGAGCACCGCTCGCACGACTTCGGCATGGCCGACAACAAGATCCCCGGCGACGGCGTCGTCACCGGCTACGGCATGATCAACGGCCGCCTCGTGTTCGTCTACTCGCAGGACTTCACCGTGTTCGGCGGCGCGCTCAGCGAAGCGCACGCCGAGAAGATCTGCAAGGTGATGGACCAGGCGATGAAGGTCGGCGCGCCCGTCATCGGGCTCAACGACTCCGGCGGCGCGCGCATCCAGGAAGGCGTCGCATCCCTCGGGGGGTATGCCGAGGTGTTCCAGCGCAACGTGATGGCTTCGGGCGTCGTGCCGCAGATCAGCATGATCATGGGCCCGAGCGCCGGCGGCGCGGTGTACTCGCCGGCGATGACGGACTTCATCTTCATGGTCAAGGACACGTCCTACATGTTCGTGACCGGGCCCGAAGTCGTGAAGACCGTGACGCACGAGGAAGTGACGGCCGAGGAGCTCGGCGGCGCGGCGACGCACACCACGCGCTCGGGTGTCGCCGACCTCGCCTTCGAGAACGACCTCGAGGCGATCCTGATGCTGCGCCGCTTCTACAACTACCTGCCGCTGAACAACCGCGAGAAGGCGCCGGTGCGCGTGAGCGGCGACCCGGCCGACCGCATCGACATGTCGCTCGACACGCTCGTCCCGGACAACGCGAACAAGCCGTACGACATGAAGGAGCTGATCATCAAGGTGGTCGACGACGGCGACTTCTTCGAGCTCCAGCCCGACTACGCGAAGAACATCCTGATCGGCTTCGCGCGCCTCGATGGCCAGAGCGTGGGCATCGTCGCCAACCAGCCGCTGGTGCTCGCGGGCTGCCTCGACATCAAGAGCAGCATCAAGGCCGCGCGCTTCGTGCGCTTCTGCGACGCGTTCAACATCCCGGTCGTGACCTTCGTCGACGTGCCGGGCTTCATGCCGGGAACGTCCCAGGAGTATGGCGGCATCATCAAGCACGGTGCGAAGCTGCTGTACGCGTACGCCGAATGCACGGTGCCGAAGGTGACCGTCATCACGCGCAAGGCCTACGGCGGCGCGTACGACGTCATGGCGTCCAAGCACCTGCGCGGCGACGTCAACCTCGCCTGGCCCAACGCCGAGATCGCCGTGATGGGCGCGAAGGGCGCGGTCGAGATCATCTTCCGCGAGGACAAGAACAACCCCGAGAAGCTCGCCGCCCGCGAGGCCGAATACAAGGCCCGCTTCGCGAACCCGTTCGTGGCGAGCGCGCGCGGCTACATCGACGACGTGATCCAGCCGCACGAGACGCGCAAGCGGATCTGCCGCTCGCTGGCGATGCTGCGCGACAAGAAGATCGAGAACCCGTGGCGCAAGCACGGCAATATTCCTTTGTAGCCCCACGGTCGCTGGCGCTCCCTGCCCCCGAGGGGCCGGCCGCGAGCGGACTGGCGAAGCCAGATCCGCCGCTCCCTTGAATTTCCAGCGCACGTTTCAGCGCCAGCGGCGGCAACGTCGTCCGCTTCGCGCGCTTTGCAAGGAACAAGAAGATGTTTAAGAAGATCCTGATCGCCAACCGCGGTGAAATCGCCTGCCGCGTCATCAAGTCGGCCCGCAAGATGGGCATCCTGACCGTCGCCGTCTACTCCGAAGCCGACAAGGACGCGCTGCACGTCGAGCTCGCCGACGAGGCCGTGCTGCTCGGGCCGGCGCCGTCGCGCGAGTCGTATCTCGTCGCCGACAAGATCATCGCCGCCGCGAAGCAGACGGGCGCGCAGGCGATCCATCCGGGCTACGGCTTCCTGTCGGAGAACGAGGAGTTCGCCAAGCGCGTCGAGGAGGAAGGCCTGGTCTTCATCGGCCCGAAGCACGCGTCGATCGCGGCGATGGGCGACAAGATCGCGTCGAAGAAGCTCGCGAGTGCCGCGAAGGTCAACACGATCCCGGGCTGGAACGAAGCCATCGAGACGGCCGAGGCCGCGGTGAAGATCGCTCAAGGCATCGGTTATCCGGTGATGATCAAGGCGTCGGCCGGCGGCGGCGGCAAGGGGCTGCGCGTCGCGTACGACGACAAGGAAGCCTTCGAGGGCTTCACCGCCTGCCGCAACGAGGCGCGCAACAGCTTCGGCGACGACCGCGTCTTCATCGAGAAGTTCGTCGAGGAGCCGCGCCACATCGAGATCCAGGTGCTGGGCGACGCGCACGGCAATCTCGTCTACCTCAACGAGCGCGAGTGCTCGATCCAGCGCCGCCACCAGAAGGTGATCGAGGAAGCGCCGTCGCCGTTCATCTCGGACGCCACGCGCCAGGCGATGGGCGAGCAGGCCGTCGCGCTCGCGAAGGCCGTGAACTACCAGAGCGCGGGCACGGTCGAGTTCGTCGTCGGCAAGGACCAGTCGTTCTACTTCCTCGAGATGAACACGCGGCTGCAGGTCGAGCACCCGGTCACCGAGTGCATCACCGGGCTCGACCTCGTCGAGCTGATGATCCGCGTCGCGGCCGGCGAG
>JASLEM010000359.1 GCA_030151165.1 Burkholderiaceae bacterium
CTGCCGATCCTCGTCGCACATCTTGTTTTCGCGAATGCTGATGGGACTACATGGCGCCATTGGTTCGACTCCAGTATTCCGGGCGACCGGAATCGGCAACGTCCCGTCGATCTCGTCGCGGCTTTTGTTTTGATGTCACGCAGCGAATGCTGGTGGAACTACAGACTCTTAATCTCGTGGTCGCAGGTTCGAATCCTGCCGATTCCGTCCTTCGGGAGGAGTCGTAGCTCAGCGGTAGAGCACGACGTTTCACCGACTCTCGTCGCTGCGCGGCATCACTTTTTGAAAAAGAAGAAATCATGGAACACGAACAGAACTACAACCACGAAGACATCCCCGGCGGCGTGCCGCTGAAGATGTGGACGCGCGGCGTACCCGTCGAGGACGAGGCGCGCCAGCAGCTCACCAACGCGGCGCGGCTGCCCATCGTCTTCCGGCACATCGCGGCGATGCCCGACGTGCACCTGGGCATCGGCGCGACCGTCGGCTCGGTCATCCCGACGCTCAAGGCGATCATCCCGGCGGCGGTCGGCGTGGACATCGGCTGCGGCATGATGGCCGCGAAGACGACGCTGCGCGCGCAGGACCTGCCCGACAACCTCGGCCCGTTGCGCGCCGCGATCGAGCGCGCGGTGCCGCACGGCCGCTCGTCGGGCGGGCGCGACGTCGGCGCGTGGCAGAAGGTGCCCGGCTCGGTCGACACCGCGTGGGCGCAGCTCGAGCCCGAGTTCGAGGCGCTGTGCCGCGACTACCCGAAGCTCGCGAAGACGAACAACCGCCATCACCTGGGCACGCTCGGCACCGGCAACCACTTCATCGAGGTCTGCCTCGACGAGGAGGGCGCGGTCTGGTTCATGCTGCACTCCGGCTCGCGCGGCGTGGGCAACTTCATCGGCACGATGTTCATCGAGCTCGCGAAGCAGGACGCGCAGCGCAACAACGTGGCGCTGCCCGATCGCGACCTCGCGTACTTCGAGGAAGGCGCGAGGTACTTCGGCGACTACGTGCGCTCGGTGAGCTGGGCGCAGAGGTTCGCGCAGCTGAACCGCGAGGTGATGATGCGCCGCGTGGTCGAGGCCGCGAAGACCGTGATCCGCAAGAACTTCCAGAGCCACGTGGAAGCGGTGAACTGCCACCACAACTACGTGCAGAAGGAGACGCACTTCGGCGAGGACGTCTACGTCACCCGCAAGGGCGCCGTGAGCGCGAAGACGGGCGAGCTGGGCATCATCCCGGGCAGCATGGACGCGCGCAGCTACATCGTCCGCGGCAAGGGCAACGCCGACTCGTTCGGCTCGTGCTCGCACGGCGCCGGCCGCACGATGAGCCGCGGCGAGGCCAAGCGCCGCTTCACGCTTGCCGACCATCGCGCCGCGACCGAGGGCGTCGAGTGCCGCAAGGACAAGGACGTCATCGACGAGATCCCGATGGCCTACAAGGACATCGACGCCGTCATGGCCGCGCAGGCGGACCTGGTGGACATCGTGCACACGCTCAAGCAGGTGGTGTGCGTGAAGGGGTGAGGCGCGGGTCGCCTCGCCCGCGACAATCGAAGGAACGAGGGAGAGACGACATGAGCGAGAACATCCTGAGCGCCCATCCGGTCTCGGACGCGATGCGCGCCACCGTGCTTGACACGCTGCGCGAGATCGAGGCCACCGAGGACGTGACCGTGCTGTTCGCCTGCGAGTCGGGCAGCCGCGGCTGGGGCTTCGCGTCGCCCGACAGCGACTACGACGTGCGCTTCGTGTACGTGCGCCGCCTCGACCGCTACCTGACGCTCGAGCCCGTACGCGACGTCATCGAGCGCCCGATCAGCGGCGAGCTCGACGTCAGCGGCTGGGACCTGCGCAAGGCGTTGCAGCTGCTGCGCGACTCGAACCCGACGCTGCTCGAATGGCTGCGCTCGCCCATCGTCTACCGGCAGGACGACGCCGTCGCTGCGCGCTTTCGCATGCTCGCGGAGCGCGGCTTCTCGCCGGTGCGCGGCTACCACCACTACGTCTCGATGGCGAAGAAGAACCTGCGCGAGCACCTGCTCGGCGACGTCGTGCGCTACAAGAAATACCTGTACGTGCTGCGCCCGCTGCTGGCCGCGCGCTGGATCCGCGAGGGCCGCGGCGCGCCGCCGATGCGCTTCGCCGAACTCGCGCAGGCGACGCTCGCCGACGCCGCGGTGGTCGCCGAGATCAACGCGCTGCTCGAGGTGAAGATGCGCGCCGGCGAGGCCGCGACCAGCGCGCGCTGGCCCGGCCTGCAGGCCTTCATCGAGCGCGAACTGGCCGACGCGCAGGCGCATCCGACGACCGCGTCGCACCAGGCGGACGGCGCGGCGCTGGACGCGTTCCTGCGCGACACGATCCTGCGCTTCGACGCGCGCGCGTGACCCGTGCGCCGAAGCGCGGCGACAACGACAACGACAAAGACAACAACAACGACAACCGCAACGGAAGAGAACAAGATGATCGAGATCGATGGCGCCGCCGGCGAAGGCGGCGGCCAGATATTGCGGACGGCGCTCGCGCTGTCCCTGTGCACGGGCCAGCCCTTCCTGCTGACGCGCATCCGCGCCGGCCGCGCGAAGCCGGGCCTGATGCGCCAGCACCTGACCTGCGTGCTCGCCGCCGCGAAGATCGGCAGCGCGAGCGTCGACGGCGCGGAGCTGGGCTCGCAGCAGCTCCTGTTCGAGCCGAACGCGGTGCGCGCGGGCGACTACGAGTTCGCGGTTGGCACGGCGGGCAGCTGCACGCTGGTGCTGCAGACCGTGTGGCCCGCGCTGATGCTGGCCGACGGCGCGAGCCGGCTGCGCCTGGGCGGCGGCACGCACAACCCGCTGGCGCCGCCGTTCCACTTCATCGAGCGCTGCTACGCGCCGCTGCTGCGCCGGCTGGGCGCGGATTCGGAGCTCGCGCTGCGCCGCTACGGCTTCTACCCGGCCGGCGGCGGCGAGATCGACGTGACGATCCACCCGGCTGCCGGCGCGCTCGTGCCGTTCGACCTGCTCGAGCGCGGCGCCGTGCGCGAGCAGTTCGCGGAGAGCGTCGCGCCGGGCCTGCCGCGCGCGATCGCGCATCGCGAGCTCGAAGCCTTCGGCAAGGCGATGGGCTGGACGCAGGAGCAGCTGCGCCATCCGGTCACGCGGCAGAACGAAGGGCCCGGCAACGCGCTGCTCGTCACGCTGGCGCACGAGCACGTCACCGAAGTCGTCACGCGGCTCGGCGAGCGCGGCGTCACGTCGGAGCGCGTCGCGAAGGACGCGGCGGTCGAGGCACGCGCGTACCTCGACGGCGACGGCGCGCTCGGCCCGCACCTGGCCGACCAGTGGGCGCTGCCGCTCGCGCTCGCGCTGTGGAAACGGGGCCAGGCCGGCGATCCCGCATCCGCGGCGTTCACGTGCACCGAGCTGACGGACCACACGACGACCAACTGCGCCACGATCTCGCGCTTCCTGCCGGTCGCGTTCGAGACGGCCCGGCACGGCCGCGGCTGGAAGATCAGCGCGACGTCGGCCCGCTGAGGCTCAGGCCGCGCTCTCCGCAGCCTCGCGCGCCTCGGCCGTCCCGCCCGAGGCGACCTCGATGTTCGCGCGTTTCTGCCGCCGGTGGTACCACTTCAGCCCGAGCGCGATGCAGATGCGCGTCAGCACCGACAGGCAGGCGATGAAGATCCCGCCGAGCAGCGTGTCGCGCTCGTGCTCGTGCGCGGCCACCTGGCGGCGCGCCAGCATGCGGCGCTCGCCGTCCGACATCGCGACCACCTGCTGGCGGATGTCGTCCATCGCCTTGCCCTGGTCGCCCTGCTCCACCGCGTCGCGCGCCGCGTTGAAGCCCTTGCTCTCGCGCAGGGCGATCGTCTTGCCGAGCTCATCGAGCTCCGCCGACACCGCCGAGTCGAGCTTGGCCAGCCGCGTCAGCTGGTTCGGGCTCTGGTCGAACAGCGCGCGCAGGCGCTGCGAGTCCGACTTCTCGACCTCGAGCATCGCCTGGAAGGTCGACAGCCGCGCCTCGTCGCCGGTGACGATGAACTCGCGCTGCGCGACGTCCGCACCCTGCAGCGCGATGTACAGGCCGTCGAGCACGTCGAGCACCTCGTACGCATGGTCGACGTGCTCGCGGTTGTCGCGGGCGAGCGTGTGATAGTGGTACGACAGGTACGCGCCCAGGATCACCACCGCCCCCATCGGGACTGCGGCGACCGAGTGCCAGAGCACGAGGCGGCGTGGCGGCAGGCGCAGCGCCACGAGGTACTTCATCAGCATGGGAAATGGGCCTTGAGGCGGTTGTCGAGTTCCCTGGGCAAGCGGCAGTCCTGTCGCGCAGGAACCCCAGCGCGACCATTCGCCGTGGCCAGCCGCTACCATCCACGGATGCGCCGCCGCCCGCGCCGCGCACCCCTCCTCGAAGGCCCGCCATGCACGTCATCACGCCCCGCCCGTCCGACCTCGGGGACGGCTTCCTCGTCCATCGCGCGCTGCCGAGCGCCGCCACGCGCGCCGTCGGCCCGTTCGTCTTCCTCGACCAGTTCGGCCCGGTGCAGCTGTCGCCCGGCAAGGGGATGGACGTGCGCCCGCACCCGCACATCGGCCTGGCCACCGTGAGCTACCTGTTCGAAGGAGAGATCCTGCACCGCGACAGCCTCGGCAGCGTCGTGCCGATCCGCCCGGGCGAGGTCAACTGGATGACGGCCGGCCGCGGCATCACGCACTCCGAGCGCTCGCCCGAGTCGGCGCGGCCCGAGGGCGCGAAGCTGTGGGGCCTGCAGTTCTGGGTCGCGCTGCCGATCGCGCTCGAACAGTGCCCGCCCGCGTTCGCGCACCACGGCGCCGACGAGATCCCGCAGGTCGAGCGCCCCGGCGCGCGCATCAGCGTCGTGCTCGGCGAGGCGTTCGGCGCGCGTTCGCCCGTCGCGCTGACGTCGCCGATGTTCCTCGTCGACGTCCGCCTCGACGCCGGCGCCAGCATCGAGCTCGACGCCGCTTACGACGAGCGCGCGGCCTATGTCATCGAAGGCGAGGTGCACGGCGGCGACCCCGACGTGATGGTGCAGAAGGAGCACCTGGTCGTGTTCGACGCGGGCGAGCGCTGCGTGCTCACCGCCGGCGACGCGCCCGCGCACGTCACCTTTCTCGGCGGCCCGCCGCTCGACGCCCCGCGCTTCCTCTGGTGGAATTTCGTCGCGAGCGACCGCGACCTGATCCTGCGCGCGCAGGAAGCCTGGTCGGAACAGCGCTTCCCGAAGGTGCCGGGCGAGGACGAGTACATCCCGCTGCCCTCGAGCCGCCCGCTGCCGCCCACGCCCACGGCGCTCTGACGCCCGCATCGAGCGAGCCCGCGCGACCGATGACGGCGGAGCCGGTCGATCCCCCCGCCGCGCCGGCCGACGACCTCGTCGCGCGCGCCACGCTGCCCATCACGCTGCTGATGCAGGCCGCGTCCTCGGCCGCGACCATCGCGCCGGCCGTCGCCGCCCCGCGGTTGCTGGCCGAGATGCACCTGGGCGTCGTCGCGGTCGGGCTCTACATCGCGCTCGTCTACCTGGCGTCGATGTTCTCGACGCAGTGGGGCGCGGCGCTGGTCGTGCGCTGGGGGCCGATCCGCACGACGCAGGTCGCGCTCGCGTGCAGCGCCGTCGGGCTGATGGGCGTGGAGAGCGCGAACCTCTGGCTGGCGATCGCGGGCAGCCTGCTGGTGGGCGTCGGCTACGGCCCGATCAACCCGGCCAGCTCCGACATGCTCGCCCGCACGACGCCGCCGCGGCGCTTCGCGCTCGTGTTCTCGATCAAGCAGACCGGCGTGCCGCTCGGCGGCGCGGTGGCCGGCGTGATGGTGCCGTTCGCGCTGCTGCGCTGGGGCAGCGGCACGGCGCTGGCGCAGGTCGCGGTGCTGTGCGCGCTCGGCATCGCGCTGGCGATGGTGCTACGCCAGCGGCTAGACGACCTGCGCGTCGCGCACGCGCCCTGGCCGACGCTGGCGCGCACCGTCGCGCCGATCCGCTTCGTGCTGGCGCACCCGCTGCTGCGCCGCATCGCCGTCTGCTCGCTCGTGTTCTCGGGCGTGCAGAACAGCCTCTCGTCCTACCTCGTGAGCTTCCTGCACGACGAGCTCGCGTGGAGCCTCGTCGCCGCAGGCGCGGCGCTGTCGATCGCGCAGGCCGCCGCGGTGGTCGCGCGGGTGGCGTTCGGGCTCGTCGCCGACCGCATCGCCGACGGCGCGCGCCGCACGCTGCTCGCGCTCGCCGTGGGCATGGCCGCGGCCGGCATCGCGATGACGTGGCTGGGCCCGCGCACGCCGCACGCGCTCGTGCTGGCGCTGGCCATCGTCTACGGCGCGACGGCGATCGGCTGGAACGGCGTGTTCCTCGGCACGGTGGCGCGCGTGGTGCCGCGCCCGCAGGCCGCGATGGCCACGGCGGGCTGCCTGTTCTTCACGTACTTCGGCGTCGTGATCGGGCCGCCCCTGTTCGGGCTCGTCGGCGGGCTCGGCGAGGGCCTGGCCGCGTCGTTCGCGCTGCTCGCGGTGCCGCTGACCTGGACGATCCGCACGCTGTGGCGCGCGCCGCGCGAATGAACCCGCCGGGCGCGCGGGCTGCTACCCTCGCAGGCACCTTCGCCACCTCAATTGCAACCGCATTTGCAACCTCCACCGGGAGCCGACGCATGACCCAGCCCACCCACCCGAAGCCGAAGCCGGCCGACAAGAAATCGGAAGACGCGATGCTCGACGAGTCGCTCGACGAGACCTTCCCCGCCAGCGACCCGGTGCAACCGCACACGCACGAGAAGCTGCCGCCCGCCGACAAGCCGGGCAGCGACGTCCACGATTCACGTCGCTGACGCGCGTGCCCGCCCGCGCATGAACAACGCCGCCTTCACGCTCGCCGTGCTGAACGGCCACGCGCTGTTCACGTTCCTCGACCTCGCCGGCACCTTCGCGTTCGCGATCAGCGGCGCGGTGGCCGCGAAGCAGCGCGGGCTGGACTGGTTCGGCATCCTCGTGATCGCCTTCACCGTCGCGTGCGGCGGCGGCGTGCTGCGCGACGTCTGCATCGGCGCGGTGCCGCCCGCCGGCCTCGCGGACTGGCGCTACCTGACCGTCGCGCTCGTCGCAGCCGTCGTGACGATGGGCTCGCAAGGCATCGTCGAACGGCTGAAGCATCCGGTCGTGCTGTTCGACTCGCTGGGCCTCGGCCTGTTCGCCGTGACGGGCGCGCAGAAGGCGCTGCTGCTCGGCGCCAACGGCGAGGTCGCGGTGCTGATGGGCATGGTCACGGCGGTCGGCGGCGGCGTGCTGCGCGACGTGCTGCTGAACCGCGTGCCGGTGATCCTGCAGCGCGAGATCTACGCGTCGGCGGCGCTGGTCGGCGCGGCGATCGAGACGCTCGGCTACGTGCTCGGGCGCGATCCGGCGCTCGTCACCTGGCTCGCGGTCGCCACCTGCTTCGCGCTGCGCTACGCGTCGTTGCGCTACCAGTGGAACCTGCCGCGCTTCAAGCGCCAGTCGCCGCGCGGGCCGGATTCGATGCACGACTCGATGCACGAATAGCGCGCGGGCCTCGCGTCCGCCGGCAATAGGCCTCGGCGCGCACGCCCATTCGCGGCCGACGAGAATCGCCGCCTGCATCCCGCATCCATCTTCCGAGGCGACGACCATGACCGATCTCTCCACCTTCGCGATCAACGCCAAGTGGCCCGCCCAGCGGCCCGACGTGCTGCAGCTCTACTCGCTGCCGACGCCCAACGGCGTCAAGGTGTCGATCGCGCTCGAGGAGATCGGCCTGCCCTACGAGGTGCACACGGTCAGCTTCGCGGCCAACGACCAGTTCTCGCCCGCGTTCCTGTCGCTGAACCCGAACAACAAGATCCCCGCGATCATCGACCCGCACGGCCCCGGCGACCGGCCGCTCGCGCTGTTCGAGTCCGGCGCGATCCTGATCTACCTCGCGGAGAAGACGGGCCGGCTGATGTCGGCCGACCCCGCGAAGCGCTACGAGACGATCCAGTGGGTGATGTTCCAGATGGGCGGCATCGGCCCGATGTTCGGCCAGCTCGGCTTCTTCAACAAGTTCGCCGGGAAGGACTACGAGGACAAGCGCCCGCGCGACCGCTACGTCGGCGAATCGCGCCGCCTGCTGGGCGTGCTCGACAAGCACCTCGAGGGCCGCGACTGGATCATGGGCGACGACTATTCGATCGCCGACATCGCCACCTTCCCGTGGATCAACAACCTGATCGGCTTCTACGAGGCCGGCGAGCTGGTGGGCTTCCGCGACTTCGCCAACGTCGCCCGCGTGCTCCAGGCCTTCCTCGCGCGGCCGGCGGTCGCGAAGGGCCTGAACATCCCGCCGCGACCCTGAGCGCGAGCCGGCGCCGACGGATCGTTCAGCCGCCGAGCCCGAGGATCGCCGCGACCGGCTCGGTCAGCAGGTCGACGAGTTCGGCGTCCATGTAGCGGTAGTCGTCGGGGATGTCGAGCACGTGCAGGCGCTTGTGCGCGAGCGCCTCGCGGAACGCGGCGGCCAGCCGCGACTTGTGCTTGTCCTCCATCACGAGGATCACGTCGGCCCACTCGATGTCGGCCAGCGAGACCGGATGCCGCGCGCTCGGGCTCGTGCCCGCGGAACGCGCGCGCACGCGGCGGTCGCGCCGCCAGACCTGCTCGCCGGTCGGGCTGCGCCACTGGTTGCGGCTGCAGACGAACAGCACGTGAATCGGGCCGGCGTCCGGCGCGGGCATGTCGTCGCGGAGCGTCATTCCCAGATTGGAGCATGCGAGGCCCGGGACTTTCGCGGCGCCCATGCAAAGCGGCCCCGCAGGGCCGCCTCGGTGTCCTGCGCGAAGCCTGCTCAGCGCTTCGTGCCGCGCCGCGCCGCGACCTTCAGGGCCGCGAGACCGAGCATGAACAGGCCGATGTTGTCCGGCTCCGGGATCGCCGGGGGCGGGGGCGGCGGCGGGGGCGTGCCGGTGCTGAACACGCAGGCCGACGGCGAACCGCCGCCGCCGTTGATGTCCAGCTCGCCACAGCCGCCCGCGGAGTCCAGGCTCGACACGTAGAAGCCGAAGGTGTCGCCGGCCTGCACGACCTCCGTCCAGGTGCCCGAGCTGCCCTGGCCCGGATCGCCGTCGATCGAGAGCTGCGTCTCGACGCCGTTGTGGATGATGCCCGCCGGGTCGTACACGGCGCCACCGGTGTCGGCCGTGCTGTACGACCACGTGAAGGTGACGAGTTCCGACGACGTGAAGGTCTGGACGTAGAACGCGGTGTCGTCGCCCGAGCCGTCGTCCGAACCGATGATGGAGAACGACGGGAACGTGCCGACGAGCGTGCCGTCGCCGCCGCCGTCGTTCGAGAACACGTAGGCGGCCTGCGCGCCGCCGGCGAACGTGAGGGCCGCGGCGGCGAGGGCGGACAGGGCCGCGACGCGATTCGTCTTCTGCATGGATGCTCCTGTTGGATCGGCTGCCGCCGGCGACGTCGCGGCGCACGGCGGCCACGGTCCGGGGGCGGCGGCCCCGGTGCGGCGATCGTGGAAGAAGCGCCGTCCGGCGTCAATGCGCGGCCGTGCGCCAACCTAGGGGGCCGGATCGAGGGGTTTTGCCGATGCGCCGCAGGCGCGCGGCATGCGTCGCGTCGCGCCGGGGCGCGCGTCGTTCAGCCCAGCGTCAGCGCCATCTGCAGGTCGTCGCGGATCTCGTCGCCGATGCGCATCGCGTCCTGCTCGCGGCTGAAGACCACGAAGCCGAGCGACTCGTACAGCGCGATCGCGGGGACGTTGGCGGCGTCGACGCTCAAGGTCACCTTGGCCACGCCGTCGGTCTCGCGCGCCAGCCCGAGCGCCGCCAGCATCAGCCCGCGCGCGAGGCCGTGGCCGCGCGCCGACGGCGCCACGTACATGCCCCAGACGAAGGCCTTGTGGCGCTTCCTCAGCGTCGGCTCGCGCGCGAGGCCCGCGACGCCGACCAGCACGTCGCCGTCGAACGCGCCGAACACGGCCCGGCCGGGGCGCGGCGCGATGCGCGCGGCGACGGCCTCCAGCGCATCGTCCTTCTCCTCCTCGTAGCTCGAGCCGAACGCCTCGGGCGTGGTGCGCAGGGCGGCAAGGCGCAGCGCCTGGAAGGCGGCGGCGTCGGGGGTGTCCAGGCGTCGGATGTTCAAGATCAGGTTCCTCGCAGAGATCGGCTGCCTCGCGGATCGCGGATGAATCGCAGCGCGCGGCAAGGCATTGCGCCCGGCGCGCCGTGCCGACGCGGGACTTGCTTTAACCTTGCGGCAGTCTATCGGGCGCGCGTCGATCGCGCGCCCGTTCTTTCGCCAGATCCCACCCGGAGAACCGTCATGAAGACCCGCGCAGCCGTCGCCTGGAAAGCCGGCGCCCCCTTGAGCATCGAGACCGTCGACCTGGAGGGCCCGAAGGCCGGCGAGGTGCTGGTCGAGATCAAGGCCACCGGCATCTGCCACACCGACCAGTTCACGCTCTCGGGCGCCGACCCCGAAGGCCTGTTCCCGGCGATCCTCGGGCACGAGGGCGCGGGCGTCGTCGTCGACGTCGGCCCCGGCGTGACGACGCTGCGCCGCGACGACCACGTCATCCCGCTCTACACGCCCGAGTGCCGGCAGTGCAAGTTCTGCCTCTCGCGCAAGACCAACCTGTGCCAGCAGATCCGCTCGACGCAGGGCCGTGGCCTGATGCCCGACGCGACCAGCCGCTTCTCGCTCGACGGAAAGCCGATCCTGCACTACATGGGCACGTCGACGTTCAGCAACTACATCGTCGTCCCCGAGATCGCGCTCGCGAAGATCCGCCCGGACGCGCCGTTCGACAAGGTCTGCTACATCGGCTGCGGCGTCACGACCGGCGTCGGCGCGGTGCTGTTCACGGCGAAGGTCGAGGCGGGTGCGAACGTCGTCGTGTTCGGGCTGGGCGGCATCGGCCTGAACGTGATCCAGGGCGCGAAGATGGTGGGCGCGGGCAAGATCATCGGCGTCGACATCAACCCCGCGCGCGAGGCGATGGCGCGCCAGTTCGGCATGACGGACTTCATCAACCCGAAGGACGTGCCCAACGTCGTCGACGCGATCGTGCAGCTGACCGACGGCGGCGCCGACTACAGCTTCGAGTGCGTCGGCAACACCACGCTGATGCGCCAGGCGCTCGAGTGCTGCCACAAGGGCTGGGGCAAGAGCGTGATCATCGGCGTGGCCGGCGCTGGCCAGGAGATCTCGACGCGTCCGTTCCAGCTGGTCACGGGCCGCGAGTGGAAGGGCTCGGCCTTCGGCGGCGCGCGCGGACGCACCGACGTGCCGAAGATCGTCGACTGGTACATGGACGGCAAGATCGCCATCGACCCGC
>JASLEM010000372.1 GCA_030151165.1 Burkholderiaceae bacterium
GTGCCGACCGCCGCGGCCGGCACCAACGGCACGCTGCAGGCCAGCGTCGCGCCCGCGAGCTACGACGCGCGCCGCCTGGCCGCCTACGACGAGCTGAACGCCGCGCGCCGGGGCGCCGGCGCCGGGCTGCTCGCGCAGTCGGCGGCGCTCGACACCTCCGCGTCGTCGCACGCGGCCTATCTGACGGTCAACGGCTTCGCCAGCGCCGACTCGCCGCACGACGAGGTCGCCGGCCGCACCGACTTCACCGGCACCGACCCGTTCGCACGCATGGAGGCCGCGGGCTACCGGTTCTCGTTCGCGTCCGAGGTGATCGGCGACATCGGCTCGACGTCGTCCATCTCCGACTGCGTCGGCGACCTGCTCGACACGATCTACCACGCGGCCGACATGCTGAGCCGCGAGACCGACGTCGGCATCGGCTTCGGCACGGGCACGGCGGCGGGCATGTGCACGATCGACCTGGCGTCGGCCTCCACGAACGGCGCGGCGCAGATCCCGCCGTCGGGCGCGATCATCGCGTACCCGTTCGACGGCGCGACCGTCGCGAGCGGCACCTTCCACGTCGCCAACGAAAGCCCGCGCGCGCCCGTCGCGCTGCTGCCGAATACCACCGCCGGCACGCCGATCCTGGTGGGCTTCCGCAACCAGGACTACGTCGTCTCGAAGGCCGCGACGATCTCGCAGTTCACGCTCGCCGACGCCGCGGGCAACCTCGTGCCGAGCGTGATCCTGGCGGACTCGAGCGTGACGGGCGCGAACGTCAACGACGATCCGGGCCTCGACGGCGGCGTCGTCTCCGGCTTCGCCGTGCTCGTGCCGAAGAGCCCGCTGCCGGCCGGCAGCTACACGGTGACGCTGCACGCCGCGGTCACCGGCGGGCGGGCGCTCGCGCTGACGACGTGGACGTTCAAGGTCGCGACGCCGTAGGCCTCGCGCCGGCGCGGCGGCTCAGGGCGTCGCCGCCGCCTTCGGGCTGGTGAACCGCCCCTTCGGCACGGCGCCGATCAGCCGCCGCGTGTAGTCCTGCTGCGGCTGCGCGAGCAGCGCCTCGGTCGGGCGGTGCTCGACGACCTGGCCGTCCTTCATCACGAGGATGTCGTCCGACATGAAGCGAACGACGGCGAGGTCGTGGCTGATGAAGACGTAGGCGAGGCCCAGCTCGTCCTGTAGGTCCTTCAGCAGGTTCAGCACCTGCGCCTGCACCGAGACGTCGAGCGCCGAGACGGCCTCGTCGAGCACCAGCACGTCGGGCGCGAGCGTGAGGCTGCGCGCGATGGCGATGCGCTGGCGCTGGCCGCCGGAGAACTCGTGCGGGTACTTCTGCATCGCATCCGCGTCGAGCCCGACGCGCACCAGCCAGTCGCGCGCCTTCTGCTCGCGCTCGGCCGCGGTGGCGCCGATGCGGTGGATCGTCATTGGCTCGACGAGCGTCTGGCCGATCGTGAAGCGCGGGTTCAGCGCCTCGTACGGATTCTGGAACACGATCTGGATGCGCCGCCGCATCGCGAGCCGGTCGGCCGGCGCGAGCGCGAGGAGGTCGTGGCCGTGGAACAGCACGCGCCCGGCGAGCGGGCCGCTGGTGGCGTCGTGCAGGCGCAGCAGCGTCAGGCCCATCGTCGTCTTGCCCGAGCCCGACTCGCCGACGACCCCCAGCGTATGCCCGCGCCGCAGCGTGAAGCGCACATCCTGCACGGCCTTGAACTCGCTGCGCCGCATCAGCCCGCTGCGAATCCAGAAGCTCTTGGAGAGGCTGTCGACCTGCAGCACGACCGGATCGTCGTGGTCGGCCGCGCCCGGCGTGGCGGCGCGCTGCGACGCGGGCGCCGGCGCGCCGGCCATCAGGTCGTCGACGACCGCGAGGCGGCGCGGGCGCTCGTCCAGGCGCGGGCGGCAGGCGAGCAGCGCCTTGGTGTAGGCGTCCTGCGGATCGTCGAAGATCGCGCTCGCGGGGCCGGCCTCGCGCACGGTGCCCTGGCGCAGCACGACGATCTGCTGCGCGATCTCGCCGACGACGCCGAGGTCGTGGCTGATGAACAGCATCGACAGCCCGCGCTGCTCGCGCAGCTTCGCGAGCAGCTCGAGGATCTGGCGCTGGATCGTGACGTCGAGCGCGGTGGTGGGCTCGTCGGCGATCAGCAGCTGCGGCTCGCAGGCGAGCGCCATCGCGATCATCACGCGCTGCTGCTGGCCGCCCGAGAGCTGGTGCGGGAAGGTGTCGAGGCGGCGCCGCGGCTCGGGGATGCCGACCTCGGCGAGCAGCTCCTCGGTGCGCTTGCGCGCGGCGCGGCCGCCGAGCCCGAGGTGCTTCATCAGCGGCTCGGCGATCTGCTGGCCGATCGACAGCACAGGGTTCAGCGACGACACCGGATCCTGGAACACGCACGCGATCTCGTGCCCGCGCAGGCGCTGCATCTTCGCGCGGCCGGCCTGCAGCAGGTCGTCGCCGCGCCACAGCACGCGGCCCGTGCACTCGGCGTTGGGCGGCAGCAGCTGCACGCACGCCATCGCGGTGACGCTCTTGCCCGAGCCCGTCTCGCCGACGAGGGCGACGGTGGTGTTGGCCGGCACGTCGAAGCTCACGCCCTGCGCGCCGCGGCCGACCGCCTCGATGCGGCGCGCGCGGCCGTCGGCGTCGTGCAGGCGGAAAGCGACCTGCAGGTTCTCGATCCTCAGCAGCGTGGCGTGGTCCATGGTCAATCGGCGCCTCGCAGCTTCGGGTCGAGCGCGTCGCGCCACGCGTCCGCCATCAGCGAGAACGCGGTCACGAAGACGGCCATGAAGACCGTCGCCGCGGCGAGCTGCCACCAGTGGCCGAGGATCAGCTCGGCCTGCGAGTCGGCGAGCATCGTGCCCCAGCTGACCTGGTCGGTGGCGACGCCGAGGCCGAGGTACGACAGGATCACCTCGGCCTTGATGAAGCCGACGACGAGCAGCGACATCCGCACCAGGATCACGTGGCTGACGTTGGGCAGGATGTGGCGGAACATGCGCGCGCCGGTGCTCGCGCCGATCGCCTCGGCGGCGCGCACGTAGTCGCGCCGCGCGTGCTTCAGGAACTCGGCGCGCACCTGGCGGTACTGGCTCGTCCAGCCGGTGAGGCCGAGGATCAGCACGAGCGTCGAGATGCCGCGCCCGAACACCGCGGCGAACGCGAAGAACAGCAGGATGTCGGGCACCGCGGTGATGACGTTGTAGAGCCACTCGACGAAGTCGCCCGCGAGCCCGCCGAAGAAGCCGGCGATCGCGCCGAGCGTGGCGCCGATCAGCGTGGCGACGATGGCCGCGAGCACGCCCACCGACACCGAGATCTGCGTGCCCTTGATCGCCTTGGCGAGCACGTCGCGGCCGAGGCGGTCGCCGCCGAGCGGCAGCGTGTCGGCGATCGGCTTGACCTGCGCGTGGTACTGCGCCGCGCGCTCGTTCCACTCCTTGTAGCGCGGCGCGAGCGGGTCGACGGCCGTGATGTCGATGCTCGCGCGCGGCGCGCTCGCGGGCACGCCGGCCGCGGCGCTCACGCGGTCGATCTCCTTGTCGGCGCCTTGCGCGGACGCGCCGACGAACGCGGGCGGCGCATCGGGCACGCCGACCTCGTCCTGCCAGTGCCGCGCGACCAGCCCGCCCGCGGTCAGCGCGATCAGCACCGCGTACGCGAGCACCACGGCCATCGACACCATGCCGACGTGGTCGCGCCGGAAGCGCCGCCACGCCGCGCGCCAGACGCCGTCCGCGCGGCGTGGGCCGAGCGGCGTGGCGAGCGTCGGCATCGCGTCGGGCGCGACGTCCGGCAGTACGGCACCGGGTATGTCGCTCATCGACGAGCCTCCGCGCGTCGCGCTGCGGCGCGAGCGTCTTCGGGCGGCCGGGCGACGTTCATCGAGGCATCACCTCAGCACCACGCGCGGGTCGACCGCGCGATAGAGCAGGTCGGTGGCCAGGTTGGTGAGCATCGTGAGCATCGCCACGTAGATCGTCACGGCCTGGATCACCGGGTAGTCGCTGCCGCCGACCGCGCGCCAGACCTCGCGGCCGATGCCCGGCACGCCGAAGTAGACCTCGATCAGGAACGAGCCGACGAGGATGCCGGGCAGCGCGAGGCCGATGTTGGTGAGGATCGGGATCATCGCGTTGCGCAGCACGTGGCGCAGCAGCACGACCGGCTCCGTGAGGCCCTTGGCGCGCGCGGTGCGCACGTAGTCGTGGCCCAGCTCGTCGAGGAAGAAGCTGCGGTACAGGCGCGTCTGCGGCGACAGCCCCACCGTCACCGCGAGCAGCACCGGCAGCGGCGAGTACGTGACGAGGTTCGTCCACGTGCTGTCGCTCCAGCCCTGCACCGGGAACCAGCCGAGCTGGAAGCCGAACGCGTACTGGCCGAGGATCACGTAGACGAGGAAGGACACCGACAGCGCCACCGTCGTCGCGATCATCACGACGCGGTCGGTGAGCGAGCCGCGCACGTACGCGAGGCCCAGCGCGATCGGGATCGCGATCAGCGTGTCGAGCACGAGGATCGGCAGCGTCACCGTCATCGTCGCGGGCATGCGCGTCGCGAGGATGTGGGCGACGGTCTCGTGCGTCGTCCAGCTGCGGCCCCAGTCGAAGGTGACGATGTCCTTGATGAAGATCCAGAGCTGCGTCCACCACGGCTCGTTCAGGCCCAGCTGCTGGCGGATCTCGTCGATCTCGCGCGGCGTCGCGTTGAGGCTGGCCAGCGTCTGGGCGGGATCGGCGCCGAACTTCTTGAACAGGAAGAAGATGAGCAGCACCACGCCGAGCAGCGTGGGGATCATTTGCCGGAGACGACGGATCAGGTAGGCGAACATCGAGGCGGTGGGACGCAGCCGTCCGCCGGGGCGACCGGCGGAAAACGCGAGTGTAGGGCGGACGAGGCGCCTGTAGACTGCCCGCTGTCGCCCCGCGCCCGCTCTTTGCATGGCGGCGTTGCCAAATTCACCACAGGCTCGCGCTTTACGATGCCGTCCGTTGATTCACCTGGTCGATTGTCCGGTTCGTCGCGTATCCGCCGCGCGGTCGCCGCGCTCGCGGTCGTGGCGTGGTGGCACGGCGTCGCGGTGCACTCGCAGCCGCTGGCGCCGATGCCGGCCGCCGCGCCGCAGAAGGTGCTGCGCTACGCGATGCCCAACGCCGAGACCGGCTTCGATCCCGCGCAGGTGCCCGACGCCTACTCGCGCGAGATCATCGACAACATCTTCGAGCCGCCGCTGCGCTTCGACCTGCTCTCGCGCCCGGTGCGCCTGCGCACGGCGACGGCCGCGGAGCTGCCGCGGATGTCGGCCGACTTCCGCGAGCTCACGCTGAAGATCCGGCCCGGCATCTTCTTCGCCGACGACCCGGTCTTCCACGGCAGGCCGCGCGAGCTCACCGCTGCCGACTACGCCTACACGCTGCGCCGCCACTACGACCCGCGCGTGCACAGCGTCGGCTTCGCCGACCTGCAGGCCGACGACATCCTCGGCCTGCAGGCGCTGCGCGACCGCGCCGAGGCGCGCGACGCGCCGTTCGACTACGACGCGCCGATCGAAGGCCTGCGCGTCGTCGACCGCTACACGCTGCGCATCCGCTTCGGCCATCCGGATCCGCGCTTCCCGCTCAAGCTCGCCGAGTCGCTCTACGCCGGCGCGGTCGCGCGCGAGGTCTGCGAGGCCTACGGCGACGCGATCATGGAGCACCCGGTGGGCACTGGCCCGTACGTGCTGTCGCAGTGGCGGCGCTCGTCGTTCATGGCGCTCGACCGCAACCCGCGCTTCCGGGAGGAGCACTACGACGAGCAGCCGGCCGCCGACGACGCCGACGGCCAGGCCACCGCGAAGACGCTGCACGGCCGGCGCGAGCCGATGATCGACCGGGTCGAGGTGTCGATCATCGAGGAGCCCGAGCCGACCTGGCTCGCGTACATCGGCGGCGACTTCGACATGACGATGGTGCCGTACGAATACGCCACCACCGCCGCGCCCGGCGGCAAGCTCGCGCCCAACCTCGCCAAGCGTGGCATGAAGCTGCACTTCGTGCCGCAGCCCGACGTGATCTACACGTACTTCAACATGGACGACCCGGTGGTCGGCGGCTACACGCCGGAGCAGGTCGCGCTGCGCCGCGCGATCGCGCTCGGCTACGACAACGCCGAGGAGATCCGCCGCTTCCGCCAGCCGCTCGCGATCCCCGCGCAGGGCATCGTCGTGCCGCTCGTCACCGGATACGACCCGGCGTACCGCAGCAGCATGGGCGACTACGACCCGCAACGCGCCCGCGCGCTGCTCGACCTGTACGGCTACGTCGACCGCGACGGCGACGGCTACCGCGAGCGCCCCGACGGCAGCCCGCTGGTGCTGCACATGGCCACGCAGCCCGACACCACGACGCGCCACCTCAACGAGCTGTGGCAGAAGAAGATGGCCGCGATCGGCATCCGCCTCGTGTTCGACCGCCGGCAATGGCCCGAGCAGATGAAGCAGTCGCGCGCCGGCAAGCTGCAGATGTGGGTGGTCGGCGACTCGGCCGACGAGCCCGACGCCGAGGACCTGCTCAGCATCGCCTACGGCCCCAACAAGGGCCAGGGCAACTTCTCGCGCTTCGACCTGCCCCAGTTCAACGACGCCTTCCGCAAGATCCAGGAACTGCCCGACGGCCCCGAGCGCAACGCCGTCATCGACGACGCGCAGCGCCTGCTGCTCGCCTACATGCCGATGAAGGCGCACGTGCACCGCGTGCGCATGATCCTGTCGCAGCCGTGGCTGATCGGCTATCCGGCGAATCCGTTCGTCAGCGGGTCGTGGAGGTTTCTGGACATCGATGAGGGGAAGCGGGTGAGGCGGTAGCGTCGGCAGGTACGAGCATCGGCAAGCGGGCAGACAAGCACAAGGCGCCGTAGCGCCAAAAGGGAGGAAACGTGATGAGAATGGAACGTCTGGCCGTCGCCATCGCGGGCGCGGCGCTGGCGCTCGCAGCCACCCATGCTGGCGCGCAGATCTTCGGGCCGAAGTACGAAAGCCTGACCTTTCCGGAAGCGTCGACGCGCCTGACGGACAGCCAGGTCGCGCGCCTCATCGGCGTGCCGGCCAAGGACCTGCGCAAGCGCATGAACGGCGTCCTCGCGGATCGACCCGACGACGTGGCCGCGCACGCGTTGCGCGGCTACGCGAACGCGCAGCTCGGCCAGTTCGCGGGCGCGCTCGCGGACGTCGATTTCGCTCTCGCCGCGGGTGTGCCGGACAAGCGCACGCGGGCGATGCTCCTCGAACTGCGTGCGGAGACGCTGCTGGACCTGAATCGCGAGGCCGAGGCGCTGGCGGCGGCGGACGAAGCGGTCGTGCTGGAAGAGCAGGATGGAAACCCGTTGTACGCGTTTTCCACGCGCGGCTGGGCGCGCTTGCGCAACCATCAGGTCGCGGGTGCGATCGAGGACCTGAGCGCGGCCCTGCAGAGGGACCCTCGCGACCCGGCGTCGCTGTACCGGCTGGCGATGGCCTTCGATGCTGCGGGCGACACGACGCAAGCGAACGCCACGTTCGCCAAAGGCATCCAGGTCGATCCGGACGACATCGTCTCGCGCTCGGACTATGCCGAGTTCCTGCTTCGCACCGGCGATCTGCCGGGCGGGCGGGTTCAAGCCGATGCCGCCGTGCGACTAGCGCCGGACGCCGCTTCGGCGTGGATGCTGCGCGCTTCCATCGAAATTCAGCAGCGCCGCTTCGACGACGCGCTCGCCGATGTCGACCGCGCCGTCGAACTGGCGGCTCGGCCTGACGACTCGCAGGCCGAATTGGACGCGGCGCTCGTGATGCGCTCGCGCCTGCACCTCGCGGCGGGACGAACGGAGAAAGCGCGTGTCGATGTCGATCGCGCCGCTGCGATCGCGCCGCAGGATGCCGAGGTGTTCTACCAGCGGGCGCGGGTCGAGATCGCCGCATCGCAATGGGCCGACGCTAGGCGCGACATCGACAGGACATTGGCACTGGTCCCGGGATCTGCCAACGGCTACGAGCTGCGCAGCGAGCTGGAGTTGGCATCGAACGAGCGCGACGCGTCGCTGGCCGATGCGAAGCACGCGGTCGAACTCGCGCCCGACCGGGCCGAACTTCGCTTGCTGTATGCCCATCTGCTCACGCATTTCGACGACCATGCCGCCGCCCTGGTGCAGTTCGGCGAAGCCGTCCGCCTCAAGCCGGATTCGGCCGAGGCGCGGCTCGAGCGCGGCGTGGCGTTCTACGAAAGCGGAAACCTTGCGCGCGCGGCGACCGACTTCCGGACTGCGTCGTCGCTCGCGCCAAACGACGCCATCTCGCGCAAGAATCTGGGCGCGGTACTCGAGCAACAACACGACTTCGCGGCCGCCGCCGACGCCTACGCGCGGTCCCTGGCGATCGAACGAGACGAGGCCGTCGTCAACTCGCTCGCGCGCATGCAGGTCTTCACAGGGCATTTCTCGCAGGCCCTGCCGGTGCTGCAGGCCGGCGCTGCGTTGGCCAAGCCTGCGAAGTACGCGCCGTTCTGGCTTTTCGTCGCACGCGTGCGCGCGAACCCGGCGGACGAACCCGCCGCGCGCGTCGAGCTGGCGAAGTACACGCCGCCGCACGACCCCCGCGAGTGGACGGATTCGCTCGCCGACTTCCTGGCCGGCCGCATCGATGCGCACGCGCTGCGGCAGCAGGCGGACGCGGCGCCGCCCGACAAGCGGATCGGCGACCAGTGCGAGGCCGACTACTACACCGCCGAACTGCTGCTCTCGCACCACGACGCCGGCGGCGCGCGCCCGTTGCTCGAGGAAGCGACGCACATCTGTCCGGCGACGTTCTACGAAACCAAGGCGGCGATCGCCGAGCTCGCGCTGCAGTCCGCGCCCGTCGCGGCGCGCTGAGGTGCGCGGGGGCGCGGAAGGCTTGCCCGCCACGCTGCCTAGAATGCCCGATGCCTCCCGCCCTCGAATCGTCCACCCTGCCCGCCGAGTCCGCCGAAGCCGCCGCCGGGACGGTGCGGCCGGTCGCCCTGTCGCGTGGCGCGGCGCTGCATCGCTGGGCCGCGATCCTGGTGCTGGGTTTCGCTTCCGGCCTGCCGCTGGCGCTCACCGGGCCGGCGCTGCAGGCGTGGCTCACGACGGACGGCGTCGACCTCGCGCAGATCGGCTTCCTGAGCCTGATCGGCCTGCCGTACACGTTCAAGTTCCTGTGGGCGCCGCTGATGGACCGGGTCGACCTGCCGCTGTTCGGGCGCCGCCGCGGCTGGGTCGTGCTGACGCAGGTGCTGCTCGCGCTGGCACTGTTCGCGCTCGCGGGCGTCTCGCCGAAGCTCGCGCTGCCGCTGTTCGCGGCGCTGGGCGTCGGCACGGCCTTCCTCAGCGCGTCGCAGGACGTCGTGATCGACGCCTACCGCACCGACCTGCTGCCGCAGCGCGAGCGCGGCGTGGGCTCGTCGCTGTACGTGATG
>JASLEM010000405.1 GCA_030151165.1 Burkholderiaceae bacterium
GTCGCGGGCGCGCACGGCATCTTCAACATGTCGCCCACCGACCACCTCGGCCTCGACCAGCGCGCCCGCGTGATGGTCAAGATCGAGAACGGCACGTGGAAGCTCCAGGAGTGAATGGAATGACCGTTCCCATGCAGTTGCAGAGTTACGTCGCGGGCCGCTTCGTCGGCGCGCGCCAGGGTGCCGCGCTCGCGAGCGCGATCGACGGCCGCACCGTCGCGCACGCGCATGCCGACGAACTCGACTTCGGCGAGGCCGTCGACCATGCGCGGCGCGTCGGCGTCCCCGCGCTGCTCGCGCTCGACTTCCAGCAGCGCGCCGCGCGGCTGAAGGCGCTTGCCAAGTTCCTGATGGAGCGCAAGGAGGCGCTGTACGCGATCTCCGCGCACACCGGCGCCACGCGCGCCGACAGCTGGGTCGACATCGAGGGCGGCGCCGGCACCCTGTTCGCGTATGCGAGCATGGGCAGCAACGAGCTGCCGTCCGGCAACGTGATCCACGAAGGCCCGGCGGTGCCGCTCGGCAAGAAGGGGCAGTTCGCCGGCACGCACATCCTCGTGCCGCGGCGCGGCCTCGCGGTGCACATCAACGCGTTCAACTTCCCCGTCTGGGGCGCGCTCGAGAAGTTCGCGCCGAGCTTCCTGGCCGGCATGCCCTGCATCGTCAAGCCCGCGACCGCCACCAGCTACCTCACCGAGGCGATGGTGCGCGTGTGCATCGAGTCGGGCCTGCTGCCCGAGGGCGCGCTGCAGCTGGTCATCGGCTCGACCGGCGACCTGCTCGACCGCGTCAACGGCCAGGACATCGTCACCTTCACCGGCTCGGCCGACACCGCCGCGAAGCTGCGCGTGCGCCCGAACCTGATCGCGCACAGCGTGCCGTTCAACGCCGAGGCCGACTCGCTGAACTGCGCGGTGCTCGCCGACGACGTGACGCCGGACGATGTCGAGTTCGATCTCTTCGTCAAGGAAGTCGCGCGCGAGATGACGGTCAAGGCCGGCCAGAAGTGCACCGCGATCCGGCGCGCGATCGTGCCGCGCAAGCACCTCGAGGCCGTCACCGAGCGGTTGAAGGCGCGGCTCGCCAAGGTCGTCGTCGGCGACCCGTCGGTCGAAGGCGTGACGATGGGCGCGCTCGCGTCGCACGAGCAGCAGCGCGACGTCGCCGAGCGCGTCGCGCAGCTCGCGCAGGGCAACGTCGTGCTGTTCGGCGACAAGGTCGGCAACGGCTTCGCGCCGCGCGGCGCGGGCACCGACCAGGGCGCGTTCTTCGCGCCGACGCTGCTGCTGTGCGAGCGGCCGGGCATGGATTCGGCGGCGCACGACATCGAGGCGTTCGGCCCGGTCAGCACGCTGATGCCGTACGACGACTTCGACGGCGCCCTCGCGCTCGCCGAGCGCGGCCGCGGCAGCCTCGTCGGCACGCTGGTGACGCGCGACCCGCACCGCGCCGCCCACGCCGTCGCGCGCCTCGCCGCGCTCCACGGCCGCATCCTGGTGCTTGACCGCGACGCCGCCGTCGAATCCACCGGCCACGGGTCGCCGCTGCCGCCGCTCAAGCACGGCGGCCCGGGGCGCGCGGGCGGCGGCGAGGAGCTGGGCGGCATCCGCGCCGTCAAGCACTACCTGCAGCGTGCCGCGGTGCAGGGCACGCCGACGATGCTGGCCGCGATCACCGGCGAGCACGTCAAGGGCGCGGCGGTGCACGAGTCCGACATCCACCCGTTCCGCCACGCGTTCGAGGACCTGACCGTCGGAGACTCGCTGCTCACGCATCGCCGCACGGTGACCGACGCCGACATCGTCGCCTTCGGCGGCATCTCGGGCGACTTCTTCTACATGCACTTCGACGAGATCGCCGCCAAGGCCTCGCCGTTCGGCAAGCGCATCGCGCACGGCTACTTCGTGCTGTCGGCCGCGGCGGGGCTGTTCGTGTCGCCCGCCGAAGGGCCCGTGCTGGCCAACTACGGGCTGGACACGCTGCGCTTCGTCAAGCCGGTGGGCATCGGCGACACGATCCGCGCTCGCCTGACCTGCAAGCGCAAGATCGACCGCCAGAAGGTCGGCGCGGACGGCAAGGGGCAGGGCGTCGTCGCATGGGACGTCGAGGTGACGAACCAGGACGGCGAGGTCGTGGCGAGCTACGACATCCTGACGCTGGTAGCCAAGCGCGCGGGCTGACCGCCGCCGCCGCCGGCCGGCGCTGCGGCGCTCCGGCAGACTAGGGGGAAGGGATTGCTTCCTCGACGGTACGGGCTTACAACTGGACACCCATTAGCGGAGGTGTCCATGAACGCAAGAACTCTTTGCCTGGCTGCATTGCTCGCCGGCAGCCTGTCCCCGGTATTCGCGTCGAGCACGGCGACGTTCGATCCTGTCACGCAGATCGCGTATTTCTCCGGCGAAGCGCCGCTGTTCGTCGGCGGCGTGGACACGGTGACCTTCACCGGACTCGCCGCGGGCAACTACGACTACTCGCTGTCGATCAGCGCGCAGTTCATCGACAACCTGACGGCCGACCTGAACGGCACGCCGGTCGCGCTGAACAGCGTCGGGCATTTCACGTTCGGCGGCCAGGATGATTCCGGCAACGTGCCGTTCACCCTGACGCTGCACGGCGATCCGGAAATCGGCGCGGCCTACTCCGGCCAGCTGGGCATCACCTCCGACAACGGCCCGGCGAGCAACGCGCCGGAACCCGCGACGATGGCCCTGATGCTCGCGGGCCTGGGCATGACGGCGCTGAAGCTGCGCCAGCGCAAGGCCGATTGAGCCTGCGGGAGCGCGGCGCGGGATGCGCCGCGATGTCTCGCGCAGCGTGGCGGGCGTCGTGCCCCCACGCTTCGCGACGAATCGCCGCTGCGGGCAAACCGCAGCGGCTTGGCGCTTCGGCGCGTCGTTGCACGTCGGCGTGCCCGTCGCAGGCTGGACATCGAAACCTCCAGCCTGGCGACCGGCGGCGCGTCGCGACACACGTCGTGCCGACGACGCCGGCCGTGGTCGCCCCGTGTGACGATCACGGCAGATTGCCGACCGCGTAGGCGAAGTAGGCCAGGCTGTCGGCGTTGTTGGCCGCCTGGGTGCGGGTCAACCCCGGCGCGAGGAAACTGGCCGGATTGTTGACATCGACATAGCCCGACTTGCCGTGATCGGCCGTGCTCGCGAACTTGTGGCTGGCTTCGTGGATGACGGCGATGGCGCCCGTCCGCCCGGCCAGTGCGTCACTGGCGATGTGGATATGGCCGCGGCTGACCGGCTTTCCGTCGCGCGTTCCGAGCGTGTAGTCCGACGAGAACAGGCCCTTGATGACGCCCTCCGCGCCCAGGTGCGAGCGAACCCATCCATTCGCCGTGGCGCTGGCCGTCACCTTGATCGCGAGCCGGCCGTTCAGGCCATCGAGCGTGAGCTTCATTCGCTTGATCAGCAGGTATCGCTCGTTCCAGGTGGGCGCGGGCGCGAGGAGATAGCGCGCCCAACGCATGTTGATCTCGTCTTCGAGCGCCTGCGCCTGCCGGGCACCTACGCGCTCCATCGCGACGCGCAACGCCCGGCGGGCATCGGCGACGGACTGCCCGAGGGCGTTCTGGTCCGGCGCGCTCAACGCGGGCTCGGTCGTCTTGGTCTTGATGCGCACGCTGCCGCCGACGGCGGGCGTGACCTTGGTACCTGCGGTCCAACTCATGGCGCACTCCTCGGAGCTCAAGGTCGAGTTCGGGCGACGGAGCGTAGCACTCGGCGTTGCGTTCGATCAATCCTCCCCCTGCCTCAGGCAAGCCATGGGGGACGTCAAGGCGCCAGCGATGGCTTGCTGTCGTGTTTACTCGGCGTCGGCAACGTTTACCACCTCGCTGGCTTGCGCGATTTCGGCGCTCATGCCGGACTGCGGGTGTGCCTGCCTCGACGGTCAAGTCACTCTTCGACACGCGCCGGATGAGCGCGAAAAGGGCATGAGGCTTGCTTGCTCTACCGTGGGCGAATTGGAGTCTGTTGCTTTATACAGTATACTTACGCCTGCGCGAGGCGGAACGTGTTGCTGCAGCTGCACGTTCGCGCCCTGTTCCTACCCCGGAAGGATCATCACTCGATGTCGAAGCAAGAAATCAAGACCACCCTCGGAGCCGACGGCCTGCGCTATCGGTCCAAAGCAGCCGGATCGCCGTTCGCCGCCACCGGTGCGTTCGGCGCGGCAACGATGTCGTGCTTCCTCTGCGGCAAGC
Organism: Burkholderiaceae bacterium; assembly: GCA_030151165.1. The sequence continues at coordinate 4,217 of JASLEM010000405.1, forward strand.
ATCGCCCGCGCGCCCAGCTGAAGACGCGCAAGCTCCTCGGCCGCGCCCAGTCCGTCTGCGCGCCGTCCTGCAAGGAGGCTGACGAGCAGCCGGCATGATGCATGACTGCGGAGCGGCCTGACGGCTCTGCAAGATGCTTCTTCGACGCGCGCCCCCGGGCGCGCGTTTTGTTTTGCGGGAGCAGTTTCGTTTTTGTTTTGCGGGAGCGGTTTCGCGCGCGCGCTTCACGGGGCGCCAAGCCAAGTTTCGCCGCCCCGCCCGTGCGCAACCGCACATCCGCCGGAAGGGAATTCTTGACCCTGGCGTCCTTCGACGCGCCGGCGTCGCCGGATGACGGCCGTTCCGTGCCATCCTTGCCGCTCGCGACGGCGGGCGTGTGGCCCGTCACCGCCATGACGTCTTCATCGGACTCCGCCCGAGCCCCGGCATGAGCAGCCCCCTCTCCTTCGAACGCACCATCGCCTGCAAGCACCCGCCCGGCGCCTTCGTGCCGGTGATCGACCCGAACCGCTGCGAAGGCAAGGCGGCCTGCGCGGCCGAATGCCCGGTGCAGGTCTTCGTCGTGCGGCGCCGCGAGCGCAGCGAGCTGCCCGAGCTCGGCCTCGTCGGCAAGCTGAAGTGGTGGATGCACGGCGGCGTCCAGGCCGAGGCGCTGCATGCGGATCGATGCCGCGCATGCGGCCTGTGCGTCAACGCGTGTCCCGAGGGCGCGATCACGTTGCAGCGCGTGCGCTGAGGCCGGCCGCGCGTCGACATCGAACTGGTATGCAGGCGTCCGCCGCGACCTGATAGCGTCGGTGCCTCGCCGTCGGCCTCGTGTCGACGCCTTCCCCGTTCGCCCCGCCCGCGCATGCCCGGATTTCCGTCAGCCGTTCCCTCCGCCGCCGCGCCGTCGACGCTGCGCAGCCAGCTCGCCGTCGCCTCGCTGTTCCTCGCGCTCGGCTTCAGCTACGGCACGTGGACGTCTCGACTGCCCGCGATCAAGGGCAACCTGGGGCTCAGCACCTCGCAGGTCAGCGGCGTGCTGCTGTGCGCGGCGCTGGGCTCGATCTTCTCGTTCCCCGTCACGGCCGCGGCGCTGCGGCGGCTCGGCTCGCGCGGCGCCAGCCTGGTGTCGGGCGTGCTGCTGTCGGCCGGGCTGGTCGGCCTGGGCACGGCGCCGAGCTGGGCGCTGGAGTGCGGCGTGATGTTCTTCTACGGCATCCTGGCGAGCACGCTGGACGTCGCGATGAACGCGCAGGGCGTGGAGGTGGAGCGTGCGACGTCGCAGGCCGTGATGTCGCGCCTGCACGCGGTGTTCAGCCTCGGCACGATGGCGGGCGCGTTCTTCGCGTCGGGCATCACGCTGGTGACGACGTCGGTGCCGCTGCACTTCACGGTCGCGGCGGCGCTGGTGCTGTGCGCCGCGCTGTTGCCGCGCGCCGGCCTGATCGCCGACGCCGCCCCCATCGACGGCGGCAGCCGCAGCTTCGCGCTGCCGCGCGGCGCCGCGTTGTGGATCGGCGCGATGGCGTTGCTGGGGATGATCGTCGAGGGCTCGATGGTCGACTGGTCGACCCTCTACCTCAAGGAGCGCGCCGCGGCCAGCCAGCAGGTCGCGCCGCTGGGCATCGCCAGCCTGCAGGGGACGATGCTCGTGACGCGCTGGTTCGGCGACCGCGCGCGCGTGCGCTGGGGCGCGCGCCGGCTGCTGTTCGGCGGCTCGCTGCTCGCGGGCGCCAGCCTCGCGCTGGCGGTGCTGGTCGGCGGCGTGGCGCCGGCGCTCGTCGGCTTCGGCCTGTTCGGCATCGGCGTCGCGACGGTCTCGCCGTGCGTCTACGCGGCCGGCGCGCGCGAGGGCGGCGTCGCGCTGGCGTCGGTCATGACGCTCGGCTCGCTCGGTTTCCTGATCGGCCCGCTGCTGATCGGCTCGGTGGCGCAGGCCACCAACCTCTCGTGGGGCATGGGCGTGATCGCGCTCGCGGCACTGGCGCTCGCCGCGTTGTCCCGGCGCGTGCGCTGGGACTGAGCGCCCGATACCCGGGCCACACGACCCGGTTCACACCGGCGGCTGCAGCTCCTCGATCAGCGCCAGCAGCAGGTTGAGCGACAGGATCGCGTTGGACGACGCCTCGTGGAACACGTTGCCGTCGACGTCGACGAACTTCACGCGCTCATGCCACGCGCTGCGATCGAGCTTGCGCAGCCGGGCGAGGGCGATGGTCCTGCCGGCGATCGTCAGCTCGCGCGGGGTCAGCGTGATGTCGCTGACCGGGTGGTCGACGTCGTGCGCGTTGACCCAGACCTGCCGCCGCGCCGCCGCGTCGGGCACCAGGTGGAACGTCACGCTGGCGCCGGCCTGCAACTGGTTCCACAGCCGCTCGCCGCGCTGGGCGAGCTGGTAGCCGAGCAGGTGCTCGCGCAGCTCGGCCATCTTCGAGACGCGGTTGTCGATGACGACCCACGGCGACGCCGGCGACGAGCGCCAGCCGAACAGGCCGGTCGAGACGAGGTAGACGTCCTCGATGTCGGCGTGCAGGTCGACCTGGTCGCGCCCGTGCCCGATCGCGCGCAGCCCGTGCTCGTGCAGGTGCACCGTCACCTGGCGCCTGGCGATCGTCCAGAAGATCCGCTCGACCGCGATGCCGACGACGATCAGCCCGCCGCCGACGAGATGCAGCAGCCGCGGGTCGCCGCTGAACTGCAGCCCGTCCTGGCCGACGCGCGTCGCCAGCCACAGCACGAGCACGCCGACGATCGCGAACAGCGCACCGAGCAGGCGCCCGGTCCCGACGAACGAACGGCTCGTGCCGTACGTGGCCACGAGCGGCCCGAGCTCGCGGCTCTTGGAGTTGTCCTGCATGTCACCCTGTCCTTTTCCGTGATGGCCCGTCCCGCTTGCGGCGGGAGGCGCATCTTACGTGCTGGACGTGGCGTGCCTGCGGTCGAGCAGGCGCTCGCGGACGGGTCAGGCGCCGGCGTCGACCTCGGGCAGCGAGGCGCGGCTCTCGACGATGCGAGAGACCAGCCCGTAGTCGACCGCCTCCTCGGCCGACATCCAGCGGTCGCGCTCGATGTCGACCAGCACCTGCGCCAGCGGTTTGCCCGTCTCGCGCGCGATCACGCCGGCGATGCGCTCGCGCGCCTTCACGATCTCGCGCGCCTGGATCGCGATGTCGGTGGCCTGGCCGCCGGCGCCGCCGCTCGGCTGGTGGATCAGGAAACGCGTGTTGGGCAGGCAGAAGCGGCGCGACTTCGGCACCGCGAGGAACAGGTGCGTGGCCGCGCTGCCCACCCAGCCGGTGCCGATCATGCGCACCGGCGCGGCGATGAAGCGGACGATGTCGTGGATCGCGTCGCCCGACTCGAGGTGGCCGCCGGGCGAGGACACCAGCATGTCGATCGGCGCGCGGGACGCCGCGTCCAGCGCGATCAGCCGCCGCGCGGCCTCGGCGGCGGCGACGTCGGTGATCTGGCCGAAAACCAGCACCGTGCGGCTTTCGAAGGCCTTTTCCTCGAGAAATGCGCTCCGGGGTTCCGAGGCGGCGGGATTAGGATTGGTTTCCATGTGAACTCCTGTGTGTCTGCTGGTAGGACGAACGAACCGGCCGACGCGTGACACCCGCCATGAACATTCATTTTCCGGCCGTCCGCTTCGAGCCGCACCGCGCCCGCCTGCTGGGCCTTGCGCGCCACTGGCTCGGCAACGCCGCCGACGCGCAGGACGCCGTCCAGGACACCTGGCTGCGCGCGCAGTCCGGCGTGCCGCCCTCGCTCGAGAGCGACGCCGCCTGGCTCGTGACCGTGCTGCGCCACCTCTGCGTCGACCGCCTGCGCCGCCGCCAGCTCGAGTCGCGCGAGGCGCTGGCCATGGCGGTCGACGAAGACCATGCACCGTGCGCGCCGTCCCCCGAGCACGTGGTCGACCAGGCGCGCGAGGCCCGGGCCGCCCTGCGACGCCTGGCCGCCGTGCTGCCCGCCGACGACCTCGCCGCCCTGTTGCTGCACGCGGTGTTCGACTTCGAGCACCGCGAGATCGCGCACTGGGCCGGGCAGTCCGAGGCTGCGATGCGCCAGCGCGTGCACCGCGCGCTGCGGCGGGCGAGGGCGCGCCCGGCGATCCGCACCAGCCGCCACCCCGACGCGGAGGGCGCGCCGGCCAACGACCCCGCCGCCGAGGCCGCGCGCGAGGCGCTCTTCAGCCTGTGCTGGCGCGCGCTGCACGGACGCGACGCGGCGGGCCTGATCGCGCAGGTGCGGTCGACACCGGCGCCGGCGCCGGCCCGGGCATCGCTGTCGGCCATCGCTTCGGCCATCACCTCGGCCACGGGCGGCCCGACGATCGGCGACGTGCCGGCGCCGGGCGCGGCGACCCGGAGCGGCTCGCAGGTCGTCCAGCTCGACGGCGGGTTCGCGCTCGCGTGGATCCTCGACGGCGTCGTGCTGTGCGCCGTGCCGATGGGGCCGCTTGCGATGTCGCGCGACGAGCGCGAGGCCGTCGCGGCCTGATCCGTCCGCGCCCGTGACGTGCACGGGGCGCGCGCTCAGCCTCGCGAACTCTTCGTGGCGCGTGTCGGCCGGGCCGCTGTCGGCGCCTTCGTCGCGGCCGCCGTCGCCGTCTTCTTCGCCGGCTTCGAGGGCTTCGTCGTGTCGGCGAACATCGTCATGCGGCGCAGGATCCAGTCCAGCAGCTCGTTCGCTGCGGCCACGAGCGGCCGGCCGGCCTTGACGAGCAGCCGCGCCTGCGTGCCGCGCAGCAGCGGATGGGCCAGCGGGACGACGGCCAGCTCGCCGGACGCGACCTGCCGCTGCGCCGCGAACTCGCCGATCAGCGCCACGAAGCCCGGCTGCGCGGCGAAGCGCTTCAGGGCGACGAGCGAGTTGGTGGTGAGCGTCGGTCGCACGCGGATGTTCTCGGCGAACGCGAGCATCTCGACGGCCTGGCCGATGCCGAAGGTGCCCGGCATCAGCGCCAGCGGGTACGCGAGCATGTCCTGCACGCTGGCGGGACCGCCGCGGCGCGCGAGCGGGTGGTCAGGGCGCAGCAGCAGCACGATCGGCTGCGGCGAGCTGGCGCGGATCTCGATCTGCGCGTGCGGCGGCGGGTTGTAGGCGAGGCCGAGGTGCGCGCGGCCTTCGGCGATCTCCTGCAGCAGGGCGTCGACGGAGAGGATGTCGACGCTCACGTCCAGCTTCGGATACCGCGCGCAGAACGGCGACAGCACCTCGTCGACGAGCGTCTCGACGTAGCCCTCGCTGGCCACGACGCGCACCTGCCCTGCCTGCAGGCCCTGGAGTGCCTGCAGCCGTTCCTCGAGCTGCTCCTGGTGCGCGCGGTAGCCGCGCCAGAACTCGAGCAGGTGCGAGGCCGACTCGGTCGGCGTGACGCCGCGGGCCGCGCGGTCGAACAAGCGCGTGCCGAGTTCGTCCTCGAGCAGGCGGATCTGGCGGGTGATGACGGACGGCGCGGTGTTCAGGCTGTCGGCCGCGCCGCGGATCGTGCCGTGCGCCATGACCTCGCGGAAGTAGCGCAGGCGCTGCTGGTTGATCTCGCGCATCGGTGTCTCCGGTCGTTCATTCTGTTGCTTGCAGGGCAACGATCCGTGATCTTAGTTGCTCTTGCTCGATTCGGTCGACCGGAACAACATGGCGTCGAGCCGTCGCCACGGCGCCGACGCACACCTTCACCGCAGGAGAACCCTCATGTCGCACCCGTTCCAGGCTTCGCGCCGCAGCTTCCTGGGCACGTCCGCGATCGGCCTCGCCGCCGTCGCCGAATTCGCGCTGGCCGGGGCCGTGCACGCGCAGTCCGCGACGCCGTCGGTCGCGCTGCCGGCCGGGGTGTCGGCGGCGGCGTCGTTCGGCGCGATCCGGCAGGTCGATGCCGGCCTGCTGAACGTCGGCTATGCGGAGATGGGCGCGGCCGACGGCCCCGTCGTGATCCTGCTGCACGGCTGGCCGTACGACATCCACAGCTTCGTCGAGGTCGCGCCGCAGCTGGCGGCCGCCGGCTACCGCGTGATCGTGCCGCACCTGCGCGGCCATGGCAGCACGCGCTTCCTGTCCGCCGACACCTTCCGCAACGGCCAGCAGGCCGCGGTGGCGGTCGACATCGTCGCGCTCATGGACGCCCTGAAGATCCGCCGCGCCGTCTTCGGCGCGTTCGACTGGGGCGCGCGCACCGCGGACATCATCGCCGCGACCTGGCCCGAGCGCGTCGGCGGGCTGGTCTCGGTCAGCGGCTACCTCATCAACAACCGCGAGGCGATCAAGGCGCCGCTGCCGCCCGCGGCCGAATACGCCTGGTGGTACCAGTTCTACTTCGCGACCGAGCACGGCCGGGCGGGCTACGCGCAGAACCGGCACGACTTCAACAAGCTGATCTGGCGCACCGCCTCGCCGAAGTGGGCGTTCGACGACGCGACCTTCGATCGCAGCGCCGCGTCCTTCGACAACCCCGATCATGTCGACGTCGTCATCCACAACTACCGCTGGCGCCAGGGCCTGGCCGAGGGCGAGGCTCGCTACGACGAGCTCGAGCGGCGCCTCGCGGCCGGCCCGGCCATCGCGGTGCCGACGATCGTGCTCGAGGGCGACGCCGACGGTGCGCCGCACGCGACCGGCGACGCGGCGTTCCGCCGGAAGTTCACAGGCCGCTACGACTACCGCGTCGTCACCGGCGGCGTCGGCCACAACCTGCCGCAGGAGGCGCCGAAGGCGTTCGCGGACGCCGTGCTGGACGTCGCGCGCTGGCAGGCCTGAGGTCGATGCCTCCGCCCGCCCGCGCGTGACGCGAGCGATGCGCGCGAGGACATCACGACCGCGTCACGACGGCGTGACGACGACCGCGTCGGCCGAGCGCGCGGCGGGGCCGTGGTGCACCGCCTCGATGTTGTTGCCGTCGGGGTCGAGCACGAAGGCGCCGTAGTAGCCGGGGTGGTAGGCGCGCTCGCCGGGCGCGCCGTTGTCGCGGCCGCCCGCGGCCAGCGCGGCGCGGTGGAAGGCGTCCACGCCCGCGCGGTCGCGCGCCTGGAACGCGAGGTGCACGCGCGAGGTCGCGCCGTCGGCGCGGTCGATCCAGAGTTCGTCGGCGCTGAAGTGGTCGGCGCTCTCCGAGATCGCGTCCGCGCGGCCGAGCGCCGCCAGCACCGCGCGGTAAAAGCGTCGGCTGGCCTCGAGGTCGGCGGCGCGCAGGTGGACGTGGTCGATCAGGCGGCCGAGGTGGTATTCCATGCGCGACGCTCCGGTGGGCGGGGCCGGTTCGCGGCAACGCGCGTGCCACGCGGCCGGCCGTCGGTCTCAGCTCGTCGATCCGGCGAACTGCGCGACGAGCTTGTCGAGCTGCTGCGTCCAGCCCGTCTCGGCGTTGCGCGTCCACATCGCGTCGTGCAGGGGGTCGCCGCGGAACGTCAGTTCGGTGGCGCCCTCGGCGGTCGCGCGCAGGTCGACGGCGGCGGTCACGTCGTACGGCGCGACGCCGGGCGCGAAGTCGACGACGCTGCGCCAGGCCAGTCGGCGTACCGGGGCGACGTCGACGTAGGTGCCGCGCGCGTGGCTCTCCAGCGGGATGCCGTGCGCGGACAGGTAGGCGACCTGGCCCGGCGCCGTGGCGAGCATCGCGATGTCGAATCCGCCGCCGACGCGCACGTCGAGTGCCTGCACCGTGGACACGAAGCCGACCGGCCCCCACCACGCCTCGAGGCCGGCGCGCGTCGTCCAGGAGCGCCAGACCGTCTCGGGCGCGGCGTCGACGCGGCGGGTGACGAGGAGGTTCGAAGCAGGCAGGGTCATGAAGCGCTTTCGGGGTCGATCGGGCAGTGGATGTTCGGCAGGTGCCGTCCCGGCGTCAACTGGGTAGACTCCGCCACACGCCGACGCGCAACGCAACGACCCTGGACGCGACATGCCCCGCCTGACCGAAACCGAGATCTGGCGCCGCTACGACGCCGACGAACGACGCCTGACCGCGCCGGTCAGCGCGCGCCTGCTCGACCTCGCCGGGCTGCACCCCGGGCAGCAGGTACTGGACATCGCCACCGGTCGCGGCGAGCCGGCGGTGGCCGCGGCGGGGCGGGTCGTGCCCGGCGGCGCCGTGCTCGGCACCGATCGCTCCGGCGAGATGCTGCAGTTCGCCCGCGAGCGCGCGGACGAAGCGGGCGTCGCGAACCTCGCGCTGAAGGTGGCGGACGCCGAGACGCTCGACGGCGTGCCCGACCACGCCTTCGACGTCGCGCTGTGCCGCTGGGGCCTGATGTACGTCGGCCGGCCGCGCGCCGCGCTTGCCGCCATCGCGCAACGCCTGAAGCCGGGCGGCGTGCTCGCCGTCGCGGTGTGGGTGACGCCGGAGCGCGTGTCGTACTGGTCGATGCCGCGGGACGTGCTCGCGCGCCACGTCGCGCTGCCACCGGTCGACGAGACGCTGCCCGGCCCGTTCCACTACGCCGACGCGGCGCGCCTGCGCGCGGATCTCGCGTCGGCCGGCTTCGCGGTCACGCACGAGGAGGATGTCGCCACCGCCGTCATGGAGGCCGCGACGCCCGCAGGTCTGATCGCGTGGTGCGACGCCTTCGGGCTCGGGCGCTTGCTGGAGGCGCATCCCGCCGCGGTGCGCGAGGCCTGGGAGCGCGACATGGCGGCCGAGGCGGAGAAGCGTCGCGACGCCGACGGCCTGTACCGGCTGGGCGGCGTGACGCGGCTGGTCGTGGCGCGCCTCTAGGCCGGAGCGCGGTCGTCAGGCCTGCGGCATCTGCGACATGTCCATGAAGAAGGTCTCCCAGATGTGGCCGTCCACGTCCTCGAAGCTGCGGCCGTACATGAAGCCGAGATCCTGCTTCGGGTTCACGTCGGCCTTGCCGCCGTGCGCGCCGGCGGCCTCGGTCATCGCGTCGACGGCCTGGCGGTCGTCCGCGCTCAGGGCGAGCATGACCTCGCTCGCCTGGTGCGCGTCGGAGATCGGCTTGCTGGTGAAGCGCGTCCACTTGGGGTGCGTCAGCAGCATCACGTAGATCGTGTCGGACAGCACCATGCACGCCGACGTGTCGTCGGAGAACTGCGGGTTGTTGACGGCGCCGATCGCCTCGTAGAAGGTTTTTGCCTTCGCGAGGTCGGTCACGGGCAGGTTGACGAAGATCTGCTTGGCCATTCGGTTCTCCGGAAAGGGTGGGGGCGATGACGCGCCGCTCGCACGTCACCCGGCGAGTTTGTACAGCAAGACCGCGTCAGTCCTCCAGCGCGATCAGCTCGCGCACCGTCTGCCGGCGCCGGATCACGCGCGCGGCGCCGCCGTCGACCATCACTTCCGCCGCCAGCGGCCGCGTGTTGTAGTTCGAGCTCATCGACGCGCCGTACGCGCCGGCGTCGTGGAAGACGAGCAGGTCGCCGACCTCCGCCGGCGCGAGCGCGCGCGCTTCGACGACGCCGCTCGCGTCTTGCGTGAACACGTCGCCCGACTCGCACAGCGGGCCGGCGACGACGGTGGGGACGGGCGTGTCGGCGAGCGCGAGGTCGCGGCGGACATCGGCGTTGGCGCGCGGCACGACGCTGATCGCGTGGTGGCCGCCGTACATCGCGGGTCGCACCAGGTCGTTGAAGCCGGCGTCGCACAGCACGAAGTGGTTGGCGCCCATGTCCTTGACCGCGCGCACCTCGGCCAGCAGCGCGCCGGCCTCGGCGACCAGGAAGCGGCCGGGCTCGATCTCGAGGTGCACCGCGTGCCCGAGCTCGCGCGCGAGGCGCTGGCGGGCGTCGTTCCAGAGGCTGAAGTAGTGGTGGGTGTCGACCGGCGCCTCGCCGGCGCGGTACGGGATCGACAGGCCGCCGCCGGTCGAGATGGCCCTGACGTCATGGCCGAGCGCGACGACGTCCTGCACGTGCTGCACCATCGCGTCGCAGACCCGCGCGAGATGGCCGTAGTCCACGCCCGAGCCGATGTGCATGTGCAGCCCGACCAGCCGCATGCCGTGCCGCGCGATGGCCTCGAGCGCGGCGGGGACGTCGGTCGGCCAGATGCCGTGCTTGCTGTGCTCGCCGCCGGTGTTGGTCTTGCGGCTGTGGCCGTGGCCGAAGCCGGGGTTGATGCGCAGCCAGACGCGATGGCCGGCCGCGCGGTCGCCGAGCGCCGCGCCGAGCTGCTCGATCATCGCCACCGAGCCCGCGTTGACCGGGATGCCGTGCCGCGCGACGAGCGCGAGCGTCGCGCGGTCGATCTCGTCGGCGGTGAAGACGAGGCCGCTGTGCTCGTCCTGCGCGTCGTAGCCGGCGTGCAGCGCGCGCTCGATCTCGCCGGCCGACACCGCGTCCACCTTCACGCCGAGCCCGCGCAGCAGCCGCAGCACGTGCGTGTTCGAGCAGGCCTTCTGCGCGAAGCGCACGGTGTCGAACATGGCGAGCTTCGCGACGCGGGCGCGGATGGTGTCGGCGTCGTAGACCCACAGCGGCGTCGCGTGCTCGCGCGCGAGGCGGTCGAGCAGGGCAGGCGTGAACGTGGCGGGGGCCGGGTGCTGGAGCGTGGTCATGGCGCGATCGTGCCTCGGCCGTCGAATTCAATCCAGTGCTTTGAATTGGCAAGGGCTTTCAGTTTTGATATGGTCTGAGGATGTCCAGATCGCCAGCGCCGTCGCCGCGCGCGCCCCGCGGTTCGCCGCCGCCATCGCCATCCTCCCCGCCGCTGACCCATCGCCACGTCGAGGTCTTCCGCGCCGTGATGACCGCCGGTAGCGTGACGGGCGCGGCCGCGCAGCTGTTCACGTCGCAGCCGACGATCAGCCGCGAGCTCGCGCGCATGGAAAGCCTGCTGCGCCTCGCGCTGTTCGACCGCGTGCGCGGCCGCCTGCAGCCGACCGCGCAGGCCTACGCGCTGTTCGACGAAGTGCAGCGCTCGTACGCCGGCCTCGAGCGCGTGGCCGACACCGCCGTGCGCCTGCGCCAGTTCACGCACGGCCAGCTGTCGCTCGCGTGCCTGCCGGCGTTCGCGCACGCGCTGCTGCCGGGCGCGTGCGCGCGCTTCCAGAAGGCGCATGCGGGCGTCAGCGTGTCGGTGAACCCGCTCGAGTCGCCGCTGCTCGAGGAGCGCCTGGCGGCGCAGGCGCACGACCTCGGCGTGACCGAGCACGACGGCGCCCTCGCCGGCGCCGAGGCACATCTGCTGCTGGAGCTCGACGAAGTCGCCGTCCTCCCCGCCGGCCATCCGCTGTGCGCGAAACGCCGCCTCGCACCGGCCGACTTCGCCGGCCAGGCCTTCGTCAGCTTCCACCCGCGCGACCGCTATCGCCAGGTCGTCGACAAGCTCTTCGCCGACGCCGGTGTCGACCGCCAGCTCGCGGTCGAGACGGACAACGCGGTGGCCGTCTGCGCGATGGTGCGCCACGGGCTCGGCCTGGGGATCGTCAACCCGCTGACGGCGCTGGCTCTTGTGGGCACGGGCAGCGGCGGGTCGGCGATCGAGGTGCGGCCGCTGAGCGTGTCGATCCCGTTCCGCGTGCACGCGGTGCGGCCCGCGCACCGGCCGGGCAATCCGCTGGTGGCGCGCTTCGAGCAGGCGCTGGCGGCCGAGAGCGAGGCGCTGGCGCGGCAGGTCGCGCGCGCGTGGGGCCGCGCGCGGTGACGTGACGCGTGTGACGCGTGACGCGCACGCGCGGACGAGGCGATACGGCAGCCCGTATCGCCGCCGCGCGCCGCGCCTGTCCGGGACCCCGCCGCGTTCGCGTCGAGCGAAGCCTGCCTCGGCCAGCCGAGAACCCCCGCGCGGCGCAGAGCCATCGGCAAGCGCCTAGAGTCGGGCGACGACGCAACCCTGAAAGGCCCGCGATGCCCGCCAAGCTCGACTCCGCGCACCTGCCCGACCTGTTGGCCCAGCTGCCCGGCTGGACGCTGGCGCCCGCCGCCGAGTCCATCTCGCGCCACCTCGAGTTCGCCGACTTCAACGAGGCCTTCGCGTTCATGGCGCGCGTGGCGCTCGCGGCCGAGCGGCGCGACCATCACCCCGAGTGGTCGAACTCGTACAACATCGTCGACATCACGCTGACCAGCCACGACGCGGGCGGCCTGACGATGAAGGACATCGAGCTCGCCCGCTTCATCGACCGCGTCGCCGCCCCCGGCGGCCCGGCGTGAGCGCGCGGCGAAGGCCGCCCGGGCGCCTGGCGTGAGGCTGTCGCGCCGCGAGGTACGCGCCGGCCTGCGCGCGCTGGTCGGCCTGCTGCTGGTGCTCGCGGTGCCGGGCATCGCGTGCCTCTGCTATTACGCGAGCGACGACCTCGGCGCGGCCCGGGCCGGCTGGTCGCCGCTGGTGAACGTCGCGTGGCCGGTGATGCTGCTGTCCGGCTGCGGCCTCGCCGCCGCGCTGCTCGCCCGGCCGCGCCGCCCCTGGGCGATCCGCGCCTGCGTGCCGCCGCTCGTCGCGTCGGCCGCGCTGCTGCTGCTCGTCAAGGCGCACCTGTTCGGGTTTTGAGCGTTCGCGGGCGTAACGAGGGTTTGCTCACTCCCGGCGCTGCCGCTCACGCGTCGCCCTAAAGTTCAAGGGAGCGCTGGAGCCGGCTTTGCCGGGCCAGTCGCGGAGCGCCCCCTCGGGGGCTGAGCCCGGACGAGAACAGTCCGGGGGACTGTTCTCGCCTGGCGAAGAGCGAGCCCTCAGGCGAGCGCGGCCTGCAAGGCAGCGAGCGCCAGCGAGCGTGGGGGCCAACGTTCACTGGACATCCTGGCGCGCGCTCCCGGCGATCACGTCCACCATGTGCATCTCCGGCATGCCGCCCAGCAGCGTGAACGCGTTCTTGGCGAGCGCGCGCGGGATCGGGCCGGTGATGTGGGCGAAGCGGGCGCCGTTGTCGGCGAAGACGTCGAAGATGCCGAAGTGGCACTCGTCGTAC
>JASLEM010000360.1 GCA_030151165.1 Burkholderiaceae bacterium
CAGGCGCTGGCCGCCGAGTGCGCGGGCGAGCTGCCCGCCGGCCTGCTCGCGCACCTCGAGGCCGACCTGCGCCAATACGATTTCCCGGCGCTCGAGGCCCGCGTGCGCGAGGCGCTCGCCGAGGCCGATCCCGGTCCGGACTCGAACCCGGCCTTCGGCGACCTCGCGCGCCCGGATGCGGCGGCCGACGCCGAGGCGCATGACCAAGCGCACGACGAGGCGCGAGCACGGGAGGGCCTGCCTTCGTGAGCGCCGATCCGACCATGCCGGCCCCGCGCGACGCCGCCCCGGCGGCCTACGACGCGTCGATCCCGCCGTTCGTCCCGCCGGACGCCGCCGATGCCACGCAGCCGCTGTCCAAGACGCCGTGGGCGCGTCGCTGGGCTTTCGTCGTGCTGATGCTGATGCTGCTGTGGACGGGCGCCGCGTGGGAGATCAACGCGCGGCGCTACGACCAGCGCGTCGCGCGCGCGGTCGAGGCCGCGCAGGCGCAGGGGCGGGCGCACGCCGCGCTGGTCGAGTCGGGCCTGCGCCAGGGCCTGTCCGAGCTCGACGGCCTCGCGCAGGTGCTCGCGCACATGCCCACCGTCGTGCAGGCGGTGCAGGTCGACGGCGACGGCCAGCGGGCCGCGGAGACGCCCGTGGCGACGCTGCGCGACCAGCTCCAGGCGCAACCCGACCTGGCGCAGATGGACGCGTTCCTGTCGACGACCGCGGAGCAGCTCGGCGCCGACCTGCTGTACCTGCTCGACGAGGCCGGCAACTGCGTCGCGGCGAGCAACGCGGGGTCGGTGTCGAGCGTCGTCGGCCAGCATCTCGTCGAGGGCGAGTACTTCACCGAGACCCGCGCCCGCGGCGGCTCGCGCCAGTTCGCGGTCGGCCGCGCCACCGGCATCCCGGGGCTCTACTTCTCGGCGGCCGTGACGCGCGAGGGCCGCTTCGTCGGCGCGGTCGTCGTCAAGCGCAACACGCCGGCGCTGGCCGCGATGGTCGGCCACGAGGGCGCGTTCGTCGTCGACTCGCAGGGCGTGGTCATCATGGCGCAGGATCCGCACCTGCAGCTGCAGGCGATGAACGGCGCCCCGGTGTACACGCTGGATCCGGCCGAGCGCGCGTCGCGCTACCAGAACGAGCACCTGCCCGTGCTGCGCATCGCGCCGTGGGGCGGCGACGGCGGCTCGCAGGTGCGCCTCGTCGGCGACGACCCGCAGCCGCAGGTGCTCGTGCAGCGCCACATGGAGCTCGAGGCGCTGGACGTCTACGTGGCGCAGCCGGTGCCCGAGCTCGAGAACCTCGCGCGCGAGCGCCTCGCGCTGTTCGTGCTGCTGTCGCTCGGCGGCGCGGGCGGCATCGCGGTCGTCGCGGCGGGGCTCGTCGGCTGGCGGTCGCGGCGGCACGTGCTCGACGCCGTCGGCCATCTCGCCACGCTCAACCAGAAGCTGTCGGAGCAGATCGCCGAGCGCCAGCGCGCCGAGTCGCTGCTGCGCGAATCGCGCGAATACCTCGTCGTGCACGAGGCACGGCTGCGCGCGCTGCTGCGCAGCCTGCCCGAGCAGGTGTGGATGAAGGATCGCTCGGGCGCCTACCTCGCGGTCAACGCGGAGTTCGAGCGCTTCCAGGGCATCACCGAGGCCGAGCTGCTCGGCAAGTCGGACCGCGACTTCGAGAAGCCCGAGCGCGCCGCGTTCTTCGCAGCGCAGGACCAGGCCGCGCTCGACACCGCCGAGCCGCAGACCTTCCACGAGACCGACACCCCGGCCGACGGCGTCGGCGGCCTGCGCCAGCTCGCGATCACGAAGACCGCGGTGCGCGACGATCGCCAGCAGGTGATCGGCGTCGTGGGCGTCGCGCGCGACATGACCGAGATCCACCTCGCGCACCAGGCGCTGAAGACGAGCGAGGCGCGCTTTCGCGCGACGTTCGAGACCGCCGGCGACGCGATCCTGATCATCCGCCGCGCGATCGTCGTCGACTGCAACCTGCGCGCGGCGCAACTGCTCGGCGCCGAGACGCGCGGCGGGTTGCTCGGGCAGTCGATGGAGCTGTTCGCGCCCGAACGGCAGCCCGACGGCCAGCCGTCGCGCACGCTGTCGATGCAGCACGTGGCGGCCGTCAAGCACGGCGAGATGAAGACCATCGAGTGGCGCTGCCGCCGGCTCGACGGCTCCGAGTTCGACGCCGAGATCACGCTGAGCGTCTTCGAGCACGGCGGCCAGCGGCTGCTGCAATCGGTGCTGCGCGACGTCAGCGAGCGGCGCCGCATGATCGCCGCGCTCGAGGCCGCGAAGGAGGAGGCCGAGCGCGCGAACCGCAGCAAGAGCGTGTTCCTCGCCAACATGAGCCACGAGATCCGCACGCCGCTCAACGCGGTGCTGGGCTTCACGCAGCTGCTGATGGCCGACCGCAAGCTGCCGGGCGAGGCGCAGTCGCGGCTGCGCGTGATCCACAGCGCGGGCAGCCGGCTGCTCGGGCTCATCAACGACGTGCTGGATCTCGCGAAGATCGAGTCCGGCGGCCTGCAGGTGCTGGTGTCGCCGTTCGACCTGCTGCAGGAGCTGCGCGACATCGACCACCTCTACGGCGCCCACGCGCGCGCCAAGGGGCTGACGCTGCAGAGCGAGCTTGCGCTGGCGCCGCCGACGGTGGTCGAGGGCGACCGCAACAAGGTCGGGCAGATCGTCTCGAACCTGCTGGGCAACGCGCTGAAGTTCACCGAGAGCGGCCACATCGGCGTGCACGCGTGGCGCGATCCGCCCGACGGCGACCGCGTCTGGATCGAGGTGCACGACACGGGGCCGGGCATGTCGCCGGCCGAGCTCGGCGAGCTGTTCGTGCCGTTCCGCCAGGGCGCGGCAGGCCAGGAGAAGGGCGGCACGGGCCTCGGTCTGGCGCTGTCGCGCGACATGGCGCGCGCGATGGGCGGCGACCTCGCCGTGACCAGCACGCTCGGCGCCGGCACGCAGGTGCGCGTGTGGCTGCCGCTGCCGGCCAGCGGGCGCGCGTCGCCCGGCGCGGCGCTCGGCGCCGGCGCGATGGCGCTGGACGCCGCCACGCCGTGCCACGTGCTGGTCATCGAGGACGACGCCGACAGCCGCGACGTCCTCGTCCACCTGCTGCGCGACGCCGGCTGCGTCGTCTCGCAGGCCTTCGACGGGCTCGAGGGCCTCGCGCGCTGCCGCGCCGAGCGCTTCGACATCGTGTTCAGCGACATCCGCATGCCCCACATGAACGGCGTCGAGATGATCGAGCGCCTGCGCGCCGATCCGTTCACGCAGCGGCTGCCGGTGATCGCGGTGTCGGCGTCGAGCCTGGAGCACGAGCGGCGCTTCTACATCGAGAACGGTTTCCAGGACTTCATCGGCAAGCCGTACCCGTTCCAGGACGTCTACCGCGCGCTGATCGAGCATGCGGGGGTGCGCATGCACGCGGTCGACGCGCCGGTCGAGGTCGACGTCGACGCCGACGCCATCGCGCCACTGCCCGCGGGCCTGACGCCGCGGGTGCGCGAGCAGCTGCGCGAGCTCGCGCTGGCGGCGTCGCGCGGGCAGCTCGCGGCGGTCGGGCGGCTGATGTCGGCGCTGGCGTCGGACACGATCGGCGCCGAGCGCTGGCGCAGCTTCGACGAGGCCGCGCAGGCCTACGACTTCCAGTTGCTCGAGCAGCGCGTGCGCGAGCTGCTGGCGCAGGCCGTCGCGGTGCCGGCGACGGGCGGCTGATCAGGCGTTCGACCGGCGGCGACGCACGGGGCGCGTCCGGCATTTGAACCTCGGCGCCACCGGCGACGGCCCGGCGCGACGCGCGACCGGCCCGATTCCTCGAAACTTCCACGAAACCCCGTGCAAGCGTGCGCATCGTGCGGCACGGCAAGTGGCTACACTCGAAGCGGAGCGTGGTGGATTTCCGGGGGCATCCCGGCGTGAGCAGGAGTGCGTTGCGTGGTCCCAAGAGTCTCGAAAATACTGATCGTCGACGATACGCCGCACAACATCGATGTGCTCAGCGCCACGTTGACCGACGAGCAATGCGAGCTCATGGCGGCGACCTCCGGCGCGCGGGCGCTCGAGCTCGCCACGCGCGGCCGCCCCGACCTGGTGCTGCTCGACGTGATGATGCCGGGCATGGACGGCTTCGAGGTCTGCCGCCGCCTGAAGGCCGACCCGGCCACCGCCGACATCCCCGTCATCTTCGTCACCGCCCGCACCGACGACGTGAGCCTCGGCTTCTCGGTCGGCGGCAGCGACTACATCTCCAAGCCGATCAACGCCGACGAGGTGCGCGCCCGCGTGCGCTACCAGCTCGAGCGCCGCACGCTGCTGGAGCAGCTGCGCGAGCTCAACCTGGGCCTCGAGGAAAAGGTGCGCGAGCGCACCGCCGAACTCACGATCGCCAACCGCCACCTGCGCCAGGAGATCAACGAGCGGCGCTACATGCAGGATCGCCTCAACTACCTCGCGACGCACGACTTCGTGACGCGGCTCTACAACCGCGGCGCGCTCGACGCGCACGTGTCCGAGCTGCTCGCGCGCGTGCAGCGCCACGAGACCGAGGCCGTCTTCCTGCTGATCGACATCGACCAGTTCCGCCTCGTCAACGAGACCTGCGGCTGCATCGCCGGCGACGAGCTGCTGCGCCAGTTCGCGGAGGTCGTCGGCGGCCTGCTCGATCGCACCGACTTCTTCGCGCGGCTCGGCGGCGACAAGTTCGGCGTCGTCAGCGAGACGGCACTGCCCGACGCCGGC
This sequence comes from Burkholderiaceae bacterium, assembly GCA_030151165.1. The sequence continues at coordinate 4,740 of JASLEM010000360.1, forward strand.
CCCGCGCTCGCGCGTCGCATCCTCGACCAGCTCGCCGGGTTCGAGTTCCACTGGGAGGAACGCAGCTTCAGGATGGCGGCGTCGGTGGCGGTCGTGCGCGTGGTCGACGACATCGTCTCGTTCGACCAGCTGATGCTCACCGCCGACGAGGCCGCCTACCTCGCCAAGCGCGACGGCCGCGGCACGATCCGCGTGCACGATTCGTCGGCGCTCGACGGCGAGGCCAAGCGCGAGTCGGTGAACTGGGCGCTGGTGCTCGTCGACGCGCTGAAGCACCACCAGTTCAAGGCGTACTTCCAGCGCCTGCAGCCGCTCGCGATGGCCGCTGACGGCAAGTCCCCCGGCCTGCACGTCGAGACGCTGATCCGCCTCTGGGATCCGCGCAAGCAGCGCCTGGTGCTGCCGACGCAGTTCATCGCGCCGGCCGAACGCTTCCACCTGATCGGCGAGCTCGATCGCTGGATGGTGCGCGAGGTCGTCGGCCTGCTCGGCTCGATGCCCGAGTGGCACGACAGCATCGAGCAGGTCGCGCTGAACCTGTCGGCGGTGTCGATCCGCGAGCCGGGCCTGGCGCAGTACGTCGCCGACACCCTCGCCGAATTCAAGGTGCCGGGCCGCCTGCTGTGCTTCGAGATCACCGAGACCGAGGCCATCGTCAACCTGCAGAGCGCGGGCGAGTTCATGCACGCGCTGCATCGCCTCGGCTGCCGCTTCTCGCTCGACGACTTCGGCAGCGGCTTCGCGTCGTTCACCTACCTGCGCCAGCTGCCGTTCGACACGATCAAGATCGACGGCATGTTCGTGCGCGACATGGATTCCGACCTCGTCCACGGCGGCATGGTGCGCTCGATGGCCGAGATGGCGCGCCTGCTGAAGAAGCCGGTCGTCGCCGAGTGCGTCGAGACCGAGACCGTCGCCGCGATGCTGCGCGAGCTGGGCGTCGACTGGGCCCAGGGCTTCTTCTACCACCGCCCCGAGCCGCTGACCGCCGACGCGCTGCGCGCCAGCCTGCTGACCGTGCCGGTGCCCCAGCTGGCCGTCCCGAGCGAGATGCTGGGCGCGGCGCCGGCCGTGGCGACCGGGTCGCCGACGTCGGCGCCGGAGGCCACGACGCCGGCCGCGACCTAGGCGCTAGACGCTGCTCAGCCCGGCCACCTGGTGCTGGCGCGCGAGCGTGCGGCGCTCGTCGCCGTGCAGCTCGAAGATGTCGTAGCCGTTGGTGAACACGACGCGGCCGTCCGCGTGCAGGTCGAAGCCGGCCGCGTGCTGCGCGAGCACCTCGGGCGCCGCGCCCGCCGACGCGACGCGGATCAGCTCCCAGCTGCGCGGCACGAGGTTGCCGCCGTACTGCGGATCCGTCTTGACCTTGTTCAGCTCGATCATCCTCCCGTGCAGCCACAGCTGGCCGAGGTCCTGGTCGAGGGCCGGCGTGCGCGGGCCGCCGGCCGAGCGCAGCGGCTCCTTGCCGTAGACCATCGAGAAGAAGTTGAGGTAGCCGAACACCGCCTTCAGCAGCCGGAACGGCATCAGCAACGTGTCCTTCAACGCGGAGCCCGCCTGCTCGTGGCGCGGCTTCTCGGCAGGCCGGCGGATCGCGTAGAGCCGGCCCTGCGCGTCCATGCGCGGGGCGACGAAGTCGTGGCGCTTGTCGTCCAGCAGCGTCTCGAGCTGGCCGCTGCCGTAGTCCAGCATGTGCACGCAGGCATGCGCCACCGCCATGAGGTGGCCCGACTGCGGATGCCGTGCGACGCCGCTCGACTGGTAAACGATCGTCTTCGAGCGCCCCGGCACGAGCGACGGCGACGCGTCGACGCAGTCGCCGTCGGTGATGGCGCCGCGGCGGTTGCCCTCGTCGTCGTACACCTCGATGTGTGCGCTGCCGTCGGCGTTCTGCGATGCGACGACCAACCGCTTGTCGTCGGCGTTGTACGCGAGCCCCTGGCATTCCCAGTTCGTGCGATGGAACAGGCGCACCTCGCGATCCTCGGCGAGGTGGCGGCGGAACAGCCCGCGCGTGGCGCCGACCGCGAGGACGTAGTACAGCGTGTCGCCGTCGTCCGCGCGGCAGGCGTGCAGGAAGCGCACCGGCAGCGCGCCACCCTCGGGCGCCGCGCCGCGCTGGCCCCACAGGCTGGCGCTGGGGATCACGCCGGTCTGCTGGTCGCGCGGGGCGGTCTTCCAGCCGGTCGCGCGGCGGCTGGCCTGCTCGCGCTCGACCAGCTCCCTGGCGAACGCCGATTCGATCATCCGCGGCGGCGCGCCGTCGGCGTGCAACCAGAGTTCGCCATTGGCGATCGACAACGTGTTCATCGCTCCCTCCCCGCGGGCTTCCGGGCTGCGCGCTCGATGCGGCGGCGCTCCGGATCGAGCAGGATGTTAGCGCGCGCCCGGGCGTGCCGCGCGGCGGGCGATCGTGCAGGCACGGGGACTTTCCCTGGGACGCGAGCGCGTCGGACGGCCGTCAGGCGCCGGCGACGACGTTCGAGATCCCCGAGGCGACATGGCCCGACGGCACGTGGCTCGCGGCGCTCTCGACGTGGCGGGTCTGGTCGTCGAAGAAGAAGTCGGGCTCGAACTCGCGCAGGAACTCGCCCTTGGGCAGGCCGCCCAGGAACATCGCTTCGTCGATCTCGATCTGCCACTCCATCAGCGTGCGGATCGCGCGCTCGTGGGCGGGCGCGCTGCGCGCGGTGACGAGCGCGGTGCGCACCGTCATGCCGTTGAGGCCGTCGACGCGCTGAAGCTTCTGCAGGGCGACGAGGAGCGGCTTGAACGGGCCGGCGCCGAGCGGCTTGGCGGCCTGCGAGATCTCGTGGCGCTGGAACGCGTCGAGGCCGTCGCGCTGGTAGACCTGCTCGGCCTCGTCGGAGAACAGCACGGCGTCGCCGTCGAAGGCGATGCGCAGCTCGGTCGGATGCGCCTCGGACGCCCGCGCCGCCTGCGGATAGACGCGCGCCGCCGGCACGCCGGCGCTCAGCGCGGAGCGCACGTCGTCGTCGTTGGCCGACAGGAACAGGTGCGCGCCGAGCGGCCGCAGGTAGCGCCACGGCGAGCGCCCGCGCGTGAAGACGCCGCGCTCGATCGGCAGCGCGCCATGGTGGGCCGAGCGGAAAGCGCGCATGCCCGACACCGGGTCGTTGCGCGACAGGATGACGACCTCGACCTGGGGCTCCGGGTCCCGGAACTGCAGCAGCTTGCGCACCAGCGAGTAGGCGACACCGGGCTTGGCGGGGACGTCCAGCCGATCGAGCTGGAGCTTCATGTAGGCGCGGTCGTCGTTGCCTTCGAAGAAGAGGTTCTCCTCTTCGAAGTCGAACAAGGCGCGCGACGAGATGGCGACGACGAGTCGGCCGTCGAGGGAAGCGGGCTCTTCGACTTCGAAGAGGAGAACCTCGTCTTCGAAGGCAACGACGACCGCGCCTACATGCGCCTGCAGCTCGAGCGGCTGGACGTCCCCGCGCGCCCGGGCGTCGCCTACTCGCTCGTGCGCAAGCTGCTGCAGTTCCGCGATCCGGCCCCGCGGGTCGAGGTCGTCATCCTGTCGCGCAACGACCCGGTCTCGGGCATGCGCGCATTCCGCTCGGCCAAGCACTACGGGCTGCCCATCGAGCGCGGCACCTTCACGCGCGGCCGCAGCCCGTGGCGCTACCTGAAGCCGCTGGGCGCGCACCTGTTCCTGTCGGCC
>JASLEM010000514.1 GCA_030151165.1 Burkholderiaceae bacterium
GTACGACATCTGGCCCCAGGGCAGCAGGTAGCCCATGAAGGCCTCGCCCATCAGGCACAGGAAGATCGCGCAGCCGAAGATCCACACCAGCTCGCGCGGCTTGCGGTACGAGCCGTACAGGAAGCCGCGGAACATGTGCAGGTAGACGACGATGAAGAACGCCGACGCGCCGGTGGAGTGCATGTAGCGCACCAGCCAGCCCCAGGGCACGTCGCGCATGATGTATTCGACCGAGGCGAACGCGAGCGTCGCGTCCGGCTTGTAGTGCATCACGAGGAAGATGCCGGTGACGATCTGGATCACCAGCACCAGCAGCGCCAGCGAGCCGAAGAAGTACCAGAAGTTGAAGTTCTTCGGCGCGTAGTACTTGCCGACGTGTTCGTTCCAGAGCTGCGTCGCCGGGAAGCGGTTGTCGACCCAGGTCATCAGCTTGACGCCCGCCGAGGCATTCGCGGGCGCTACCTTCATTTCAGCCATGTGGTCCTCGTTGTGTCGATGTCGGTCAGCGGGGAAGGCGCGGTCTGCTCGCGGCAGACACGTCAGGCCTTCTTGTCTTCGCCGATGATCAATTTGTTGTCGGACAGGTACATGTGCGGCGGGACACGCAGGTTGTCCGGCGCCGGCTTGTTCTTGAAGACGCGGCCCGCGAGGTCGAAGGTCGAGCCGTGGCAGGGGCACAGCCAGCCGCCCGGCCAGTCGGCGGGCAGCGAGGGCTGCGCGCCCGCGGTGAACTTGTCGCCCGGCGAGCAGCCGAGGTGCGTGCAGATGCCGACGACCACGAGCACTTCGGGCTTGATCGAGCGATGCTCGTTGCGCGCGTAGGGCGGCGTCTGCTCGTCGGGGTTGCGCTTGGAATCGGGGTCGGCCAGTTCGGCGGTGTCCTTGGACAGCGTGGCGACCATCTCGGGCGAGCGGCGCACGATCCAGACCGGCTGGCCGCGCCATTCGACCGTCTTCTTCTCGCCCACCTTGAGGTCGGCGATGTCGACTTCGACCGGAGCCCCGGCCGCCTTCGCGCGCTCGGACGGCGCGAAGGTACTCACGAAGGGGATCGCGGTGGCGACCCCGGCGATCGCCCCTGCTCCGCAGGTGATCGCCACCCAGGTTCTCTTGCTCTCGTCAACGCCGTCGTGCACTACAAGGCTGTCACTCATGAGGATCCTCGAGCCGAAAGTTCTGATCAAGTCAACGCCGGAGTTTAGCGTGCGAGAAGTACCGTTCGAGTGACCTGTGCACCACAGGCAAACCCTCGGTACGCCAACTGGTGCACGCGCCCCGAAATGCCGCATTGACTCTATTTCCCACGGCGCAATACTGCGGCCCTGGCCTTGCATTCGAGCGCACGGAGCGCCGTCTGCAAAGCGGGTCGAAGAGTCTCAATCACACTGAAAAGCTAGGAGCAGGCACATGGGTTTCGCAACTGAATTCAAGGAATTCGCGGTCAAGGGCAACGTGATGGATCTCGCCGTCGGCGTAATCATCGGCGCGGCGTTCGGCAAGATCGTCGACTCCGTCGTCAACGACCTGATCATGCCGCTGGTGAGCAAGGTCACGGGCGGCCTCGACTTCTCGAACTACTTCATCCCGCTCGCCGGCCAGACCGCGACGAACCTGGCCGACGCGAAGAAGGCCGGCGCGGTGTTCGCCTACGGCAACTTCCTGACGGTGGCGCTGAACTTCGTCATCCTCGCGTTCATCATCTTCCTGATGGTCAAGCAGATCAACAAGCTGAAGCACGAGGCGCCGAAGCCCGTCGCGCCGCCGGCGCCGACGCCGGAAGACGTCATGCTGCTGCGCGAAATTCGTGACGCGTTGAAAAAGTGATTGCAGCGGCCGCGCGCCGCTTTCGACACCCGTACGGCGGCGACCTCTCGCGAGGCGCCGCCGTCGTTCATGGCGCGGTCAGGGCGCGAGCCGGCGCGCCATCGCGATCGCCGACAGCAGGCTGGACGGGTCGGCGACGCCGCGGCCGGCGATGTCGAACGCCGTGCCGTGGTCGGGGCTCGTGCGCACGAAGGGCAGGCCCAGCGTCACGTTGACGCCCTGCTCCACGCCGAGGTACTTCACCGGGATCAGGCCGTGGTCGTGCGTCATCGCGACGACGAAGTCGAACTCGCCCGGCTTCGCGGCGGTGTCGCGCGCCCGCATGAACACGGTGTCCGGCGCGAACGGCCCGCTCGCGGCGATGCCCGCGACCCGCGCACGCGCGATCGCCGGCGCGATGAGGTCGATCTCCTCGCTGCCGAACAGCCCGCCCTCGCCCGCGTGCGGATTCAGGCCGGCGACCGCGATGCGCGGCGCGGCGAGCCCGAAGCGCAGGCCGGCCGCGTGGGTGATGGCGAGCGTCTCGAAGATGCCGTCGACGGACAGCGCGTCGATCGCTTGCCGCAGGGCCATGTGGATCGTCACCAGCACGACGCGCAACTCGTCGTTGGCCAGCATCATGCGCACCGGCGGCAGCGCGCCGCCATCGGCCGCGAGCGCCTGCAGCATCTCGGTGTGCCCCGGCCAGGGCGCGCCGCCGGCCGCGAACGATTCCTTGTGGATCGGCGCGGTGACGATCGCGCGGCCGCTGCCGTCGCGCGTCCACGCCACGGCCTGCTCGATGCAGCGTGCGGCCGCGCCGCCGGCGCGCGCGTCGACCGCGCCGAACGGCAGGTCGGCCAGGCCATCGTGCAGCCCCGCGGGCTCGCACACGGCCAGCACGCCGGGCGGGCAGCCCGCGCGATCGGACGGGTGCGCCAACACGGCCAGGGGTATCGACAAACCGCAAGCTCGCAGGCCGCGGCGCAGCACGCCGACGTCGCCGATCACGACCGCGTCGTCCAGCGCCCCCGCCGCCGCGGCGCGCGCGACGATCTCGGGGCCGATGCCCGACGGATCGCCCATCGTGACGAGCAGGGGCAGGTGGGCGCGTGCCGCGGTGTCGGAGGTCATGCGCCGATTGTTCCACGCGACCCGAGGCCGCGGGGCGGGCGGGTCATGCGCGAGCCGCGCGGAAACCGGGGAACGACGGCGCGCGCGACCGATCGCCACGGCCGTGCCAAACTCGCAGGCTCATGCCTTCGCCCACACGCCCCCGCCTCCACGGCGCCCGCCGCGCGACCCGGCCCGCCGCGCTCGCGGCCCTGCTGCTGCTCGCCGCGAGCGGCGGTGGCGCGGTCGCCCAGAGCCTGCGCCCGCTGCCGCGCGACCCGACCGTCGAGGCCGCGCGCTTCCATTCGACGCTCGAGGCCGCGCGCCTGCACGCGCTGCTCGACGCCGACTGGCAGTTCCAGATGCAGGAGGCGCCCGAGTACGCGACCTCGCTCGGCGACCATCGCTACGACGACCGCCTGACCGACGCCTCGCCCGACGCGGTCGCGCGCCGCGACGCGCACGACCGCGACGCGTTGCGATCGCTCAAGCATCTCGACCGCGACGCGTTGACCGGCGAGGACCGCATCTCGCTCGACGTCGCGCTGCAGGCCGCCCAGCTCGCCGTCGACTACCAGCGCTACCCGGCGCTGCGCACGCGCGTGCTGTCCGCGCAGGGCGGCGTGCAGCTCGACCTGCCGTCGATGATGCGCGACATGCCCGTGCGCACCGAGGCCGACGCGCGCCACGCGCTCGCGCGCCTGAAGGCCATGCCCGCGCGCATCGCGCAGGACATGGCGTGGGCGCGCGAGGGCAGGCGCGTCGGCTGGGTGACGTTCAAGGCCTCGCTCGTCCGCGTGCCCGACGAGATCGATGGCCTGATGTCGATGCCGCTGGCCGACAACCCGCTCGTCGACCCGTTCAAGCGGCTGCCCGCCGATCTGCCCGCCGACGTGCGCAAGGCGTTGCAGGACGAGGCCGTCGCGGTGCTGCGCGACCAGGTGCTGCCGGCCTTCCTCGACCTGCGCAAGATGGTCGTCGAGGAGCTGCTGCCCGTCGCGCCCGAGAACGGCGCGATGAGCGCCTACCCCGACGGCGCGGCGATCTACAAGCTGCAGATGCGCGACCAGACGACGCTGCCGGTGGACGCGCCGACCGTGCACGCGCTCGGGCTCTCGGAGGTCGCGCGCCTGCACGCGCGCATCGCCGAGGTGATGGCCGAGATGAAATTCACCGGCAGCTACACCGACTTCGTCGCCTTCATGAACCACGAGCCGCGCTTCTTCTTCACGAAGCCGGACGAGCTCCTCGCCGCCTATCGCGACATCGCCAAGCGCGTCGACCCCGAGCTGACGCGCCTGTTCCTCGTGCTGCCGCGCGCCCCGTACGGTGTGCGCGCGATCCCGGCCTTCGCGGGCGCGAACGCGTCGGAGTTCTACACCGAGGGCGCGGTGGACGCGTCGAGCCCGGGCTGGTTCAACGCCAACGTCACCGCGCTCGCGCAGCGGCCGCGCTGGCAGATGGCGGCGCTGTTCCTGCACGAGGGCGTGCCGGGCCACCACCTGCAGATCTCGCGCGCGCACGAGCTCGCGCAGTTGCCGATCTTCCGGCGCGTGGCCGGGCCCAACGCGTACGTCGAAGGCTGGGCGCTGTACAGCGAGGGGCTGGGCCAGGAGCTCGGGCTCTACCAGGATCCCGAGTCGCACTACGGCCAGCTGAAGCTCGAAATATTCCGCGCGGCGCGCCTGGTCGTCGACACCGGCATCCACGCCCTCGGCTGGACGCGCGCGCAGGCCATCGCGTACATGGTCGACGAGGCCGGCGAGGCGCCCGAGGACGCCGCGGCGGAGGTCGACCGCTACACCTCGTGGCCGGCGCAGGCGCTCGGCTACAAGCTCGGCCAGCTGAAGATCCTCGAGCTGCGGCAGAAGGCGCGCGACGAGCTCGGCGACCGCTTCGACCTGCGCGCGTTCCACCAGGAAGTGCTCGACCACGGCGCGCTGCCGCTGCCGGTGCTGGAGCAGGTGATCACCGACTGGATCGCGCGCGTCAAGGCCGGCAAGGTGATGTCCGCGTCGCCGCTGATCTCGTCGCTCGACCCGGCGATCGCGCAGCCATGAAGGGCGGCCCCGCGTTGCGCCGGCTGTGGCTGCTGTTCGCGCAGGCGGTGACGATCGCGCTCGCGGTGGTCGTCGTGCTCGCGGCCTGGAAGCCGGCGTGGTGGGGCTCGCTGCGCACCGGCGCGGCGGATACCGCACCCCGTATGGCCGCGAGCCGCGCGCCCGCCGCCGCGGAGCTGCCCTCGCTGCCGGCGCGCGCGCCCGCAGCGACCAGCTTCGC
>JASLEM010000517.1 GCA_030151165.1 Burkholderiaceae bacterium
TCGGGTCATGGTGTGAGACGGTAGTGCAGCGCGCATCCCCCTGCAAGCAGCAGGATCGATGCCGGGCGGTCGGCGATCAGGCGGCGACGGGGTCGGCCGTCGGCGGCGCGCGGTCGCGGGCGCTCAGGCCGCGACGGTCTCCGGCGTCTTGGTCGCATGCAGACCGCATTCCTTCGCGGCCTCGTCTTCCCACCACCAGCGGCCGGCGCGGAAGTCCTCGCCGACGGCGATCGCGCGCGTGCACGGCGCGCAGCCGATGCTGGGCATGAACGCGTCGTGCAGCGGGTTGTACGGCACTTCGTGCTGCGCGATGTAGTGCCAGACGTCGTTCCACGTCCAGTCGGCGAGCGGGTTGACCTTGGTGCGGCCGTTGGCCTCGGTCTCGATGAACGCGACCGTGCCGCGGTTGTTCGACTGTTCGCGGCGCAGCCCCGTGACCCACGCGGTGCGGCCGTCGAGCATGCGGCCCAGCGGCTCCATCTTGCGCACGCTGCAGCAGGCCTTGCGCAGCTCGATGCTCCTGTACATCGCGTCCTCGCCGTTCTTGCGCACGAAGTGGACGACCTGCTCGTCGCGCGGCCGGTAGACCTCGACCGGCAGCTCGTAGCGTTCCTCGATGCGCGGGATCAGCGCGGACGTCTCGGCGTGCAGCTTGCCGGTCTCGAGCGTGCCGATCGCGATCTTCAGGCCCAGGCGCGCGATCAGGTCGGTGATGACCATGTCATCCGCGCCGAGGCTGGTGGCCTGCACGATGCGGCCGCCGTGATCCTCGGCCGCGGCCCGCAGCAGCTCGATCGTGGCGTCGAGTTTGGCGGCGAAGTCCGCGCTCGGCCGCGCGTACAGCGCGATCGCCGACGCCGTGGTGGGCGCCTGCAGCGACGAGAACGACAGCGAGGACGTCTCGCCCGCGGCTTGTTCGGCGTGTTCGGTCATGTCAGGCGGCTTCGCGGGCGAAATGCGGCTGCGGTTGCAGCACGTCGCCCTGGTAGTAGGTCGGGAAGAACGACAGCGCGCGTTCGGCGGAGGACTGGCGCTGGCCGTCCTTCAGCACGACGGCGTCGAAGCCGGTGCGTTGCAGCAGCGGCATCATGTCGACGAGCACGTCGCCCGTCGCGCGCACCTCGCCCGCGTAACGCAGGCGCGCGCGCAGGACGTGGGCCTGCGAGTACGCACGGCCGTCGACCCACTTCGGGAACTCGAGCGCGACGAGCGCGATGCGCGGCAGGTCGGCGGCGAGGGTCTCGATGTCCTCGGTGTTGGGCACCAGCACGCCGACAGGCACGTCCGCGGGCCAGGCGTCGCGCACGGCCTGCCATTGCGCGAGGGTCAGCAGGCGGTGTGGCGCGGGGCCCGCGATCTCGGAATCGGGCAGCAGCAGCCAGGCGTCCGGGCTTTCGGAGGAAGTTCGGTCGATGAATTTCATTTTTCGGGCGCTTTCGGTCATGCGGCGACGGCGGTCTCGCGGCGCACCGAGTCGGTGGCCTGGCGGAACGGGGCGATGCCGATACGGCGTGCGGTATCCACGAAGCGCTCGTTGGCGGCGCGCTGGTCGCGGTAGGTCTCGATCAGCGCCTGGATCACGGCGGGCACTTCCTCGGCCGCGAACGACGGGCCGATCACCTTGGCCGGAACCGAGGCACCGCTGTTGATCGTGCCATCCGAGCCGCCGACGCTCACCTGGTACCACTCACTGCCGTCCTTGTCGATGCCGAGGATGCCGATGTGGCCGGTATGGTGGTGGCCGCAGGAGTTCATGCAGCCGCTGATGTGCAGGTCGATGTCGCCGAGGTCGAGCAGCGCGTCGAGGTCGTCGAACTGCTCGGTGATCGCCGCCGCGATCGGCAGCGAGCGGGCGTTGGCGAGCGCGCACAGGTCGCCGCCGGGGCAGGCGATCATGTCGGTCAGCAGGCCGATGTTGGGCGTGGCGAAGCCGGCTTCCTGCGCGGCGTGCCAGACGGCGCGGAGGTCGGCCTCGCGCACCCAGGGCAGCAGCAGGTTCTGGTCGTGCGAGACGCGCAGCTCGCCGAGCGAGTATCGGTCGGACATCGTCGCCGCCGCTTCCATCTGCTCGGACGTCACGTCGCCCGGCGGCAGGCCCGGCCGCTTGAGCGACAGCGTGACGGCGCGGTAGCCCTCGACCTGGTGGTCGTGCACGTTGCGGTCGAGCCAGCGCAGGAAGGGCACGGGCGCGGCGCCGGTGCGGTTCGGATCGAACCCGCCGATGGCCGGGCGGATCTTCTCGGGGCGCGCGAAGAACGCCGAGACGCGGTCGAGCTCCGACTGCGGGACGATCTGCGCGGTGCCGCCGATGTCGTCCGCGAGAATCTTGCGGAACTCCTCGTTGACCTGGTCGAAGAACTTCTGGCCTTCGGCCTTCACGAGGATCTTGATGCGCGCCTTGTACGCGTTGTCGCGCCGGCCGAAGCGGTTGTACACGCGCACGACGGCTTCGATGTAGACGAGGATCTGGTTCCAGGGCACGAACTCGGCGGCCACGGAGCCGATGATCGGCGTGCGGCCCATGCCGCCGCCGACCAGCACCTTGAAGCCGACCTCGCCCGCGTCGTTCTTCAGCAGCTGCAGGCCGATGTCGTGCCACGCGATCGCGGCGCGGTCTTCCTTCGCGCCGCTCACGGCGATCTTGAACTTGCGCGGCAGGAACGCGAACTCCGGCTGCAGCGTGCTCCACTGGCGCAGGATCTCGCAGTACGGGCGCGGGTCGACGATCTCGTCGGGCGCGATGCCCGCCATCACGTCGGTCGTGATGTTGCGGATGCAGTTGCCGGACGTCTGGATGCCGTGCATGTCGACGTCGGCGAGCAGGTCCATCGCGTCGGCCGACTTCTCGATCGGGATCCAGTTGAACTGGGCGTTCTGGCGCGTGGTGAAATGAAGAAAGCCGCGGTCGAGCTCGCTGCCGATGCGCGCCAGCTGGCGCAGCTGGCGGCTGGCGAGTTCGCCGTAGGGCACCGCGACGCGCAGCATCGGCGCGTGGCGCTGGATGTACCAGCCGTTCTGCAGGCGCAGCGGGCGGAAGTCGTCGTCCGCGAGCTCGCCGGCGAGGTTGCGCTCCAGCTGGTCACGGAACTGCGCGGCGCGGGCGCGAACAAACTGGCGGTCGAAGTCGGTGTACTGATACATCGTGGGTTCTCTTTGCGAGGCTCGGGCAGGCGCCTGTTCCCTCATTGAAGAGACAATGTAGTGAACGTCCTTCATAACGAGAACTACACTTTTTCTATGGGATCATACTTGTGGGGAATATGGAAATGCGTCTTTCGATGATGGCCGGCCTGCTCGACCGGGGTCGCGCCGCGGTGGCGCTGGGGGCCGTCGCGCTGCTCGCCGCCTGCCAGTCGACGCCGATCGCCCGTTCCACGCCCGAGCTGACGGCCCAGTGCGCGGCGCCGGTCGTGGCCGCCGCGTCGAGCCCGTCCATCGCCGCCGTCGCCCCGCCGGCAGCGCGCCCGACACGCGCGCCGCGCATCGGCCTCGCGCTCGGCGGCGGCGCCGCGCGTGGCTTCGCGCACATCGGCGTGATCGAGGTGCTGGAGGAGAACGGCATCCATCCTGACCTCGTGACGGGCACCTCGGCCGGCAGCCTGGTCGCGGCGATGTACGCGTCCGGCAAGACCGGCCACGAGCTGGCCGGCACCGCGGCCACGATGGACGAATCGGCGCTCACCGACTGGGCCTTCCCCGGCCGCGGCCTGATCCGCGGCGAGGCGCTGGCGCACTACGTCCGCGACTTCGTCGGCGGCAAGGACATCGAACAGATGAAGCTGCCGCTGGGCATCGTCGCCACCGACCTCGACAGCGGCAAGCCGATCCTGTTCCGCCGCGGCGATGTCGGCACCGCGGTGCGGGCGTCCAGCGCCGTACCGGCCGTGTTCACGCCGGTGAAGATCGGCACGCACGAGTACGTCGACGGCGGGCTGACGTCGCCGGTGCCCGTGCGCTCCGCGCGCGACATGGGCGCGGACGTCGTGATTGCGGTGGACATCTCGCAGCTGCCCGACGGCGGCTCGACCGGCGACGCGCTGCACATGCTGCTGCAGACCTTCTCGATCATGGGCCGCAGCATCAACGAGCTGGAGCTGAAGCAGGCCGACATCGTGCTGCGCCCGAAGCTGACGGGTGTCGCCGGTACCGATTTCACCGTCCGCACCAAGAACATCCAGGCCGGCCGCGAGGCCGCGCTGGCGGCGCTGCCGGCCATCAAGGCGAAGATCGCGCAACAGGTCGTCGTGCTGCGCTGAACGGCCTGGCACGTCGATTCATGAGTCCTGCTCATGACGGCGTGCACATTGGCGCCGCTTAACGAAGAGCCGCGCTTTCGCTAGAGTCTCCCGATCGGGTGGCGATCCCGCCGCCCCGCGCTCCAAGGAGATGGAAATGCAGAAGCGTCAACTCGGCCGCAGCGGGCTGGAAGTCTCGGCCCTCGGCCTCGGCTGCATGGGCATGAGCCACGGCTACCTGCCGCTGCCCGACAAGAAGGAGATGGCCTCGCTGCTGCGCCAGGCGGTCGAGCGCGGCATCACGTTCTTCGACACGGCCGAGGTCTACGGCCCCTACACCAACGAGGAACTGCTCGGCGAGGCGCTCGCGCCCGTGCGCAAGGATCTCGTGATCGCGACGAAGTTCGGCTTCAAGGTCGAGGCCATGCCCGGCGTCGACAGCCGCCCCGAGCGCATCCGCGCCGTGGCCGAGGCGTCGCTCAAGCGCCTGCGGATCGAGACGATCGACCTGTTCTACCAGCACCGGCTCGACCCGGCCGTGCCGATCGAGGACGTCGCCGGCACCGTGAGAGACCTGATCCGCGAGGGCAAGGTGCGGCATTTCGGGATGTCCGAGGCCGACGCCGCGTCCATCCGCCGCGCGCACGCCGTCCAGCCCGTCACGGCGTTGCAGAGCGAATACTCGCTGTGGACGCGCGACATCGAGCCCGAGATCCTGCCCACGCTCGAGGAGCTCGGCATCGGCCTCGTCCCGTTCAGCCCGCTGGGCCGCGGCTACCTGACGGGCCGCATGGACGAGAGCACGACGATCGAGAAGGGCGACTTCCGCGCCACGCTGCCGCGCTTCACCGCCGACGCGCGCAAGGCCAACGTGGCGCTGGTCGACCTGCTGAAGACCATCGCCGGCCGCAAGGGCGCGACGCCCGCGCAGGTCGCGCTCGGCTGGCTGCTGGCGCAGAAGCCGTGGATCGTGCCGATCCCCGGCACGACGAAGCTGCATCGGCTGGAGGAGAACATCGGCGCCGCGTCGATCGAGCTGACGCCGGCCGACCTCGCCGAGATCGAGACCGCCGCGAGCGCCATCACGGTGCAGGGCGGCCGCTATCCCGAGGCGCTGCAGAAGCTGGTCAGCCGCTGACCGGATGGGCGACGTCGGCCGCCGGTGCGCGGTCGGCGGGGTCGCGAAGGCGCAGCGCCTCCACCACCAGCCCGAGCACGCGCGACGACTGCCGCCGGCTCGGGTAGTAGAGGTGCAGGCCCGGGAAGGTCGGGCACCAGTCCTGCAGCACCGGCACCAGCCGGCCGGCGTCGACGTGCGGCCGCGCGACGCCCTCGGCGAGGTAGGCGATGCCGTAGCCGGCCAGCGCCGCGGCGAGCATCTGAGCGACGGTGTTGAACGTCCACTGGCCCTCGACGCGCACGTTGACCTTCGCGCCGGCCTGCTCGAACTCCCACGCGTAGAGGCCGCCGTAGGTCGGCAGGCGCAGGTTGATGCAGTTGTGGTCGGTGAGGTGCTGCGGCAGCGTCGGCACGGCGCGGCCGTCGAAGTACGACGGCGCCGCGACGGCCGTCATGCGCATGTCCGGCGCGATGCGCACGGCGATCATGTCCTTGGCCACCTGGTCGCCCAGGCGGACGCCGGCGTCGAACTTCTGGGCGACGATGTCGGTCAGCGCGTAGTCGACGACGATCTCGATGCGGATGTCCGGATAGCGCGCCAGCAGCGGGCCGAGCCGGGGCAGCAGGACGGCGTCGGCGGCCTGGTCGGTGGCGGTGATGCGCAGCGTGCCGGCGGGCTTGTCGCGCAATTCGCCGAGGGCGCCGAGCTCGGCCTCGATCTCGTCCAGCCGCGGCGCGCTCGCCGGCGTCGGTCGCCGAGACGCTGCGCGTGGTGCGCGTCAGCAGGCGGTAGCCGAGCCGCGCCTCCAGACCCCGGATCGTGTGGCTCAGCGCGGACTGCGACACCCCCAGCTTCGCCGCGGCCCGCGTGAAGCTGCCCTCGCGGGCGACGGCGACGAAGGCGTGGAGGTCATTGAGGTTGACGCGCGGATTCATGAAGCGGGCTCATGTCGATGCGCTCATTGTGCCGAACCGCGACACGCGATCCCGGATGGCCATGCGCCCGTCAGGCGCGCGATCGGTGGCCGCGGTGCGGACCGCCCAAAAGAAAACCCGGCCGGGGCCGGGTTCTGAAGGTACCGCGGGGGTACCGAGGAGACAACCATTTGCCGGCCCTCGGGCCGACGTTTCCAACATGGGGTCGGCGGCTCGGAAATCAAGCCGGCGCGACCCGGGCGGGAATCAGGCCGCGGTGCTGCGCTTGGCGGCCTTGGCCGTCGATTGCGTGGCCTTCACGGCGGTGTTGGTGATCGCCTGGAAGTTGGCTTCGGCGACGTCGGCGGCCTGCTTGGTGGCCTTCTGGACGCTTTCCATCGCGTTGCTGGCGGCGGCGATGGCCGACTTCACCAGCGCGGCGGCGGATTCCGTGCCGGCCGGGGCGTTCTTGACGGCGCCGTCGACGGCGGTCGCGAACTTGGCTTGCGCGGAGGCGACTTGCGCTTCGGCGATCTTGGTCACTTCGGCGTTGGTGCCGGCGGCGATGTCGTACAGGTGGCGGCCGTAGGCGGCGGCCTTCTCGGCGGCGGGCTGCAGCAGGCCGGCTTGCAGGGCGAGCAGTTCCTGGGCATCCTTGACGCCGAGGGAAGCCTTCGCGGTTTCCTGGGCTTCGCCGATCGACGCCTTCGCGACTTGCAGGTTCAGCTCGACGAGCTTCTCGACGCCTTCGAAGGCCTTGCTGGTCAGGTCGAACAGCGTTTCGAGGTTGGCCTTCTGGGCGGCGATCATTTGTTCAGCGGTCAGCATTGACAGTTCTCCTTGAGTTTCTGGGTGGAAAGTCGTTTGCTGCACTGCAGCATGGATAGAAGTATCAGGGCGTCGGGCCGCAATTGCAAGCCATTTTGGTGCGGTGCAGCAAACTTTAGGGTCAAGCCTCGAAACCGTGCCCACCCCGGGTTCTACACCTTCCGATGATTGCTTTCCACTTCGACCCGCACATCCTGCCCCTGCCGCCGGGGCATCGCTTCCCGATCGGCAAGTACGGCCTGCTGCGGCGCCGCGTGGAGGCCGACCCGCGCGGCATCGCGCTGCGGCTGAGCGGCCCGGCCAGCGAGGGCGAGCTGGCGCTCGCGCACGATCCGTCCTACATCGCCGACGTCCTCGCTGGCACGTTGAGCGCCGCGCGCCAGCGCGAGATCGGCTTCGAATGGACGCCCGCGCTGGCCGCGCGCGCCGTCCACTCGGTCGGCGCGACGATCGCCGCCGCGCGCGTCGCGCTGTCCGACGGCCCGGACGGCGGCGTGAGCGCGAGCCTGGGCGGCGGCACGCACCACGCGAACGCGTCGCAGGGCTCGGGCTACTGCGTCTTCAACGACGTGGCGGTGGCCGCGCGGCTGATGCAGGCCGAATGGCACCGCACGCATCGCGCGCTGCTGCAGGTGCTGGTGATCGACCTCGACGTCCACCAGGGCAACGGCACGGCCGCGATCTTCGACGGCGACGACACCGTCTTCACGTTCTCGATGCACGGCGAGCGCAACTTCCCGTTCCGCAAGTCGCCGGGCGACCTGGACGTCGGGCTGCCGGACGGCTGCACCGACGACGTCTACCTCGCCGCGCTGCGCCCGGCGCTCGACGAGGTGTGGGCGCGCATGGCCGCGCGTCCGCCCGGGCTGGTGTTCTACGTCGCCGGCGCCGATCCGCACGAAGGCGACCGCCTCGGCCGCCTCAAGCTCACGCTGG
>JASLEM010000035.1 GCA_030151165.1 Burkholderiaceae bacterium
GGCCCTTCGGGATCGTGCCCTCGAAGCCGCCGTAGGCCACCGGATGATCCTCGACGTGCACCGCCAGGCGCCGCTCCTTCGGGTCGAAGCTCGGGCCCGTCGGGATGGCCCACGAGACGAGCACGCCGTCGAGCCAGCCGTCGGCGAGGTCCAGCGTCGCGAGTTCGTCGGCGAGCGGCTGCAGCTTGTGCGTCCAGTCGTGGCCGCCGCGCGTGACGATCGTCGCCTTGCCCCGGGCAATGCGCGTCATCAGGCGATAGCCGTCGAACTTGATCTCGTAGAGCCAGTCGCCGTGCGTCGGCGCGGACTTGGCCAGCGTCGCCAGCTGCGGCGACAGCGTCTGCGGCAGCGCGGCCTTGCGCGCGCCCGCCAGCGCCGACGGATCGAATGCGGACGCGGCCTGGCGCACCGCGGCGGCCGTGCGCCCGGCGCGCCTGATCGCCGCGACCGGGCCGCCGGCCGGTGCGTCTTCCAGCCACTTCATCGGCTGCGCGATCACGCTGTCGGGCAGCGCGTCGACGACGTCGTAGTCGGCGTGCGGCCGTTCCCACTCGTCGTGCTTCTTGAACAGCAGCCAGGGCTCCTGGCGCTCGCCCGGCTTGGCGATCTTCACGAGCTCCCACAGCCCGGCCAGCTTGTGCCCGTGCAGCCTGAAGACCAGCTTGCCGGCCTTCAGCCCGGCGCGCGGATCGCCCACCGGCTCCCAGGTGCCGTTGTCCCAGACGATGACGGTGCCCGCGCCGTACTGGCCCTTCGGGATCGTGCCCTCGAAGCCGCCGTAGGCCACCGGATGATCCTCGACGTGCACCGCCAGGCGCCGCTCCTTCGGGTCGAAGCTCGGGCCCTTCGGGATCGCCCACGACGCGAGCACGCCGTCGAGCTCGAGCCGGAAGTCGTAGTGCAGCCGCGTCGCGTCGTGCTTCTGGATCACGAACGACCCTTGCTGCGCGGCCTTCGCGCGCACCGGGCCGGGCTCGGACGTGATCGTGAAGTCGCGCTTGGCGCGGTAGCGGGCGAGCGGCGCGTCGTCGGTGTCCTCGACGGCGGGCTGGCGTGTGCGGGCCGGCTTCGCGCGCTTGGGCTTCGCGGTTGGCGCGGGTGTGCGTGCGGGTGTGCGTGACGCGCGCGCGGGGGCGCGGTGCGGCGAGGAGCTTGCGGCGTGGGCCATCGCCACGTCGAGCATTCGGCATGCCCAACGCGTGCGGCGGTCAGGCGCGCTTGCGGGCGGGCGCGGCCTTGGCCTTGGCCGGCGCCGCGGCCTTCTTCGCCGGGGCGACTTTCTTCGCGGCGGGCTTCGACGCCGGGCTCGGAGCCTTCGCTGCCTTTGCGGGCGTCTTGCGTGCGGGCGTCGCGGCGGCTTCGTCCTCGCCGTCCGCATCGTTGCTCGCGCGGCCGCGGCGTTGGCCGAGGCTGCTCCTCAGCAGCGCGGTCAGGTCGACGACGTTCGACGGCGCCGCGCCGTCGCCGACCGCCTCGAGCGGCGTGACCGTGTGCGTCTTGCCGGCCTTCACCTTGGCCGCGATGAGCTTGTGGATCTCGGCGGCGAAGCGGTCGACGTAGTCCCCGGCCTTCCATTTCGCGGTCAGCTCCGAGATGAGCTGGCCCGCCATCTTCAGCTCGCTGTCCTTCAGGTTCGCGCCCGCCTTGCCGGCGGCGGGGATCTTCAGCTCGTCCCTCGTGCGCACCTCGGTCGCCCAGCGCAGCGTGTTGAGGATCAGCGCGGGCCCGGCGGGCATCAGCGCGGCGAGGTGCTCCTTGGTGTGCATCACGACGCGCGCGATGCCGACGACGTCGTGCGCGATCATCGCCTCGCGCAGCAGCGCGTAGACCTTGTCGGCCTTCGCGACCGGCTCCAGGTAGTACGGCTTCTCGAGGTAGACGAACGGGATCTCGCTGGCCTTGACGAAGGCCTCGATCTCGATGGTCTGCATCGTCTTCGGATAGGCGTCGCGGATCTCGGCGTCGTCGACGATCACGTACGTGCCGTCCTCCTGCTTGACGCCCTTGACGATGTTCTCCTTCGTGATCGGCTTGCCGGTGCGCTTGTTGATGCGCTGGTAGCCGACCGGATCCATCGAGCGCTTGTCGAGCCAGTCGAAGTCGATGTCGTCCTCCTGCGACGCCGGATACAGCGCCACGGGCACGTGGACGAGGCCGAAGGCGATCGCGCCTTTCCAGATCGAGCGGGGCATGGCGTCTCCTCAGGTGCGCACCGAGCGGGCGCAGCGGAGGTGGACGGCAATCAACGCGCCCGCTGACCGCGCACGGACGCTCAGCGCCGCGCGCGATCCACGCCGAACGCGAACACGAGGGCCGCGTCGACGGTCGGCGCGCTGAGCCCGCCGTGCACCGACTTGATCTTGCCGCCGCCCACGCGCAGCGACAGCGAATCGGTGAGGCCGACGTCGACGTAGCCGCGGCCCTGCACCACCTTGCCGCCGGCCGTGTCCACGCCGCCGCCGCCGGCCGCGCCGCCGAGCGCCTCGACGCCCAGCCGCAGGCGCTGCATCACCGGCACCTGCGCGCCGATGCCGAACATGCCCACCGTGTACGCGCCCGCGCCGCCCGCGAACGCGCTGTGCGCCTGCGCGCTGACGTAGATCTGCGGCGTGATGAAGCGGTTGAGCTGCAGCGACACCGCGTCCAACTGCTCGCTGCCGCGCCCCTTGCGCGCGGCGCGGTAGCGCTCGACGCCGGCGCCGAACTCCATGCGCGTCGCGTCGGCGGGGCCGCGCGCGTCCCAGCCCCCGATCGGCGGCTGGGTCGGTGCGTTGAGCGTCCAGTTCAGCGACAGCGCGAGCGAGCGCGCGCTGAAGTGCGCGTCGCGCGGCGCGTCGACCAGGCCGACCTCGGCACCGACGCCCAGCGAATCGGTCACACGCAGCGTCGCGCCGGCCGCGGCCTTCAGCAGCAGGCCGCCGCCGGTGTCGACCGCGCCGCCGCCGCCGAGGCCGACCGAGCCGCGCACGCCGAGGCTCAATCGGTCGCCGACGACCGGGAAGCGCAGCCCCGCGGTGCCGAGCACCTCGGCATAGCCCGCGACGCCGCCCGTGGCCGCGCCGGCGGTCTCGATGCCGGCCCACAGCGGGCCGTCGATGGTGTGCTCGGCGCGCAGGCCGACGAGGCCGATCGACTGCGTCATCGGCGCGCCGCTGGTCAGGCGCGAATGGTTGCGCGGAGTCTCGCGCGTGAGCGTGGCGTCGATGCGGTCGAAGCCCAGGCCCGTCGCGGTGCCGCTGGTCGGCGCGCCGTCGCGCAGCGAGTCGACCGGTCGATAGCGGAACGACGAGTCGAAGTTGATCATCCAGCCGACCTGGTTCGAGTTGATCGCGCCGTTCGGAAAGCGCACCTTCGACCACGTCGGGCCGGTGTAGAAGCCGGGCAGGCGGAAGACGAGGTCGACGTGCGGCCGCAGCATCAGCCCGCCGCCGACCGGCGCCACGCCGCCGCCGCCGCCGCCGGCGAACACGCCCGCGTCGACCGCGAGCCACGTGTTGAACGGGTGCGACCACGTGCCTTCGACGCCGGGCACGAACAGCCCGCCGCGTTCGCCCGTCGCCGCGCCGTAGACGCCCGGCCCGACCCACCACTCGCCGCCGACCGAGAACAGCTCCGTGAGCCCCACGAGCCCGAGGTGCTCGCGCCCCGGCAGGTGCAGGCGCTCGCCGCCCAGGCGCACGCGGGCGTCGGCGGTCGCGAGCGGCAGCGGGGTGGACGCGGGGTCGACGTCGGACGACAGCGCGGCCTGCGCGCGCACGGGCGACGCGTGGAGCGCGAGGGCGCTCGCCAGCGCGATCGCGGACAGCGCGAGGCGGCGGTCGGCGGGGTGGGACGTCGGTGCGCGGGAAGAAGTGGGCATGGACGGGGTCGGGGGTCGAACGTTCGGCAACCGCCGATCTTAAGCGGCAGTGCGTGACGCGCCGGTGGCCGACCGCCGTGGCGTTGCGAAAGCGCGAAGCCGGGGGAAAGCCCGGAAGGCGCGAGAAAAAGGGCCGGGCGCTGTCGCGGCCGGCCCTGCGTTCAGGACGTGCGTCGGCGCGTCAATGCGCCAGCAGGTGCGGCAGCCACAGCGACAACGGCGGCCAGTACGTGACGAGGATCAGGAAGCCGATCATCGTGCGCAGCCACGGCCAGACGGCCACCGTGAGCTCCGAGATCCCCATCTTCGTGATGCCCGACGCCACGTAGAGGTTCAGCCCCACCGGCGGATGGCACATGCCCACTTCCATGTTCACGGCCATCAGGATGCCCATGTGGATCGGGTTGACGCCCAGGCGGCAGGCCATCGGGTACAGGATCGGCGCCATGATCAGCACGATCGCGGACGGGTCCATGAAGTTGCCGGCCACCAGCAGGATGACGTTGACCAGCAGCAGGAAGATCACCACGCCGAAGCCCTGCATCGTCATCCACGACGCCATCGCCTGCGGGATCTGCTCGGACGTCAGCAGGAACGAGAACAGCACCGCGTTCGTGATGATGTACAGCAGCATCGCGCTCATCGCGGCCGCGTTGCGCAGCACTGCGGGCACCTGCACGATCTTCATGTCCTTGTAGACGAACACGGAGATCAGGAACGAGTACACGGCGGCGATGGCCGCGGCCTCGGTCGGCGTGAACATGCCCGAATAGATGCCGCCGACCACGATGATGATCAGCGCCAGCCCCCAGGACGCCTCGCGGAACGCCTTCCAGCGCTCGCCCCACGACGCGCGCGCCATGCGCGGGTAGTCGAACTTCTTCGCGCGGTGCCACGTCGTGATGCCCAGCAGCAGCGCCAGCACCAGGCCCGGCACGACGCCGGCGATGAACAGGTCGCCCACCGAGGCCGTCGCCACCGGCTCGCCGTTGGGGCCCGTGGCGCTCATGCCCGTCGTGGCGATCGAGAAGATCACCAGGTTGATCGACGGCGGGAACAGGATGCCCAGCGCGCCCGAGGTCGTGATCACGCCGGCCGAGAACTTCTTCGGATAGCCTGCGGCCGTCATGGCCGGCATCATGATCGTGCCGACCGCGACGACGGTGGCCACCGACGAGCCCGAGATCGCCGCGAACATC
The DNA here is from genome assembly GCA_030151165.1 of Burkholderiaceae bacterium. The sequence continues at coordinate 5,059 of JASLEM010000035.1, forward strand.
GCGCAGGCCAGCACCGCCGCGAGGCCCAGGCCGCCGTACATGTGGCCGACCATCGTCGCGGCGAAATGGATCATCCGTCGCGCCGCGCCCCCGTTGGTGAGGAAGTTGCCGGCGAGGATGAAGAACGGGATCGCCATGATCGGGAAGCTGTTGAGCCCCTCGAACAGCTTCAGCCCGACGCTGGCCATCGGCACGTCGCTCAGGAAGAAGAAGAAGCTCATGACCGTGAGGCCGAGCGCGATCGAGATCGGCATGCCCGTGAGCATCAGCACCACGAGCAGCGAGAAGATGATGAGCGCGCTCATTTCGTGATGCTCCCCTGGGGCGTCGGCTCGTAGTTGTCGACGTCCTCGAGGCCGTCGACGTGGGCGACCTCGTGCTTCGGCAGCTCGCCGGTCTTCACGTACGTGACCAGCACCTGCAGGAAGCGGAAGCACATCAGGTAGGACGCGAGCGGGATCGCCAGGTACTCGATCCACACGGGCAGCTCGAGGTCGGGCGTCGTCGCGCCTTCGGACAGGTCGCCGACGTCGCGGCCGAGGTGGCTGAGCCACGCGTAGTGCAGGCCGTCGTCCCAGACCAGCACCGAGCCCATCGTGCCGATGACCACCGTGAACAGCGCGCCGCCGCACAGGCCGATGATCGTGAGCCAGCGCGCCTGCGCGGGCGGCAGCGCGCGCACCAGCACGTCGACGCCCACGTGCGTGCCGTGGCGCACGCCGTAGGCCGCGCCGAACTTGGCCATCCAGATGAACATGTAGATGCACAGCTCCTGCGCCCAGCCGAGGTTGATCTTCAGCAGGAAGTCCTGGACGGGTTGCAGGAACGCGGGGTAGTGCGCCCCCGCGGCGTAGCGGTGGACGACCGCGACGAAGATCAGCAACGTCGCCGCGCCCATCAGGAACGCGATGAGCCACTCTTCGAGGTGGTCGAGGATGCGGTTGAGCATCGGAGCCTTTCTCGCGCCGAAGGCGCGTTCCCCGCATCCGCCGCTGGCGCCGGAACGAGGACAGGAAAGTTCAAGGGAGCGGCGGAGCTGGCTCTGCCAGTCCGCTCGCGGCCGGCCCCTCGGGGGGCAGCGACCGTCAGGGAGCGTGGGGGCTCAAACAGGCACGAATCCGGCGGCCTTGTACGCGGCGGCGACGTTCTCCTTGCCGACGCGCGCCTCCATCTCCTTGTGGACGGGCATCAGCGCCTTCTTCCACTCGAGCGATTCGGCCGGCGTCAGCGTGTAGATCGTGCACTTGCCGCTCGCGCGGATCTTCTCGAGCGACTGCGTGTTCTCGGTCGCGGCGATCGCGTTGGCGTAGGTCGTCGCGTCCTTCATGCACTGGTCGAGCGTCGCGCGGATGTCGGCGGGCAGGCCGTCCCAGAACTTCTTGTTGACGATCGCGGCGTACGCGAGGTGGCCGTGGTTCGACAGCGAGATGTGCTTCGTGACCTCGTAGGTCTTCTGCGTGAAGAAGTTGGACGGCGTGCCTTCGGTGCCGTCGACCACGCCCGACTGCGGCGCCTGGTACAGCTCGGAGAACGCCATCACCTGCGGGATCGCGCCGAGCGCGCGGAACTGCGCCTCGAGCACTTTCGAGGACTGGATGCGCATCTTGAGGCCCTTGAAGTCGGCCACGTGGTGCAGCGGCTTGTTGGCGCTCATGATGTGGAAGCCGTTGTCCCAGTAGGCCATGCCGCGGATGCCCTTGGGCTCGAGCTTGGCGAACAGGTCCTTGCCGAGCGGGCCTTCGGTGACGGCGCGGAAGGCGTCGGTGTCCTTGAACAGGAAGGGCAGGTCGAAGACCTCGAATTCCTTGACGCCCAGCGGGCCGAACTTCGACAGCGACGGCGCCAGCATCTGCACGGAGCCGAGCTGCAGCGCCTCCATCTCTTCC
>JASLEM010000187.1 GCA_030151165.1 Burkholderiaceae bacterium
GCGACGCCCAGCCGGGTCGTCGCGCCACGGCCCTGCCCGCCTTCGAGCACGAGATGGCCGCGCTCGACGAGCAGGCCCATCGCCATCGCCGCCATGCGCGCCGGGCCGCCGGCGAGCCATGCGGCTTCGTAGGGGTCGAGCGTGTCGCGCGGCGTCGGGTGCGTGGCGGGCGAGGTCGACAGGAAGCCGAACGCGACGAGGGCGAAGGTCACCGGCACGGCGATGCGCAGGAACCCGGGCCCGCTCATCTCGTGCATCGCGTCGAACACGCCGAGCAGGTTGCACAGCATCGCGAGCACGAACGCGCCGGCGAGGAGCGCGAGCGTGAGGAAGGGGCCGTAGGCGACCGGGCCGCGCAGCGCGATCGTCGCGGGCGCGTCGGCCGGCGGCGGCGCGAAGCGATCGTCCACGCCGGGCCATACGTCGGCCGGTGGCGCGGCGTCGAAGGCCTGCCGGTAGTGCGCGAGCGTCGCGGCGTACATCGCGCGGTGGCGCTGCGATTCGCCCTGCCCGCTGCCGGCGGGATGGTGGTGCAGGAAGCGGCCGAGCACGTCGCGGCAGAAGCGCTCGTAGTGGGCGGTGCGCGTGATGTGCAGGTGCCAGGCCTGGTCGACATCGTCGGACGGGCAGACCGTCTCGCCGGCGGCCTGCGTCAGCACGAGGAAGCGGCGGTACTCGCGCGTGACGGCGACGGCGTGGCCGAGCGTCCAGCCGTTGTCCGTCGCGAGCCGGCACTCGAAGCCGAGCGGCTCGCCGGGCGCGGACAGCGCATGGGCCTCGACGCGCGCCAGCAGCGCGGCCGCGGAAGGCGGGGACGTGTCCCGGGGGGCGTTCGTGATGGGAGCCTTCCTTTCTTTTTATCGTTGTTATGGACTCTTTTCGTTGTCGTGGGAAGTGTCCGCGCGCGCGTCGGCGGCCTGCAATCGTGGGAAGCCACATCGCGCGCGGACGCCGGAAAGCAACGCGGCCGAACGAGGTCGGCCGCGATCGGGAAGGGTGTGCGCGCGGGGTCGCGCGCGACGGATCACTCGATGATCGAGTTCCGGGAGGGCTCGTCCTGCTGGTCGTCTGGCAGGTGGATGCTGCCGGCGTGGAAGTCGTACTCGAAGACCTCGCCGTGGCGACCCCAGCCGATGACGGTCTGCAGCACGCGCTCGGCCTCCGCCGCGTCGAGGTGCTGCTGCAGCAGGCGCAGGAACGGCTGCTCGGGCAGCGCGCGCGCGGGATCCTGCTCGAGGCTGTGGCGGATGTGCGCGGCGAGCGGCACGTTCTCGAGCACCTGCTGGCCGAACAGCTGCTGGCGCGTCGTGTGGTCGCCGTCGACGTAGCGCCGGCCGAGCAGCGTGAGGTGCAGGTCGCCGCTCTGCAGGCGCGCGAGGCCCAGCAGCGCGATGGCGCTCGCCACGGGCAGGAGCTCGTCGTCGGTGAGCTCCGATTCCTCCGCCAGCTTCGGCAGGTCGGCCTCGCCGTGGAACGGGGCGTCGGCGAGCAGCTCGAGCAGGCCGTCGATGCGGGCGACGTCGGCGTCGGGGACGCGGTCGTGCAGGCGCAGCTCGGCGTCTTCCGTCGGGCGGTCGGCGCGGCCGGCGCCGGCGGTCATCAGCGCATAGACCTCGTCGATCAGCGAGCGCACGTCGGCCGAGTCGGCCTCGCGCGGGCGCGGCAGGTTGATCGCGAGCTGGAAGCGGATGCGGCCCGGGTCGCTCGCGAAGACGAGGATGCGGTCGGCCATCAGCACCGCCTCCTCGATGTTGTGCGAGACGACGAGCATCGCCTTGGTCGGCATGCCGCCCTGCGCCCATAGCTCGAGGATGTCGTCGCGCAGGCGCTCGCCGGTGAGGACGTCGAGCGCGGAGAAGGCCTCGTCCATCAGCAGCACGTCGGGCTGCGTGACGAGCGCACGCGCGATGCCCACGCGCTGGCGCATGCCGCCCGAGAGCTCGCGCGGCAGCGCGCCCTCGAAACCGGCGAGGCCGATCAGGCTGATCGCCTTCTCGGCGCGTTCGGCGCGCTCCTCGCGCCCGATGCCGCGCGCCTCGAGGCCGAGCTCGACGTTCTGCTGCACCGTCAGCCACGGGAACAGCGCGAAGGACTGGAACACCATGCTGATCGCGCGCGCCGGGCCGTAGAGCGGCTGGCCGCGGTACTGCACGGTGCCGGCGTCGACGCTGATCAGGCCGGCCATGATGCGCAGCAGCGTGCTCTTGCCCGAGCCGGACTGCCCCAGCAGCGCGACGATCTCGCCGTCGCGCAACGTGAAGTCGACGCCCTCGAGCACCGGCCGGTCACGCCCGTCCGCCGAGCGGAAGGACTTGCGCACGCCTTGCAGGTCGATGATGGGTTGGGCCATGGTCTTCGTCCGATTGATAGGTCAGTTAGCTCGTCGTCGATCGCGTCGTCGCGATCAGAAATGCATGCGTTCTTCGGCGATGCGGTACAGCCGGCGCCACACGAAGTGGTTCATGCCCATCACGAAGATGCACATCACGCAGATGCCGAGCGCGATGCGGTGGAAGTCGCCGACCGCCGTCATGTGCGCGATGTAGCTGCCGAGCCCCTGCGCTTCCAGCGTGGTGTTGCCCCAGGTGACGTACTCCGACACGATGCTCGCGTTCCACGAGCCGCCGCTGGCCGTGATCGCGCCGGTGACGAAACTCGGGAACACCGCGGGCAGCAGGAAGCGCTTCCACTTGAGCCAGCCCGTCAGGCCGATGTTGCCGGCCGCGAAGCGCAGCTCGGACGGGATCGACGACGCGCCCGCGATCACGTTGAACAGCAGGTACCACTGCGTGCCGAAGACCATCAGCGGCGACAGCCAGATGTCGGGGTTCAGGTGCCAACGCACGATCAGCACGACCGCGCCCGGGAACATCAGGTTGGCCGGGAACGCGGCCAGGAACTGCGCGACCGCCTGCAGCCGGCCCGACCACATCGGCCGCAGCCCGATCCACACGCCGATCGGCACCCACACGAGCGCCGCGAGGCTGATCAGCACCACGACGCGCAGCATCGTCGCCAGCCCGAGCAGGAACACGTGCCACACCTCGCCGAAACCGACCTCGGCGTGCACGAACGAGAACAGCGCGTAGATCGCGTACAGGCCGCCGGCGGCGATCAGCGCGTCCCACGCGCGCGCGAGCGCGCCGCTCGCGGGGTGCGGACGCGCGCGGATCGACGTGCCGTCATGCGTGACGCGGAACCACGTGAACGTGCTCTCCAGCGCATGCGTGAAGCGCTCGCTCAGCTTGGCGATGCGCTCGGTGCGGCGCGACCACGTCAGCAGCCACGACGTCGGCGCCGTCTCCTGGCCGCCCTCCTCGAAGCGGAACTTGTCGGCCCA
>JASLEM010000216.1 GCA_030151165.1 Burkholderiaceae bacterium
TTCGCGAGCGGCGCGAACGCGGCGAGCGCGGGCGCGAGGCGCGTCTCGTCGCCGCCGAGCGCGACGGCCGCCGACAGCACGGCCGCGTTCGATTGCGCCGCGCGGCCGACCTCGCCGACCAGCACGCGCGCGTTGCTGGCGAACAAGTCCTTCCAGCTGCGCGGCACGGCCTTCATGCGCTTCGTGTTGACCGCGAACGCGATCGTGCCGGTGTAGGCGAGCGCCCAGTGGCCGTCGGCGTCCTTGGCCCAGTCCGGCACCTGCGACCATGTCGACGGCTTGTAGGCGCGCGTGATGCCGCGGGCCTTCGCGATCGCGCCGAACTCGAAGCCGACGTCGCCGATGTCGACGCTCGCGTTGCCGCGCTCGGCCTCGATCTTGGCGATCTCCTCGGCGCTGCTCATGTCGGTGTCGACATGCTCGATGCCGTAGACGCGCTTGAGGTCGGCCCAGATGCCGCGCCAGTTGGCCCAGTCGTCGGGCATGCCGACGCTGGCGAGATGGCCTTCGGCACGCGCGGCGCGTTCGAGCTCCTTCAGCGCGGGCTGGGCCGCCTGCGCGCGCGCGGGCGACGCGCCCGCGCCGCACAGGGCGGCGGCGAGCAGGCTCGCGGCCTGGCGGCGATCGATCATGGACATGCTGCTGCTTCCTTCATCAAACGCAGTTCGCCGGACACCCGCGTTCGGCGCGGATGCCCGGCGCGACGGTGCGCCCGGCGGGGGCCCGGGCGCGGCGGGCCGATCAGAACTTGCCGGCGAACGTGACGGTGAACTCGCGCGGCGCGCCCGGCAGCAGCGTCTGCGCGGTGCCGTTCGGATCGCTGTTGACGAAGCCGTTGCTGCCGAGCGTCGAGATGTAGCGGACGTTGCCCAGGTTGGTGACGTTCAGCTGGACGCTCGACGACTTCAGGAAGGCGATCTGCCGGAAGCGATAGCCGGCGCTGGCGTTGAGCAGCGTGCGCGAGCCGACCGACGCGTCGTTCGTGTAGCTGTAGTAGCGCTTGGACATGTAGTCGACGCCGAAGTCGCCGAACAGGCTGCCGTCGTCGTAGCCCAGGATCGAGCGGAACATCGTGTTCGGCGCGTCGACGACGTGCTTGTTGCGCGTGTCGAAGGTCTCGCCGCCGCTGACGACGTCGTCCTGGTACTTCGAGCTGCTCTCGCTGAGGCTGTTGAACCAGTTCACCGACGGCATCAGGCGCAGCGACAGCGCGGCCTCGAGGCCGTACGAGCGCACGCCGCCGACGTTGGACAGCACCACCGGGTTGCCCTGGATGCCGGAGCCGGGCTGCACGGCGAGCAGGCGGTCGTGGAAGTTGACGAGGTAGCCCGTCAGCGTGCCTTCGTACAGCTTGCCCTGCGTGCGCCAGCCCGCCTCGAAGGTGTCCGAGGTCTCGGGCTTGAGCGTGTTCTTGATCGCGTCGAAGCCGGCCTGCGTCGTCGCCCACGGCGTCGTGCCGGTGGCGGCGGCCTGGAACGCGCGCATGTTGCGGGCGTAGCCGGCGAACAGCTCGTCGTGCGACGACAGCGCGTAGTTCAGGCCGGCCTGCGGCAGGAAGCTCTTCTTCGAGTCCACGGTGCCGGACGGGTTGCCGCTGCTGATCTGCGCCTCGCCGTCGGTCGACACGTGCAGGCCCTTGAAGCCGGCCGTCACGGTCAGCGCGCTGGTGGCCTGCCAGGTGTCGCCGAGCCAGTACTGGTTCGTGCGCGTCTTGAACTGGTACTGCCACTGCGTCAGGAACGGGTTGCTCGGGAAGTCGTACGGCGAAGGCACCGCCGACGCGGAGGTCGCGTAGAAGCGGCGCGCCTGGTTGAAGTTGTTATCTTCGTGCCACATGCCGAACTTGACGGTGTGGTCGCCGAGGTCGAAGTCGAAGTCGGCGATCTCGCCGGTGCGGCCGATGCGGTACTCGGTCGTGCGGATCGAGATCGGCGTGCCGTCCGGCGACGGCGTGTACGGCGTGTACCAGAGGCCGACGCCCTTGTTGCTGTGGCCGTAGAGCGTCAGGCTCGTGTGCAGCCGGTCGAACAGGCGCGATTCGAGCGTGCTGCCGGCGAGCACGTCGTTGCGCAGGCCCGAGCCGGCGTAGTACGCGTCGTCGCACTGCGTGACGTAGGTCGTGCCGTTGTTGCCGCACAGCGTCTTCGCCGCGTTCAGCGCCGCGCCGAAGTTCGGGTAGAAGTTGTCCCACTTGTAGCCGAGGCGGTTGATCATCTCCTTGGACATGTCCTGGTAGTCGATCTCGCGGCGCTGCGACGTGTTGACGAACGCGCTCAGGCGGTTCGTGCCGCCCCACTCGTTGACGTACTTCAGGTTGACCTGGTCCTGGCGTTGGTGGCCGTCGCCCTTCCACTTCTCGGCGTCCTGCGTCGTGTAGCTCAGCGCGACGCGGCCGAAGCCGATCTCGCCCAGGTCGACGCGGCCGTAGGTGCGGCGCTCGTCGTCGCTGCCGAAGGTCTGGCGGATGTCCAGGCCGAAGGTCTTGGCGGGATCGCGCGAGAAGAACTGCACCGTGCCGCCGAGGTTGCTGGAGGATGCCGTGTCGAGCGAGCCCGAGCCCTGCGCCAGCAGCGCGCGGCCGACGTTCTCGGCCGAGATCGCGCGGCTGATGTGCAGGCCGTTGAAGTTGCCGTACGACATGTCGCCGAGCGGCACGTTGTCGAGCGTGAAGCCGAGCTGGTTCTGCGCGAACGAGCGCACCGTGAAGCGCGCCGACCATTCGTAGTTGCCGAGCGGGTCGGCGGACTGGAAGTTCACGCCCGGCAGGCGCGAGACCGTGATCAGCGGGCTGGTGCCGGCGGGCGCTTCGGTGAAGTCCTTGGCGTCGATGCCCTGCACCGAGCGCACCTGGCCACGGCCCTGCGTGATGGTGACGACCTGGACGTCCGACGCGGTGCCGTCGGCGGGAGACGCGGTGGCCGACGCGACGGGCGCCGCGGTGACGGCCTGGGCCTGGACGGTGGCCGCATGGGCCAGCGCCAGCGCGGAAGCGAGGACGGAGAGTCGATGAGTGCGAGCCATGGAATGCCTTGGATGGTTGGTGCCGGAAGGCGCTGTTGAGTTGAGCGCGACAGCCGCGACTATCCCGGGGCTTCATGACAAAACAACTAAACCCACTCGAATGCACCAAAAACCACAAGCGCGCACAAGTTTCCTCAAGCTGTCACAGTCGACGGGCATCTTCCGGCCCAGGAAATCCACGAAAAATCCACGAACACAGGCACGGCGACACCGCGCCGCCAGGGGACATAGACAAGGCATGTGGGCTCACGAAAGACACAACAGGATCGTCGCGCTGCTCAACGAGCGCCAGCGCCTGACGACGGAGATGTTCGCGGCCGAGCTCGGCGTCTCCAAGGAAACCATCCGCCGCGACCTGATCGAGCTGGAGCTCTCCGGCAAGCTGAGCCGCGTGCACGGCGGCGCGATCCCGCAGGCGGTCGCCGTCGAGGCCAGCTACGTCGAGCGCGGCGAATTGCAGATGGACCAGAAGCGCGCGATCGCGCAGGCCGTCGCGCCGCTGATCGAGACGGGCATGTCGTGCTTCATCGACGCCGGCTCGACGACGCACGCGCTGTCGAAGGTGCTCGCCAACCGCAGCGGCATCCAGGTGGTGACGAACTCGGTGGGCATCGCGCAGGATCTCGCGGGCAACTCGGGCATCGACGTCGTGCTGCTCGGCGGGCGCCTCGCCAAGGAGATGCCGGCCACGTACGGCGACCAGACCGTCGCCGAGATCGGCCGCTACCGGCTCGACCTCGCCGTCATCTCGCCCGTGAGCTTCGACGCGGACGACGGCGCGATGGACTACCTCTGGCACGAGGCCGTCGTGGCGCGCGCGATGTTCGAGCATGCGCGCACGCGCTTCCTGCTCGCCGACAGCAGCAAGCTGGGGCGCGGCAGCCGCGTGCAGATCTGCGCGTCCGCGGCGGTCGACGTGCTGGTGACCGACGCCTCCGCCGACGAGGCGACGCTCGGCCGCCTGCTCGGCGCCGGCGTGAAGCGCATCGTGACGGCCTGACCCGCGCCGGGCCCGTACGACGGGCGGTCGATTCGGCGGGATGACCCGCAAGACAGCCGCAGCAGCGGGTGGCAACATCGACGGTTTTCGCCAACCAGGTCTTTCGATGCCCCGCCTGCCCTTCCTCTCGCGCCCGGCCCTGCTCGCGGCGCTCGCCGCGCTCGCCGCCGGCGCCGCCCTCGCCCAGAACGCGTCGCCAGCGGCCTCCGCGCCCGCGCCGGCCGCGTCGTCCGCCGACGATCCCTATCTCTGGCTCGAGAAGGTCGACAGCCCCGACGCGATGAAGTGGGTGCGCGGCGAGAACGAGAAGACGCTGTCGGTGTTCGAGAAGGATCCGCGCTTCGCCACGTTCAACGAGCAGGCGCTCGCGATCTCGCAGACGCACGACCGCATCCCGTTCGCGCGCCAGATCGACGGCGAGCTGGCCAACTTCTGGCAGGACGCCGATCACGTGCGCGGCATCTGGCGCGTGACCTCCGCGAAGGACTACGACGCCGGCGGCGCGCCGCAATGGAAGACGGTGCTCGATCTCGACAAGGTCTCCGCCGACGAGAAGGCGAACTGGGTCTGGAAGGGCGCGCAGTGCGAGTCGCATCGGCAGGGCCAGTGCCTCGTCATGCTGTCGGACGGCGGCGAGGACGCCGACACCGTGCGCGAGTTCGACCTGAAGAAGGGCAAGTTCGTCGCCGGCGGCTTCCAGCTGCCCAAGGGCAAGCAGAACGTGGTCTGGGAGAACCCGAACCAGGTCGTGGTCGCGCGCGAGTGGAAGCCGGGCGAGCTCACGAGCTCCGGCTACGCGTACATCGTCAAGCGCCTGCGCCGCGGCCAGCCGCTGTCGGCCGCCACCGAGATCTTCCGCGGCAAGCCGACCGACGTCGCCACCGAGCTCCTGACGCTGAACGACGCCGCCGGCCACCAGGCGGTGGTCATCAACCGCGGCATCAGCTTCTTCGAGGCCGAGCAATACCTCGTCACGCCGGGCGGCGTGAAGAAGCTCGGCCTGCCGCTGAAGGCCACGATGGAAGAGCTGTTCGACGGCCAGCTGATCGTCAAGCTGGAGCAGGACTGGCAGGCCGGCGACGTCAAGGTGCCGCAGGGCGCGCTCGTCGCGATCGACCTCGCGCAGGCCATCGCGCATCCCGACGCGCTGAAGCCGACCGTCATCTTCGCGCCGACGCCGCGCCAGTCGGTCGAGCAGGTCGCCGCCACGAAGGACGCGCTGGTCGTCGCCACGCTCGACAACGTGCGCGGCCGCGCCTCGCTGTTCCGGCGCGCGCACGACGGCACGTGGTCGTCGACCGCCGTGGCGCTCCCCGACAACGCGACGATCGGCATCGCCGACGCGAGCGAGCACACGTCGACCGCCTACCTGTCGGTCGCCGGCTTCCTGCAGCCCTCGAGCCAGTGGCGCGCGGACACCGCGCGGGGCGACGTGAAGTCGCTGCGCTCGCTGCCCGCGCAGTTCGACGCGTCGCACGACGACGTCGACCAGTTCGAGGCGACGTCCACCGACGGCACGAAGATCCCGTACTTCATCGTCCACCCGAAGGGCATGGCGATGGACGGCAGCCATCCGACGATCCTGTACGCGTACGGCGGCTTCGCGAACTCGCTGTCGCCCTGGTACAGCGGCGTGACGGGCAAGCTGTGGCTCGAGCACGGCGGCGTCTACGTCGTCGCCAACATCCGCGGCGGCGGCGAGTTCGGCCCGGCCTGGCACGACGCCGGCCTGAAGACCAAGCGCCAGATCATCTACGACGACTTCGCGTCGGTGGCGCGCGACCTGATCGCCCGCAACGTGACCACGCCGCGCCGCCTCGGCATCGAGGGCGGCTCCAACGGCGGGCTGCTGATGGGCGTCGAGATGACGCAGCATCCGGAACTGTGGAACGCGGTCGACATCCAGGTGCCGCTGCTCGACATGCTGCGCTTCGAGCAGATCGCGGCCGGCGCGTCGTGGGTCGGCGAGTACGGCTCGGTGGCGGTGCCGGAGGAGCGCGCGTTCCTCGCGAAGATCTCGCCGTACGCCAACATCCGGCGCGACGCGAAGTACCCGCAGGCGCTGATCTGGACGACGACCAAGGACGACCGCGTCGGCCCGCAGCACGCCCGCAAGTTCGCGGCGCGCCTGCAGGAATACGGCAT
>JASLEM010000217.1 GCA_030151165.1 Burkholderiaceae bacterium
CCTCGGCACCGCGCATGCGCTGGAACCGCACCCAGATGTCGGCCTGGATGTATTCCATCATGTGCCCGATGTGGAAGGGCGCATTGGCGTAGGGCAGGGCGGTGGTGACGAAGAGTTTGCGGGTCATGGTGGCCGTGGGTCAGCGCCTCGCGTCGCGCCCCGGGCATGGAGCCCGGGCGCCGCGAGGCCGAACCGGCAATTCTACGGGCGCCGCTGCCGGCGCGGGGCGGCGCAATAGCCGACCTGCCCATCGTGAGATCGATCTGGTGTTGCAATGCACCACTGGATTCATGACAGTTCCCTCATATTGATGGCCTCCGACCTTGCTTCGCCCGGCGCGATCCAGTCTCCCGCGACCCCGGTGCCGGACGGACTCACCGGCCGCCAGCACGTCGAGGCGCTGATCGCGATCCTGCTGGCGGTGGCGATGGCCACGCTGGACACCGCGATCGCCAACACGGCGCTGCCGACGATCGCGGCCAGCCTCCACGTGGACGAGCCGTCCGTGATCTGGATCGTCAACGCGTTCCAGCTCGCCGTGGTGTCGGTGCTGCTGCCGTTCGCGGCGTCGGGCGAGGTCTTCGGGCACAGCCGCGTGTTCGCGGCCGGCACGATCCTGTTCACGGTGGCGTCGCTGGGCTGCGGGCTGTCGACCTCGCTCGGCATGCTCGTCGCCGCGCGCGTGCTGCAAGGCATCGGCGCGGCCGCGATCATGAGCGTCAACATCGCGCTGATCCGCTTCGTGTTCCCGGCGAAGAAGCTGGGCCGCGGCGTCGGCACCAACGCGCTGGTGGTGGCGCTGGCGTTCACGATGGGGCCGACGGTCGCCTCGGCGGTGCTGTCGATCGCGAGCTGGCACTGGCTGTTCCTCATCAACGTGCCGATCGGCATCGCCGCGGCCGCGATCGGCATGAAGACCTTGCCGGACACGCACCGAGAGAGCCACGGCTACGACTACGTCGCCGCCGGCCTGTGCGCGGTGCTGTTCTGCGGCACGGTGTTCGGCTTCGAGTCGCTGTCGCACAACAGCGCGTGGCCGCCGGTGCTGGTCGAGTGGGCGATCGCGGCCGCCTGCGGCGTGCTGCTGTGGCGCCGCCAGGCCGACCACCCGGCGCCGATGCTGGCCGTCGACCTGTTCCGCGCGCGCAGCTTCTCGCTGTCGACCGCCACCTCGATCTGCTCGTTCGCCGCGCAGGGACTGGGCTTCGTGTCGCTGCCGTTCATGCTGCAGAGCGTGCTGGGCTACAGCGCGGTGGCCACGGGGCTGCTGATGACGCCGTGGTCGGCGGTCGTGGCCGTGATGGCGATCATCGCCGGCAAGATGGCCGACCACTATCCGCCCGGCATCCTGGGCGGGCTCGGCCTGGTGGTGCTGGCGATCGGCATGGCCACGCTCGCGATGCTGCCCGTGCACGCGACCGCGCTCGAGATCGCCTGGCGCACCGCCTTGTGCGGCGCCGGCTTCGGCTTCTTCCAGGCGCCCAACCTCAAGGCCCTGATGACCAGCGTGCCACCGCGACGCAGCGGCAGCGCGAGCGGCGTGATCGCGTCCGCGCGCCTGCTGGGGCAGACGATCGGCGCGGGCCTCGTGGCGCTGTGCTTCCACTTCTCGCAGCTGGGCGCGCAGTTCGACGCCCCGCGCGCCGCCCTCGGCCTCGGCGCCGCGTTCGCGCTGGCCGGCAGCGTCGCGAGCGTGATGCGACTGCTGCCGTCGGCCAAGGCGTCGGAGCGCCAGGCTTCCTCCGGGGCGTGACCCGGCCTCGGCGCGGCCCTGCGCCGCGCGGTGCGATGGCCTGCGCGGTAGACTGACCGACTGTGATGTGGCTGCGCTCATCTGCGTGTTCCCTGCCTCACAGTCTGCGCGTCGCCGCCGGAACTCCCCGGCGCCGATCGCCTCGTTTTCGGCCGATTTGCCGTCCTCACGTCATCGCGCTCCGCGCCCCTCCGCAATGTCCGTCTCCGAAGCCGCGCTCACCGCAGTGCTCGCCACCGTCATCGACCCGCACACCGCGCAGCCCTACACGGCCGCGCGCCAGTTGAAGCACCTCAAGATCGGCGACGCCGGCGCGGTGTCGTTCGACATCGAGCTCGGCTACCCCGCGTTCAGCCAGTTCGGCGTGGTGCGCGAGGCGCTCGAGAAGGCGGCGAGGACGGTCGACGGCGTCGGCGGCGTCACCATCGGCGTCTCGAGCAGGATCGTCGCGCACCAGGTGCAGCGCGGCGTCGCGCTGCTGCCGGGCGTGGCCAACGTGATCGCGGTGTCGTCCGGCAAGGGCGGCGTGGGCAAGAGCACGACCGCCGTCAACCTCGCGCTCGCGCTGCATGCCGAGGGCGCGCGCGTCGGCCTGCTCGACGCCGACATCTACGGCCCCAGCCTGCCGCTGATGATGGGCGTGACGGGCCGCCCCGAATCCGAGGACGGCAAGACGATGGCGCCGCTCGAGAACCACGGCGTCAAGGTGATGTCGATCGGCTTCCTCGTCGACCAGGACCAGGCCGTCGTCTGGCGCGGCCCGATGGCGACGCAGGCGCTCGACCAGCTGCTGCGCCAGACCAACTGGGGCGAGCTCGACTACCTGATCATCGACATGCCGCCGGGCACCGGCGACATCCAGCTCACCCTCAGCCAGCGCGTGCCGCTCACCGGCGCCGTGATCGTCACGACGCCGCAGGACATCGCGCTGCTCGACGCCCGCAAGGGCCTCAACATGTTCGAGAAGGTCGGCGTGCCGATCCTGGGCATCGTCGAGAACATGGCCGTCCACGTCTGCACGAACTGCGGCCATGTCGAGCACATCTTCGGCGCCGACGGCGGGCGCAAGATGTCCGCGCAATACGGCGTGCCGTATCTCGGCGCGCTGCCGCTGACGATGGCGATCCGCGAGCAGACCGACTCCGGCACGCCCACCGTCGTCGCCGATCCGGCCAGTGAGGTCGCGGGCCTCTACAAGGCCGTCGCGCGCCAGGTCGCGGTGGTCGTCGCGGGCAAGGCGAAGGACTTCAGCGCCAAGTTCCCGTCGATCAACATCTCGAAGGCGACCTGAGGCGCGGCCTTCACCGGCCGGCCGTGGCCGCCTCGTCGGCGATCCATGCCCTGAACGCGGCCAGCCGCGGCAGCGCGGCGCACTCGGGGCGGTACACGACGTAGTACGCCAGCGGCGACGCGAAGCGCACGTCCGGGAACAGCCGCACCAGGCGGCCGGCGGCGAGGTCGTCGCGCGCCATCACGCTGCGGGCGAGCGCGACGCCATGCCCGTCGATGGCCGCCTGCAGCACGGCGGCCGAGTTGTTGATCCGCAACCCGCGCGCGGTGCCCGCGTCGGGCACGCAGGCCTTGCCGAGCCAGGACTTCCAGGTCGGGAAATCGCCGTCGCCGTCCATCGACAGGTCGTGGATCAGCGTGGCGCGCGCGAGATCCGCGGGCGCGCGCAGGCGCGAGCGGCCGCGCAGCAGGCTCGGCGAGCAGACCGGGTAGACCTCCTCGTCCATCAGCCTGTCCGCCGCGAGGCCCGGCCAGTGACCGGCGCCGTAGCGCACGCCGATGTCGATGCGCTGCGCGACGAAGTCCACCGGCTTGAGGCTGGTGTCCAGACGGACGTCCGTGTCGGGCCACGCGGCGTGGAAGCGGTCGAGGCGCGGCAGCAGCCACTTCGCCGCGAAGGCGGGGCTGGTGGTCACGGTCAGCACGCCGCTGGCCGAGCCTTCCTTCAATCGATCGAGGCCCAGCGCCAGCTTGTCGAGTCCGCCGCGGATGTCGGGCAGGGCGCGTTCGGCGACCTCGGTCGGCACGAGGCGGGCGCGTCCGCTGGCGGCGCGCACGAACAACGGCGACCCGAGCCAGTCCTCCAGCGACCGCACGAGCTGGCCGACGGCGGCGGGCGTCACGTGCAGTTCCTCCGCGGCCGCGGAGAAGCTCTGGTGGCGCGCGCTCGCCTCGAAGGCACGCAGCGCGTTGAGGTGGATCGGAGACTTCATCGCGAGATAGTTTTTCTACCAGTGCCTGACACTTTATCTGGTTTGTCGACCGACACCGTGATGGGAAGAATCACGTTCATCGCAGGCATGGCGACCGGATCGACCGGCCGCCATCGCCCAGCGACGGATAGTTTCTCTTTGTGGCGGGGCGATCGCTTCCCGCCGAATCACCGAAGGAGTTGGAAATGAGCCAGGCATTCAAGGGCAGGAAACTGCTGGTCGTCGGCGGCACGAGCGGCATGGGGCTGGAGACCGCGCGGAGGGTTCTGGCCGAAGGCGGCCGCGTCGTGGTCGTCGGCCATCGCGCGGACAAGACCGAGGCCGCGCGCGCGGAGCTCGCGGCGCTCGGCGAGGTCACGGCGCTGACCGCCGACCAGGCCAGCGACGCCGGGGTGGCGGCGCTGCTCGCCGCCCTCGACGCGCAGCACCGCGACGTCGACCTGCTCGTCAACGCCGCCGGCGTGTTCTTCCCCAAGCCGTTCCTCGAGCACGGCGACGCGGACTACGAGCAGTACATGCGCCTGAACAAGGCCTTCTTCTTCATCACGCAGAAGGTCGCGGCCCACCTCGTGGCCGCCGGGCGCCCGGGCGCGATCGTCAACATCGGCTCGATGTGGGCGAAGCAGGCGATCGCCGCGACGCCGTCGTCGGCGTACTCGATGGCCAAGGCCGGCCTGCATTCGCTGACCCAGCACCTGGCGATGGAGCTCGCGCCCAAGGGCATCCGCGTCAACGCCGTCTCGCCGGCCGTGGTGCAGACGCCGATCTACGAAGGCTTCATCCCGAAGGCCGAGGTGCACGCCGCGCTGCAGGGCTTCAACGGCTTCCATCCGATCGGCCGCGTGGGCACGCCGCTCGACGTCGCCGAGGTCGTCGCGTTCCTGTTGTCGGACAAGGCGGGCTGGGTCACCGGCGCGATCTGGGACGTCGACGGCGGCGTGATGGCCGGCCGCAACTGAGGCCGCGGGAGTCGCCACCATGATGCAGGACTGGAACGACTACCGCACCGCGTTGATGGCGCGCGTGCGCGACTACGGCGAGCAGAGCCCGGACGTGATGCGCGGCCTTGCGACGATCGACCGCGCCGGCGCGAAGACCGGCCATCTCGACCCGAAGATGCACGAACTGATCGCGCTGGCGGTCGCCGTCACGACCCGCTGCGACGGGTGCATCGCGGTGCACACGAAGCAGGCCGTCGAGCACGGCGCGACCCTGGGCGAAATCTCCGAAGCGCTGGGCGTGGCCATCGCGCTGAACGCCGGGGCGGCGCTGACGCATTCGGCGCGGGTCGTCGAGGCGCATGCGCAGTTGATGCGAGGGTGAGCGATGCGGCGCCGCGCGCGATGCGTGCGCGGCGTCTCAGGCCGCACGGACGACGAACGCTGCCTGCATCGCTGCGGCGCACGTTCACCCCACCGACTCGATCGCCCGCCTCAAATCCCTCGGCTCGCACGGCACGCTGAGGCTCCCCGCCTCCGCCGATTCCACCAACGTGATCATCCGCGCATTCCTCGGCGCCTCGCGCCCGAGCGAGCCGGCGAGGCGCACGACCTCGCCGCAGAGCGCGGAGATCTCGGTGCGGCGGCCGAGGGCGAGGTCGTCGGCCATGCTGGAGCGGGCGCGCGGGTCGATGCGGAGCATCTTCGCGGCGACGAGCCGGAACAACGGCGTCGGCAGCCGCATCACCTCGGGGATCGCGCCAGGTGGCAGCGGGGTCAGGCGGGCGAGCGGTTGCCTCGCCCCGCGCAGCAGCGCCAGCGCCTCGGACATCAACGCCGCCGTCACCCACCGCAGGTCGCCGTCCAGCAACTGCGCGCGCAGCGGCCGCCCGGACAGCGCGTTGACCGGGTTGTTGAGGTTCAGCAGCAGCTTGGCCCACTGGACGGCGCGGATGTCGGCGTGCACGGCGACCTCCAGGCTCGCCGCGCGGAACGCGGGCAGCCACGCGCGCGTGACGGCGTCGTCCTGCAACGCGAGCGCGCCGCCGCTGCCGCGCAGGCAGACGCCGGGCGCGATCTCGGCGACGTTGTAGGGCACCATGCCGGCCAGCACGCGCAGGGCGGGCGCGGCCGATTGGGCGACCTCGGTGTTGTGCAGGCCGTTCTGCATCGACAGCACCGGTGTACCGGGCGCGAGCGCCGCCGCGAGCTCGGCCGCGGCCTGCGCGGTCGCGCCGCTCTTGACGCACAGCAGCACCAGCGCGAACGGGGGATCGGCCGGGACGGTGTCGTGCAGGTGCAGGCTGGCGGGCGACAGCGTCGCCGTCGCGCCGTCGGACTCGGAGACGGTCAGCCCGTGCACGAGCAGTTGGTTCAGCACGCGCGGACGGCCGACGAAGTGGACGTCGACCCCCGCGAGCGCGAGGCGGCCGCCGAGGTAGCAGCCGATCGCGCCGGCGCCCATCACGAGCACGCGGCCGGGGGCGTCGAAGGCGGGGACGGTATCGGGGATCACGCGGCGCTCGAGTCGCGCCTGCGATCGATCAGGCGACAGGATGCGCGAGGTCGCGGATCAGCGTCGGGCCGGTGCGGCGTTCGATCTCCGCGGCCAGCGGACGGCACAGCCCGGCGGCGAACAGCGCCTCGCCGACGACGAACATCGGGCCGACCAGCAGGCCGACCAGGTCGTCGACGAACGCCGGCTTGCGGCCTTCGTAGTAGTGGCCGATGAACTGCAGCACCCAGCCGGTGATGAAGGTCAGGAAGCCGCAGCCGAGCCAGGCCGCGGTGCTGCCGTCGGCGAACGGGTGGGCGAGGGCGATCAGCACGCCGTTGACGACGCTGGTGGCCAGGCCCAGCACCAGCGTGCCGCGCGTCAGGTACCAGACGGTGGCCAGGCCCCAGACGATCCAGGCCGGGGTCAGGTGCACCTGGCCGACGTCGAAGTGCGCGCGCGCCAGGAAGATGCCGACGGCCAGCACGATCAGCGGGATGCCGAAGAAATGGGTCGCGATGTTGCGGCGGTCGCGGTGATAGCTCGCGTACTGCACCATCAACTCCGTGCCGGAGCGGAAGGGACTGGCCATGGTGGGAACTCCTGCGCGAATTCGGAAATGTCCGGGAAGGATCGTGGACTGGGATCTCGTCAGATTAGCCGTCCCGGGTCGCGTTCTCGGCGGCAGGGGCATCGGTTACCAGCGGGTTTCAGCGTTAGTGGAGCACGCGCGGTGCCGGCTGTCAAAAATGCGACGCGGCGATTTGCGTGATCGATCGCGCAATTGTCGCGCAGGTTTTCCCGCGGTCGGGCCGCGCCCTAGAATCGGCGCATGACGACCCCGAACGTACCGCTGATCCACTGGCACTCGATGTTCATGGGCGTGGCGCTGCTCGCCGGAGCGCGCTCCAAGGACGCGCGCAAGCGCAACGGCGCCTGCATCGCCAGCCCGGACAACCGCATCCTGGGCGTCGGCTACAACGGCCTGCCGCGCGGCTGCGACGACGACGATCCGGCCTACTGGCTCGACAACGACGACGACCCGTTCCAGTCGCGCCACAGCTACATCGTGCATGCCGAGGTCAACGCGATCCTCAACTGCGTCGCGCTGCCGCTCACCGGCGGCACGATCTACGCGACCCAGTTCCCGTGCCCGCGCTGCACGCAGTCGATCATCCAGGTTGGGATCAAGCACGTCGTCTACCTCGAGAAGAAGCCGCACCACGCGGCCTCGATCGCGGCGGCGCACAAGATGCTCGAGAACGCCGGCGTTGCGATCCACGCGCTCTCGGAGCTGGAAGCGGCGTCGTCGCAGTGGTGCGACAAGCTCGAGAACTTCATCACGGAGCAGGGCCCCGACACCTGAGCCCGCCGGCGGCCGCCCGCGCATGCGCCGGCCTCCACCGTGAATTGAGCCTCACCGCGCCGGCTTTTCCGGCGATCGGACGGGGCCGCCCTCGCGCACCATGGGAGCGTGGATCACCCGAACCCCGGGTGGGCCGCCATCCCTGGAGGTGTCGATCATGAGTGCGCTCCCCGTTCCCCAAGTCAACGACCTGCAACAGGTGCCGAAGGATTTCCTGCCCTTCGACGCCCAGCTGGCCGCGCGGCCGCCGCGTGCGCCGCGCTCGAGCATCGCCGGGTTCAGCACGACGGCGTTGAACGCGGACGAGCTCGGCATCGGGGCGCTGCTGCGCTTCAAGTCGATGATGGCCGCCGACGGGCAGGTCGTGCACCTCGCGCGCCTCTGCTACGACAAGCTCTACGCCTACGAGCGCATCGCCGTCGCCCACGCGAGCAGCGACGAGGCCCTGCGCCGCTTGGCGCTCGAGCTGTTCCAGATCTACCACCGGCGCCAGGCCTCGGGCCTGCCCGCCCAGTGACGTCCGCTTCGTGACGACTCTCCATGCGTAAGGCCCAGCAGACCCGCTCGCTCGTCTCGGCCTGGTTCGACTTTATGGCGCCCACCGAGGCGCCGGTCGCCCAGGCGCTCCACAAGGCGATCCGCGCGACCGTGCCGGAGCTCACCGAGACCATCCGCCAGGGCAACCTGCTGCTGTCGATGAACGGCGAGCCGCTGCTGGCGATCGCGCCCGCGCGCAACCAGGTGCACCTGCTGATCTTCAACGGCAGCGACCTCGAGGACGAACTCGGCCCGCTCGAAGGCGTCGGCCGGCGCCAGCGCGTCGTGAAGTTCAACAGCGGCGTGCCGGTCGAGCTCGCCCGCGTCGAGCAGGTCGCGCGCGCCAGCGCGGAGTTCGCGCGCCGCCACCAGACCGTCGCGGGCGACTGACGCCGCCGCGGCCGCCCGGCCGCGCGCTCGGGCGTCGGTGTTCGACCGCCCGGCAACGCCGTCCGGAATCCGGTGAACGGCGCTTTTTTCCCCGACGACGGAGTTCCGAACTCCGGCATTGCTCTTATTTTCAGCAGCGCCGCACCTAATTTGTGCGGCAACGCGCTTCAGAAGTCCGGCGTCGCTGTTTTTTTGAGCAATGCCGGAGCTCCGAACTCCGGCGCTGCACTTGTTTTCAGCATCGCCGGACCTTTTTTCTCCGGCGACGGGCTTCCGAACCCCATTCGAGGCGCACGAGACCGCATCGGCGTCGCAACGATCGACGACGCCGGTGCCGGCCTCTGCTCAGCGCGTCGCGACGGTGAAGCGCGCCTTGACGTGCTTCGGCGTCTCGAGCTCGTCGACGATCGCAACGGCGAGGTCCGCCACCGAGATGCCGGCCGGCTTGTCGCCCGCCATCAGCAGCTCCTCGCCGCCGAGGCGGTAGGCGCCGGTGCGCTCGCCCGGGGCGAGGAAGGCGGGCGGGCTGACGAAGGTCCAGTCGAGCGCGGTGTTGCCGCGCAGCGCCGTGAGGGCGTCGCGCGCGGCCTGCGCGCCGGGGACGATGTTGGGCGGCACGTGCGTCAGGAACTCGGGCGTGTCCACCATCTGCACGCCGGGCGCGACGAACAGGCTGCCCGCGCCGCCGACCACCAGCAGGCGCTTGACGCCCGCGGCCTCGACGCCGGCGTCGATCGCCGCGCTGCCCTTCATGAACTGCGCGTAGAGCTCGGGCACGTCCCAGCCCGGGTTGAACGCCGAGACCACGGCGTCGTGGCCGCGCACGGCGGCGGCGACGGCGCCGGTGTCGGTGACATCCAGCGCCTGCGCGACGACGTTCGGGCGCACCTCGACCTTGGCCGGGTTGCGCACGAGCGCGGTGACGTGGTGGTCGCGGGCCAGCAGCTCGGCGAGGACGGCGGTGCCGACGAATCCGGTGGCACCGATCAGGGCGATCTTCATGGAGTTCTCCAAAGGGGGTGAGTCGATGGAGCAACGATATCTGCTTCACAATCGGGCGATAAGCCGGGCAGAATCACCATCACCTTGAAGCCGAACTAACAAGTCGGTCGACGCCAACCCGACCGATCCCACCCGATGGACGACCTGAAGCCGCTGGCGGTCTTTGCCGAAACGGTCGACGCCGGCTCGATGAGCGCCGCCGCGCGCCGGCTCGGCATGAGCCCGT
The DNA here is from genome assembly GCA_030151165.1 of Burkholderiaceae bacterium. Next base: position 9,930 of record JASLEM010000217.1, read on the forward strand.
CGGCGGTGAGCCAGACGATCCGCGCGCTGGAGCAGCAGGGCGGCGTCACGCTGCTGCACCGCTCGACGCGCAAGCTCGCGCTGACCGAGGCCGGCGAGCGCTACTACCCGCACTGCAAGCGGCTGCTGGAGGCGGCGCGCGCGGCGGCCGACTCGCTGCAGCAGGCGCGCGACGCGCCCACCGGCGAGCTGCGGCTGTCGGCACCGGTCGGCTTCGCCAACCACATCGCGCCGGCGCTCGCGCCGCTGCTGGACGACGCGCCGCAGTTGCGGCTGCGCCTGCTCGTCGACGACGCGATGATCGACCTCATCGACGCCCGCATCGACCTCGCGATCCGCATCGGCCGGCTCGCGGACTCGAGCTGGATCGCGCGCAAGCTGTGCGACTTCGAGGTGATCCTGTGCGCGTCGCCCGACTACCTCGAGCGCCACGGCGTGCCGGCGGTGCCGCAGGATCTCGCGGCGCACCAGTGGCTCGCGTTCGGCCGCGACGCCCCGGTCGGCGTGACGCCGGACGGCTCGTCGCCGTCGGGCAACCCGATCGTCGCCGCGATCGCGCGCGGGCCCGGGCCGCACGCCAGTTCGCAGCCGGCGGCGATGGCGCTCGACATGCACTCGGCCACCGGCGAGCGCCACCGCATGCGCATCGAGGCGCGCATCGCGAGCAACAACCAGGTCTCGCTGCAGCAGATGTGCGAACACGGGCTGGGCATCGCGCACCTCGGCCACGCGGACGTCCTGCCCGCGCTGCGGCGCGGCGCGCTCGTGCGGCTGCTGCCGGCGTGGCGCTTCGACAGCATGCCCGTCTGGGCGGTCACGCCGCGGCGCGACGAGTCCGAGGCGGCGAAGGTGCGGGTCGCGGTTGAGCACCTGAAGCGCTATTTCGCGACGCTGCCGGTGGCGGACGGCGGCGCGGCCGCATGATGCCGGCATGAGACTCGACACCGTCCGCAAGTTCGCGCTCTCGCTCGACGACGTCACCGAGGCGCCGCATCACGCGTTCAATTCGTTCCGCGTGCGCGGCAGGATCTTCGTCACCGTGCCGCCGCAGGGCGACGCCCTCCACGTCTTCGTCGCCGAGGAGGATCGCGAGCGCGCGCTGGCGCTGTATCCCGAGTGGGCCGGCAAGCTGTTGTGGGGCGGCAAGGTGGCGGGCCTGCGCGTCGCGCTCGCTACCGCCGAGCCGCGCGCGGTGAAGGCGCTCGTGCGCGCGGCGCACGCCACGCGAAGCGCGAAACGCTGAGGGCCGGCCCGCCGGCGGACGGTCTTGAACGGTACAGGGCGTGCGCGGTTCGCGCCCTCAGGCGGCGATGCCGACCAGCGCCGGATTCGCCCGCAACGCGGCGAGGCCGCGGCGCACGTGGGACTTCACGGTGCCCAGCGGCAGCTCGGTGTGGCCGGCGACCTCCTCGTGGCTGAGGCCGTCGAGGAACGCGAGATGCAGCACCTGGCGCTGGATCGGCGACAGCAGGCCGATCGCGGCGTGCAGCCGGACGCGCGCCTGCGCGTGACGCACGCGCGCGGGCGGGCCCTCGGCGGGATCGGCGAGGCCCTCGAGCGTGTCGTCGGCGAGCACGGTCTCGTGCCGGTTCCGGACGGCGACATGGCGCAGCAGGTCGAGCGCCCGGCTGCGCGCGATCGTCTTCAGCCAGGTCAGGACGCTCGCCCGCTCGGGGTCGTAGTCCGCGGCATCGCGCCAGGCCTGCATGAAGCAGGTGGAGACGACGTCGTCGGCCAGGTCGGCGCGGACGACGACGCGGATCGCGCACGCGAAGATCTCGGCACGGCAGGCGCCGTGCAAGGCGCCGAGCGCCGCCTCGTCGTGCAGCCGGACGCCCACCATCAGCAGCGACAGCTTGTCGGCGTGCTTCGCGGCGCGGGCCGCCGGCACCGCGGCCAGCACGCCGGCCAGGG
>JASLEM010000375.1 GCA_030151165.1 Burkholderiaceae bacterium
CATCGTCGCGAGGAAGCTGCTCTTCGCGCGGCTCGCCGCCTCGGCCTCGAGCTTCGCCTCGGCCAGCTCGATCTCGGCGCGGCGGCGTTCGGTGATGTCCTCGATGACCCAGATCGTGCCGGTCTCCTTGCGCCGCCTCGGGTCGACCGCGCGTCCGCGCATGCGGATCAGGATCTTCGTGCCGTCCGAACGCATCGCCTTGCGCTCGACCTCGATCGTCTCGCCCGCGGCCTGCGCGGCCTCGTGGCGCTCGACGAAGGCCTCGAAGCGCTCGCGGTCGCGGAACAGCACGTCGGTCGACCGCCCCTCGAGCGAGCCGACCGGCAGCCCCATCATGCGTTCGAGCTGCGGGTTGACGCGTTCCAGGCGATGCTCGCGCACGAGGCACACGCCGACGACCGCGTTGTCGAGGATCGCGTCGCCCTCCAGCTTGGCGCGCTCGGTCTCGGTGACGTCGCGCGTCGTCATCACGCAGACGGGCTCGCCGTCCCAGTCGAACGCCGCGGCGGTGATCAGGATCGTGTGGCGCGTGCCGTCGCGCGGCCAGGCGACGGAGCGGAAATCGCGCACGAGGCCATGGCGGCTGATGGCCTCGCCGAAGGCCTTCATGTCCTCCTTCTCGCGCCACAACCCGAGCTCGAAGCCGTTGCGGCCCATCACCTCGCCTTCCGTGAGGCCCGTGAACTGCAGGAAGGCCGGGTTGGCGAGCAGCACGCGGCCGTCGATCGTGCTGGCCACGCAGATCGCGTCGGGGCTGAGGCGCACGAGGCGGTCGAGCATCGCCTGCGAGCGCTGCAGCTCGCGCTGCGCCATCACTTCGGCGGTGGCGTTGCGGCTCACGCCCCACCAGCCGCTGTGGCGGCCCGTGGCGTCGAAGACGGGCTCGCCGCTGCCGTTCAGGTACAGTTCGGCGCCGTCCTTGCAGACCAGGTGGATCACGCGGTCGCGGTACGGTCGGCGCGCCTTCAGGTCGTCGAGCAGCAGCTCCCACTGGCCGTCGGCGACGACGGTCGGGCCGTCCGGCTCGCCGAGCCGCATGAACTCGGCGATGCGGCGCATCGTGTGCGTCTCGAACGACGGCGAGATGTAGGTGATGCGCGCGCGGCCGTCCATCTCCCACGTGAAGTCGCTGCCGAGCTGCAGCAGGCGCGTCATGCGGCGCTCCTGGTCCTGGCCGCGCTGCACGGTGCCGAGCAGCTGGCGCCGCACGAGCCAGGCCGCGAGCAGCGCGGCGATCGTGAGCATCGCGAATGATGCGGAGCGCGTCTGGCGCTCGAGTTCCGCCATCGCCTGCGTGCGCGAGAGGATGCCGTGGCGCTCGGCGATCTCGAGCCCGATGACGCAGACCATGTTCAACACGCCGAGGCCGACGGCCGCGCGCATGTCGACCAGCGTCCCCGCCGCGGCGATCAGCAGCACCGCGCCTTCGAGCACGATCGCGTGCGTGCCGAGGCCGGAGGTCCACGCGTGCACCATCACGGCGCTCATCGAGACGAGCAACACCACGGTGGCCGACAGCCGGCGCCGCCCGCGCCGCCCGATCTCCCACGACACCACGCCGCCCACCAGCAGGCAGGTGCCCATCGCGGCGCGCGACGTCTCCAGCAGCGACAGCGGCCCGAAGCTGCGCTGGATGACCTCGAGGAAGATCAGCAGCGCGCCGACGGCGGCGACCATCACGCACAGCGCGCGCACGGCGAGCGTGGCGAAGGGATCCTCGCGAAGCGGGCCGCCGGTGTCGGGATGCGCCTCGCCGAACGACCGCGCGGGGGTGCGTGCGGGCGCGCGGGGCAGCGACGGCGCGTCGGAAGGCGCGGCCGCGGGCGCCCGGTCGGGTGGGCGCGGGCCTCCTGGCCCCAGCTTCATCTTGTTCTCGTTTCCCTCTGGATCGAGGACGCAGAATTGCACCGCTGAGGGGGTGTGTCAATGCCGGGCTTCGGGCTGGATCCCCCCGAAGTGCCGGGAATGCCGGCCGCGGCGGCGTCTCCGCGGCGCGCGCGGGGCGGTGACAAGATGTAATCGCCTCGCGCGCGGCGAGGCGAAGACCGGCCTCAGGCCGCGGTCGGACGGGTCACGACGGCGTCGTCGACGACCCCGCCGGCGACCCGCCCGGGCAGCGCCGGGCGCGGCGTGGGCGGCGCGGCGGCGTGCGACACCACGGCCCACGCGAGGAAGTCCTCGGCGTTGAGCGGGCGGCTGAACAGGTAGCCCTGCGCGTCGTCGCAGCCCAGGCTCTTCAGCTTGCCGGCGACGGACTCGGTCTCGACGCCCTCGGCCACGACCTTCAGCCCCATGTGGTGCGCCATGTCGATCGTCGAGCGGACGATGTTGAGGTCGTCGTCGTCGAGGTCGAGGTTCATCACGAACGAGCGGTCGATCTTGAGCTCCTGCACCGGCAGCTTCTTCAGGTAGGCGAGCGACGAATAGCCCGTGCCGAAGTCGTCGATCGACAGCCCGACGCCCATCTCGTGCAGCGCCTGCAGCGAGGCGAGCGCGTGCGCGGGGTCTTCCATGATCGAGCTCTCGGTCACCTCGAGGCACAGGTGGCGCGCTGCGACGCCCTCGGCGAGCAGCGTCGCGCGCACGATGGCGGGCAGG
>JASLEM010000337.1 GCA_030151165.1 Burkholderiaceae bacterium
CCACGCGCGCTACATGCCGGTGCTCAACGGCCAGACGCTGATGGGCGTGATCTCGTTCTACGACGTCGCGCGCACGGTCGTCGAGGCGCAGGACTTCGAGAACCGCATGCTCAAGGCCTACATCCGCGACTGGCCGTCCGAGGAAGACACCAAGGTCGGTCAAAGCCTCTGAGGCGCTGAGCGGCCCGCCGGGGCGATCCGGCAGGACAAACGACAACGGCCCGTCGCGCGAGCGAACGGGCCGTTGTCGTCAGGAACTCGAGGAGCGGGTAGGGCGTTGCCGCTCAGGCCGCGACGGCCGCCGCGGCGTTCTCGCGCGCCGCGATCCACATCTCGAGCCCGGCCGCGTCCATCGGCCGGCCGAAGTAGTAGCCCTGCATCATGTCGCAGCCTTCGCGGCGCAGGAACTGGTGCTGGGCATCGGTCTCGACGCCTTCGGCGATGGTCTGCAGCTCCAGAGCGCGCGCCATCTGGATGATGGCCTGCACGATGGCGCGGTCGTCCGGGTCGGTGTCGATGTCGCGCACGAAGGACTGGTCGATCTTGAGCGTGTGCAGCGGGAATCGCTTGAGGTGGCTCAGCGACGAGTAGCCGGTGCCGAAGTCGTCCAGCGACAGGCGCACGCCGAGGCCGTGCAGCGCGTCCATCATCGAGATCGCGGCCGCCGGGTTGGCGGTGACGCTCTCGGTCAGCTCGAGCTCGAGGTATTGCGCGGGCAGGCCGGCGTCGGTCAGCGCGCGCAGCACGGTGTCGGGCAGGGCGGGGTGGCGGAACTGCACGGCGGACAGGTTGACCGCGACGACCATCGGCGGCACGCCGGCATCCATCCAGGCCTTCAGCTGCGTCACCGCGGTGCGCAGCACCCATTCGCCGATCGCGACGATCTGGCCGCTGGTCTCGGCCAGCGGGATGAACTCGGCGGGCGAGACCATGCCGAACTCGGGATGCTTCCAGCGCAGCAGCGCCTCGACGCCGACCAGCGTCTCGCCGTCGCCGTCGAGCTGCGGCTGGTAGTGCAGCAGCAGCTCGTTGCGCTCGAGCGCGCGCCGCAGCGCCGACTCGAGCTGCAGCTGGCGCGCCGAGCGCTGCTGCATGCCGGCCGCGAAGAAGCGCCACGTCGCCTGGCCCTCGTGCTTCGCGCGGTACATCGCCGTGTCGGCGTTGCGCGAGAGGATCTCGTAGTCGTCGCCGTCGGACGGGTAGGTCGCGATACCGATCGACATCGTCATGCTCAGCTCGTGGCCCTGCACCATGCACGGCTCGGCGAGGCGCTCGAGCAGCTTGGTCGCGACGAGCTCGGAGCCGGCGGCGTCCGCGCCGGGCAGCAGCACCGCGAACTCGTCGCCGCCCAGGCGCGCGACGGTGTCGCATTCGCGCAGGCTGCCCTGCAGGCGGCGCGCGACTTCGGCGAGCAGCGCGTCGCCGACGCTGTGGCCCAGCGTGTCGTTGATGTTCTTGAACTGGTCGAGATCCATGAACATCAGCGTGAACGGCCGATGGTCGCGGCGCGACACGCTGGTCAGCTGGCCGACGCGGTCGGCGAGCAGGCTGCGGTTGGGCAGGTCGGTGAGGGTGTCGACATGCGCGAGACGCACGAGGTTGCGCTCGACCTCGCGGAACTGCGTGATGTCGTTCAGGATGCCGATGTAGTGCGTGACGGCGCCGCTGGCGTCGCGTTGTTGCGTGATCGCGGCCCAGCAGGTGTAGAGGCTGCCGTCCTTGCGCGAGGTGCGCACCTCGCCCTGCCAGTGGCCGCTGGTCTGCAGCGCGGCGCGCACCTGGCGGCGGACGTCGCGCCGGCCGATGCCGAAGCCGAGCGCGGCGGTCTGCTGGCCCTGCAACTCGTCGGCGCCGTAGCCGCTGATGTCCCAGAAGGCCTGGTTGACGGTGACGACGCGGCCGTCGCGGTCGGCGATGACGAAGCCTTCGCGTGCCTGCTCGAAGACGGCGGCGGCGAGGTGCAGCTTGTCCTCGGCGGCCTTGCGCATCGTGATGTCGCGGCCTTCGACCAGCAGGTTCGGCGCGGCGCTGCGCGTGCGCGGGATCGGGCGGATCGAGAGTTCCAGCGTGATCGTGCCGTGGTCGGGGCGCACCAGCGTCAGTTCGTTCGTGACGGCCGCGCCGCCGACGGCCTGCGCGATCGCGGCCTGCAGCGCGGCGGCCTGGGCCTCGCCGACGTTGAGCGACGCGATCTCGCCGAAGCGGCGGCCGGCGATCTCGGGATGGGTGACGCGCAGCCACTGGCGGCCGGTGCCGTTCATGTGGCGCAGCGCGCCGTTCGGGTCGAGCACACAGACGAGTTGCGGGCTCTGGTCGATGAGGCGGTTGGCGAGGCGCTCGCGCATCAGCGAGCGGCGGGTGCGCACGGTCTGGGCGAGCAGCGCGGCGGCGAGCGCGAGCAGCGTGACGGCGCCGAGCCAGAACAGCCACAGCGGCAACGCGACGGCGGGGTCGGCGTCGCGCGGCGTGGCGGCGAACGTGATGGCCGACACGCAGGCGAGCGCAGCGGCCGCCGCCAAGCGGGCGGCGTTGAGGGAGCGGGCCGAACGGACGGATGAAGCGACGGGCGCGCGGGCGGCGGCCGGACGAACCGATCCACCTGCCTCGCTCGCACCGGTCGCGCCTCCCATGACGCGTTCGTGAGGGCCGGATGACAGCATCCTGGCACTTTGCCTTGGATGGCTTGCCCTTGACGCGCGAATAAGGCCCGCCAGCGTGGCCTTTTTCACGATGCTGGAGCATTGAGGTGAATCCGTTTGCATACCCCCTCCCGCCGCCGAGAACGTGAATGGAAATCGATCGCAACGCCGTGGGCCCGCGACGCGAAGCAGGTCGCTCCGAAGCGCGAAGGCCGGGCCGGGCCCGCGCACTTAGAATCGCCCCATGGCAGGCAGCACCTTCGGCGAACTCTTTCGCGTCACCAACTTCGGCGAATCCCACGGCGTGGCGATCGGCTGCGTGATCGACGGCTGCCCGCCGGGGCTCGCGCTGACCGAGGCCGACATCCAGGTCGAACTCGATCGCCGGCGCCCGGGCACCTCGCGCCACGTCACGCAGCGCAACGAGCCCGATGCGGTGGAAATACTCTCAGGGGTATACGAAGGCCTGACGACCGGCACGCCGATCGCGCTCCTGATCCGCAACACGGACCAGCGCAGCAAGGACTACGGCAACATCCTCGACACCTTCCGCCCCGGCCACGCCGACTACACCTACTGGCGCAAGTACGGCCTGCGCGACCCGCGCGGCGGCGGGCGGTCTTCGGCGCGGCTGACGGCGCCGATGGTGGCGGCCGGCGCGGTCGCGCGCAAATGGCTCAAGGAACATCGCGGCGTCAGCTTCGTCGGCTGGATGAGCCAGCTCGGCGACATCGCGATCCCGTTCGTCGACGAGTCGCAGATCCCGCTCAACCCGTTCTTCGCGCCGAACGCCGACATCGTGCCGGCGCTCGAGGCGCGCATGGACGACCTGCGCAAGGCCGGCGATTCCTGCGGCGCGCGCATCGACGTCGTCGCCCGCGGCATGCCCGTCGGCCTCGGCCAGCCGCTGTTCGACAAGCTCGACGCCGACATCGCCTACGCGATGATGGGCATCAACGCGGTCAAGGGCGTCGAGATCGGCGCCGGCTTCGACAGCGTCGCGCAGCACGGCAGCGAGCACGGCGACGAACTCACGCCCGGCGGCTTCGCGAGCAACAACGCGGGCGGCGTGCTCGGCGGCATCTCGACCGGGCAGGACCTGCGCGTGTCGATCGCCATCAAGCCGACCAGCTCGATCCGCACCCCGCGCCGCTCCGTCGACCGCGCCGGCGAGCCGGCCGTCGTCGAGACCTTCGGCCGCCACGACCCGTGCGTCGGCATCCGCGCGACTCCGATCGTCGAGGCGATGCTCGCGCTGGTCGTGATGGACCACGTGCTGGCGCATCGCGCGCAGTGCGGCGACGTCGAGCTGCCCGTCCCGCCGATCCCCGGCGCGGCCTGAGCCCGCGCTCCGTCGCGCAGCGACGCGCCTCGCCGACCCGGCGGCGCCGTTCGCCGAGGCCCGACCGCGCGTCGTCCCCGCGGACTGCAGTTCGTCACCGCCCGTCGGCACTTCGTCGCAATCGACCCCCGGCCGCGTAAACCCCGCTTCACACTTCGCTGCAATTCAGGATCGACCTGATGTAACGACGAAGGATGAGGCAATGCGCAAACGCTGGCTGATAGGCGGGGTCGTGGCGACGGCGGTGGCCGTGGGGGCGGGGTTCGCGATCAAGAGCGGCAAGGCGAGTTCGGTGTTCCCGGCGAGCGCCGCGATGGCCGCCGCCAGCAAGCCGGACGAGGCGCCGCTCGACTTCACCGCGGCCGAAGCGGCCAGGCCGCAGTCGCTCGCGTTGCCGCAGGTCGTCGAGTTCTCGGGCGCGCTGGTCGCGCCGAACACGGCCGTCGTGCGCGCCAAGGCGACGGGCACGCTGCTGTCGCTCGACGTGAAGGACGGCCAGCGCGTCACGGCCGGCGAGGTGATCGGGCGCATCGACGTCAGCGACCTCGCGGCGCACGTCGCCGAGCGCAGCGCCAACCTCGCCGCGGTGCGCACGACGCTCGCGCAGGCGCAGCGCACGCACGAGTCCAACATCGGCCTGGCCAACGACAGGTTCATCTCGCCGATCGCGCTCGACTCGTCGAAGTTCTCCCTCGACAGCGCGAGGGCGCAGGTCGCGGCGGCGGAAGCGGCGCTGGAGTCCGCGAAGATCGCGCTGCGCGAGGCGTCGCTCGTCGCGCCGATCACCGGAATCGTTTCCAAACATGCCGCCGTCTCGGGCGAGAAGGTCACAGCCGAACAGGAGCTCGTGACGATCGTCGACCTGCGCACGCTGGAGCTCGCCGGCACCGTCGGCACCCAGGACGTGCCCAAGCTGCAGGCCGGCATGCCGGTCGACCTCAAGATCGAAGGCCTCGACAAGCCGGTACGCGGCACGCTCGCGCGCATCGCGCCCGCGGCCGAGGCTGGAACGCGTTCCATCGGCGTCGCGGTGCAGCTGCAGAACGCGAAGGAGACGATGCGGGCCGGCGAATACGCGGTCGCGCACGTGCAGATCGGCGACGCGCAGCCGCGCCTGACCGTGCCCATCGCCGCGATCAGCTCGGCTTCCGGCCAGGAATACGTGTGGACGCTGGAGCAGGGCAAGCTGCTGCGCCGCACGGTGACGACCGGCCGGCGCGACCCGGCGCGCGGCCGGGCCGAGGTGCTCGAAGGCATCAAGCCGGACGTCCTCGTGCTCGGCGCGCGCTTCGACAACCTGCGCGAAGGCGCGAAGGCCCGCATCGTCGCCAGCGCGACGACCGCGACGCCCACGCCGCTGCCGGACGCCGCGCCCGTCGTGACCCGCTGACCCGGCGTCCATCCCCGCCTCGAGGAGAGTTCCCATGTGGATGACGCGCGTCGCCATCAACAACCCCGTCTTCGCCAGCATGGTCATGGTGGCCCTGTGCGTGCTCGGGTTGTTCTCGTACCAGCGGCTGGGTGTCGAGCAGATGCCCGACATCTCGCCGCCCGACATCTTCGTCCAGGTGCTGTACCCCGGCGCATCGCCCGGCGCCGTCGAGACCGAGATCACCAAGCCGCTCGAGGACGCCCTCAACGGGATCGCGGGCGTGAAGATGATCCGCTCGAACAGCTTCGAGGGTCGCAGCGAGACCGTCGTCGAGTTCAACCTCTCGGCCGACATGACGCGCGCCACGCAGGACGTGCGCGACAAGGTCTCCATCGTGCAGTCGGGCTTCAACCGCGACGTCAAGCAGCCGTTCATCACGCGCTTCAACAACGACAACGCGCAGCCGACGGTGACGCTCGCGTTGCTGGCCGACGGCCGCAGCGACCGCGAGCTGTCGCTGATCGCCGACCAGACGGTGCAGAAGCGCCTCACGAGCGTCGAGGGCGTCGCGCGCGTCACGCCGCTGGGCCTGGTGACGCGGCAGGTGCGCATCGACCTCGACCCGCAGCGCCTGCGCGGATTCGGCCTCACGCCGGCCGACGTGACCGCGGCGCTGGTGCGCGCGAACGCCGACCAACCGGTCGGCCTGCTGCAGAACCGCAACGAGGATTCGCTGGTGCGCGTCGAGGGGCGCGTGCTCGATCCGAAGCAGTTCGCCAACGTCGTCGTCTCGCGCAACGCGAGCGGCGGGGTGGTGCTGCTGGGCGACGTCGGCAAGCTCGTCGAGCGCGAGCAGGAGCCGGACTCGCTGTCACGCATCAACGGCCGGCCGGCGGTCACGTTCAACGTCTACAAGCAGCAGGACGCCAACATCGTCAAGACCGGCGCAGCCATCAAGGCGGCCGTCGAGCAGATGCGCAAGACGCTGCCGCCGGGCGTCGAGCTGAAGGTCATCTACGCGAACAGCGACTTCGTCGAGGAGTCGCTCACCGGCGTCAAGAAGACGCTGATCGAAGGCGCGCTGCTGACGATCGCGATCGTGTTCCTGTTCCTGCACAGCTGGCGCTCGACGATCATCACCGGCCTCACGTTGCCGATCTCGGTGATCGCGTCGTTCATCGCGGTCAACGCGTTCGGCTTCACGCTGAACTTCATGACGATGATGGCGCTGAGCCTGTGCATCGGCCTGCTGATCGACGATGCGATCGTGGTGCGCGAGAACATCGTGCGCCACGTCGGCATGGGGCAGAACCACCACACGGCGGCGCGGCTGGGCACCGACGAGATCGGGCTGGCCGTGATGGCGACGACCTTCGCGATCTGCGCGGTGTTCGTGCCGGTCGCGTTCATGAAGGGCATCGTCGGCAAGTTCTTCTTCCCGTTCGGCATCACGGTGGTGTCGGCGGTCATCGTGTCGCTGTTCGTGAGCTTCACGCTCGACCCGATGCTGTCGTCGATCTGGCGCGACCCGCCCGCCGTCACGCTGGCGCGCATCTGGGGCATCGGCCACCTGATGCGCGGCGTCGACCGCGGCATGGCCGGCCTGCACCACGTCTACGAGCGCCTGATCACGTGGGCGTTCAGCGGCCGCCGCTACCGCGTCTTCGTGCCGCCGGTGCCGGCCTACGGCTTCGGGTTCGGCGCGAACGGCCAGCGCCTGACGGGCGGCCGGCGCGTGCTTCGCTTCGCGACGCTGACCCCGCGCGGCATCGTGCTGTGGGCCGCCGGCGCCACCTTCGTCGCCGCCCTCGCGCTGGGCAGCACGATCGGCGCCGAGGCGATCCCGCAGACCGACCAGAGCTACACCAGCATCAACGTCACGATGCCGGTGGGCACGAGCCTGGCGCGCGCCGACGAGAAGATGAAGCAGGTCGAGGCCCTCATCGGCAAGATGCCGGAGATCGACTCGCTCTCGACGCAGGTCGGTGGCGACAACGGCCACAACTCGGCCTACATCGGCATCGGCCTCGTGCCGCGCCACCAGCGCAAGCTGACGCAGTTCCAGGTCGAGGACGAGATCCGCAAGCGGCTCGCGAACCTGCCTGGCATCTCGATCGCGCTCGGCAACCGCCCGATCTTCATATCGATCCTCGGCCCCGACCCGACCGTGCTCGACCAGATCACGGCCGATCTCGGCGCGAAGATGCAGAAGGTCAAGGGCCTCACCGACTTCGAGTCCTCGGTCAAGCCCGGCCTGCCGGCGTACGCGATCCGCGTCCGCCCCGACGCCGCGCGCCAGCTGGGCCTGACCTCGACCGCGCTCGCCGCGAGCCTGCGCGCCTACGTGCAGGGCGACGTGTCGACCTACTGGACGACGCCGGACGGCCAGCAGGTCGAGGTGCAGCTGCGCCTGCCCGAGGCCGGGCGCGAGAGCGTCGCGCAGCTGAACCAGCTGCCGGTTGCCTTCGCCGCCGACGGCACGCCGATCACGCTGGAGAGCGTCGCCACGATCGAGCCCGTCACCAACCCCGACGTCATCAAGCGCCAGGACCTGCAACGCCGCCAGGCGGTCTACGCGGGCGTGGACGTCAAGTCGGGCCGCACGGTGGGCGACGTCAACGCGGACATCGACAAGATCATCAAGGCCACCGTGCTGCCGCCGGGCTACAGCTTCTCCGTCGGCGGCGCGGCGCAGGACCAGGACGACATCTTCGGCAACATCGGCTCGGCCCTCGGCCTCGCGCTGATCTTCATCTACATCGTGCTCGCCAGCCAGTTCGGCAGCTTCCTGCAGCCGATCGCGATCATGGCGTCGCTGCCGCTGTCGCTGATCGGCGTGATGGTCTCGCTGAAGGT
>JASLEM010000384.1 GCA_030151165.1 Burkholderiaceae bacterium
CATCGCGTTGAAGCGGCCGGTCGTGAGCCAGCCGTCCAGGCTCGCCTCGACCATCAGCTGCAGCTCCTTCGCGCCGATGACCTTGCCCGACACCGGAACCGCGCTCTCGCCCGGCACGAAGGGGCGCGGCGCGTGCACGACGTCCGAGTACTGCTGCACCAGCGCCGAGATCTCGGCGCGCAGCTGGTCGGGGGTCTTCTTCACGAAATTCAGAGGGGCTTCGGTCATGATGCGTGTGTCTTCGAGTCTTGGGTGTACTGGTCGATCTGGGCCAGGCAGAGCGCGCGGACGTCGTCGCCGCGCAGCCAGGCCTGGTGCCAGGTGACGATGTGGCGCAGCGCCTCGTCGAGGCGCCAGCGCGGTTGCCAGCCGAGGCGCGCGCGGGCCTTGGATATGTCGAGCTTGAGGAAGTGGGCCTCGTGCGGATGCGTGCCGCCATCGAGCTGCCAGCGCGCGCCCCCGCCCCAGCGGTCGACGAGCTGCTCGACGATCCACTGCACGGGGCGGGCGTCCTCGTCGCGCGGGCCGAGGTTCCAGCCTTCAGCGAAGGCCTGGCCGTCGTGCCACAGGCGCTGGGCCAGCGTCAGGTAGCCCGACAGCGGCTCCAGCACGTGCTGCCACGGGCGCGTCGAATGCGGGTTGCGGATGACGACCGGCTCGTCGCGCTCGAACGCGCGCAGGATGTCGGGCACGAGGCGATCGGTCGCCCAGTCGCCGCCGCCGATGACGTTGCCCGCGCGCGCGGTCGCGAGCGCCGGACCGTTGGCCTGGAAGAACGAGCGGCGGTAGGCGCTCGAGACGAGCTCCGCGCAGCCCTTGCTGTTGCTGTACGGGTCATGGCCGCCCATGGGCTCGTCCTCGCGATACCCCCAGGCCCATTCGCGGTTCTCGTAGCACTTGTCCGTCGTGACGTTGACGACGACGCGCACGCTCGGCGTGCGGCGCACGGCCTCCAGCACGTGCACGGTGCCCATCACGTTGGTCGCGTAGGTCTCGACCGGCTCGGCGTACGACAGGCGCACCAGCGGCTGCGCGGCCATGTGGATCACGATGTCGGGCGCGCACGCGGCCATGGCCGCGGTGAGCGTGGCGAGGTCGCGGATGTCGCCGAACGTGCTGTGCATGCCGTCGCCCACGCGGGCCTCGGTGAACAGGTTGTGCGACCCGTCGGGTGCGAGCGCGAGCCCGTGCAGCTCGGCGCCGAGCTGCTGCAGCCACAGGCTCAGCCAGCCGCCCTTGAAGCCGGTGTGGCCGGTCAGCAGGACGCGCTTGCCGCGCCAGAACGATGCGTCGACGGTCATGCGCTCAGTCCCACTTCTTCCACGGCGCCTCGCCGGATTGCCACAGCTCCTCGAGGTAGACCTTGTCGCGCAGCGTGTCCATCGGCTGCCAGAAGCCGTCGTGCTGGTATGTCATGAGCTGGCCGTCTTCGGCCAGGCGCTGCAGCGGCTCGCGCTCCCAGACGGTGCTGTCGTCCTCGAGGTAGCCGAGCACCTTCGGCGACAGCACGAAGAAGCCGCCGTTGATCAGCGCGCCGTCGCCGCGCGGCTTTTCCTTGAAGCTGCGCACCTGGCCGTCGACGATGTCCAGCGCGCCGAAGCGGCCCGGCGGATAGGTCGACGTGAGCGTGGCGGCCTTGCCGTGCGCACGGTGGAACGCGACCGAGGCGGTGATGTCGACGTCGCTGACGCCGTCGCCGTACGTGAAGCAGAACGCCTCCTCGTCGCGCACGTAGTCGGCGACGCGGCGCAGGCGGCCGCCGGTCATCGAGGTGTCGCCGGTGTCCACGAGCGTCACCTTCCAAGGCTCCGCACGCTTGTGATGGACTTCCATCCGGTTGTGCGCCATGTCGAAGGTCACGTCCGACGTGTGCAGGAAGTAGTTCGCGAAATACTCCTTGATCACGTAGCCCTTGTAGCCGCAGCAGATCACGAAGTCGTTGATGCCGTGGTGCGAATACATCTTCAGGATGTGCCACAGGATCGGCTTGCCGCCGATCTCGACCATCGGCTTCGGGCGCGTCGCCGTCTCCTCGCTCAGTCGCGTGCCCAGGCCGCCGGCCAGAATCACTGCCTTCATGACATTCGTTCCTTGTTGTTTGCTGGTCGACCCGCTCAGTCGGAGCTGACGAAGGCGTCGGAGTGGAAGCGCTTTTCGGGCAGGCCGAGATCGGCCAGCAGCCGGCGCGCGCCGTGGATCATGGCGTCGGAGCCGCAGGCGTAGACCGCCGCGCCCGCGAGCGCGGGGGCGTCGCCGCGCGAGACGTCGTGCGCGAGGACGTCCTGCACGTGGCCCTTCGCGCCGGCCCAGTCGATGTCGCCGCGCGAGAGCACGGGCACGTAGCGAAGCCCGGGAACGCCAGCGGGCAGGTCGGCGCACGGGTCGACGTAGAGATCCTCGCGATGCCGACCGCCCCAGTACAGCGTGACCGAGCGCGGCTGGTCGACCGCGGCCATGCCGGCCAGTTGCATCAGCATCGAGCGGATCGGCGCGATGCCGGTGCCGGTCGCGAGGAAGACGAGGTCGAGGCCGGCCACCGGCCGCAGGAAGAAGGTACCGAGCGGGCCGTTGAAGCGCAGCAGGTCGTCGGCCTTGGCTTCCTCGAACCAGTACGCGCTCAGCTGGCCCTGGTCGACGCGGCGGATCTGCAGCTCGAGCTTGTCCGGCGTCGCCGCGGCGCTCGCGATCGAATAGCTGCGC
Organism: Burkholderiaceae bacterium; assembly: GCA_030151165.1. The sequence goes on from JASLEM010000384.1 coordinate 2,701, forward strand.
TTCACGCCGGCGGGGCTCGTGACGTCGATGTACTGCCCGGCGAGGAAGCGGAACGCGTTGCGCGGCGGCAAGCGCAGACGCACGCGGATCACGTCGGGCGCCAGCCGCTCGAGCGCGTCGATGCGCGCGGGCGTCACGCGGGTCTGGATGCCCACCAGCGCGCCGAGATCCTCGATGTCGAGCTGGACGTCGGACGTCGCCTCGTCGGTGCAGGTCAGCACCCAGCCGGCGGCGCGCTCGTCGTCCGTCAGCGACACCGGCTCGCGCAGGGACGCGGTCGAGCCGCCCTTGACGCGCGCCTTGCAGGTGCCGCAGCGCCCGGTGCGGCAGCCGTGCTCGAGCACCACGCCCTGCGCGAGCGCGGCGTCGAGCATCGTGGTGCCGCGCTCGGCGTCGAAGCGCGTGCCGTTGGAAAGGGTGATCTGGGACATCGGGAACGGGAAAGCGGCTCAGGCGTCGCCGGAAGAAGGGGCCGAATCGTCGTGGCCGTGGGCGTCGAGCTCGGCGCGCATCTGCTCGATCTGCGCCTTCAGGCTCAGGTATTCCTGCTCCTTCAGGTGCAGGAAGCGCCGGGTGAGTTGCAGCCGGTGCTTCATGCCAGCGGGCGTCAATGCGTACACGTACTTGATCTGGGTGGGATTGCGGCTGAACTTGCCGACCTTGACGAGGCCCTTGTCGAACAGCGCCGTCAACAGGTAGTGCGCCTTGCCGAGGCTCACGCCCATCGCCTCCGCCAGCCGGCGCTGCGAGTACTCCGGATGCTGCTCGATGAGCGACATCAGGCGCAGGTGCGAATCCTGGCTCGGCGATTCGGCGGTGTCGGAGGGCTGTTCAATCATTGAACAGCATTCTAACCCGATGCGTTCAACGGTTGAACGCCTGCCGAAGCGCGCGGATCGGGCCGTCGTGGACGACCGCGCCGGGTCGTCCTCCTCAGTAGGCGCCGCGCCGGACGACCATCACCTTGACCGTGCGCATGACGATCAGGAAGTCGGAGAAGACGTTCCAGTTCTCGACGTACGCCTTGTCGAGCTGCACGCGCTGCTCGTAGTCGAGGTCGTTGCGGCCGCTGACCTGCCACAGGCCCGTGAGCCCTGGGGGCACGCTGAGATAGTGCTCGCGCGCGTTGCCGTAGTAGCAATCGAATTCCGCCTGCACGACCGGGCGCGGGCCGACGATGCTCATCTCGCCCTTCAGCACGTTCCACAACTGGGGCAGTTCGTCGAGGCTGGTCTTGCGGATGAAGCGGCCGATGCGCGTGATGCGCGGGTCGTCCTTGAGCTTGAAGTCCCGCTCCCATTGCTCGCGCGCGTCCGCGTCCGACTGCAGCAGGTCGCGCAACACTTCCTCCGAGTTCGGGACCATCGACCGGAACTTCAGGCACTGGAACGGCCGGCCGCGACGGCCCACGCGCGTGTGGCCATAGATGATCTGCGTGCCGCCGCCGAGACGGATCGCGCAGGCGATGCCGATCATGAGCCAGCCGAACAGCACGAGGATCACGACGACGCTGATCAGGTCGAACACGCGCTTGAGCACGTGCTCCGCGCCGTTGAGGCCGATCTCGAGCTTGCTCTCGTTCGCGGCGATGGCCGTCACGTCGGGTTCGAACGCGCGGCGCACCTCCTCGACACGGACGGTCGACTCGGGACGAACGGCGCCCTCGACGAGGGCGTCGTTACCTGCAAACATATCTTCCTCTCGACGAACCGGTGGTATCAAAGCGAATTCCGCACCCTGTCAGGGCGTGTGGTCGAACGGGGGCGACATGATTCGCGCCCGCTCGCGGCTTGTGAAAAGTGCCGAATCGATTCGGTACCTGAGATTCTGGAATGAACCGGCGTGGTGCCGGAAGCGTTGATGATCAACTGTTCTGTATCCAGATCGGCAATCGATTCCTCTTCGACTGCCCCAAAAAGGTCGCTCATGTTAACGGATTGCAACCATTTTGGAAGCTGACGTGAAGCTGTCGTCCGCCGAAAGCGTCACGGCAACGCGCCCGGCCCACGGTACGCCACGATGCCCGCCAAAGGTATAGGAATCGTTGCAACCGCGTGAAAGGGCTGTTTCACGACGCCCTCCGCAGCTCAGGCCGGCCGGTACTCCGGCACCACGCGCGACAGCTCCTCGCGCACCTCGGCGTCGCTCATCGCTTCCGGCAAAGCGGCACGCCGCAGCAGGTCGGCGACGTGGCTCTCGCGCGTCTCGAGCCTGGCGATGCGCAGCTGGCGGATCGAGGTCGGGATCGTCGCGTCGGCGTCGGCCAGCAGTTCCTCGTACAGCTTCTCGCCCGGACGCAGGCCGGTGAACACGATCGGGATCTCGTCGACGTTGTGGCCAGAGAGCCGGATCATGTCGCGCGCGAGGTCGACGATCTTCACCGGCTCGCCCATGTCCAGCACCAGCACCTGCCCCGACGCGCAGATCGCGCCGGCCTGCAGCACGAGGCGTGCTGCCTCGGGGATGGTCATGAAGTAGCGGATGATGTCCGGGTGCGTGACGGTGATCGGGCCGCCGCGCGCGATCTGCTCCTTGAACTTCGGGATCACGCTGCCCGACGAGCCGAGCACGTTGCCGAAGCGCACGGCCATGAAGCGCGTGCGCGGGAATTCGGCGGCGAGCGACGACACCACCATCTCCGCGGCCCGCTTGGTCGCGCCCATCACGTTGGTCGGGTTCACGGCCTTGTCGGTGCTGATCAGCACGAAGCGCTCGACACCCGCCTGCGCCGACGCGAGCGCCGCGTGGTACGTGCCCATCGTGTTGTTGCGCACGGCGAAGGCGGCGTTGTCGCGCTCCATCAGCGGCACATGCTTGTACGCCGCGGCGTGGAAGACGACCTGCGGCTTCCAGGCGAGCAGCACGCGCTGCATGTGGGGCAGGTCCTTCACGTCGCCGATCAGGCGCACCAGCTCGAGCTCGGGGAAGCGCTCGCCGAGCGACTGCTCGATCGTGTAGAGGTTGAACTCCGACAGCTCCACCAGCACCAGCCGCGCCGGCCGGTAGCGCGCGACCTGCGCGCACAGCTCGGAGCCGATGCTGCCACCCGCGCCGGTGATGAGCACCGTCTTGCCGCGCAGGACGTCGCCGATGCCCGCCTCGTCGAGTTGCACCGGCTCGCGGCCCAGCAGGTCTTCGGGCTCGATGTCGCGCAGGCGCTCGATCGGGTCGACGCCGACGCGCAGCTCGTCGGCCGACGGCACGGTCAGCACGGGCAGGCCGCTCTCGCTCGCGAGCTCGAACGCGCGCCGGCGCTGCCGCGACGTGGCGGCGGGCAGCGCGATGATCAGGTGCGTGGCGGCGCCGCGCACGCCCTTGTCGCGCACCGACTCGAGCGGCCCGAGCACCGGCACGCCGGCGATGCGGGCGCCCTGCTTGGCCTCGTCGTCGTCCAGCAGGCCCAGCACGATCCAGCCCTGCTGGTGGATGCCGGCCATCAGCCGCTTGGCGGCCTCGCCCGCGCCGAGGATCAGCGCGCGCCGCACTTCCTTGTCGCCGCCGGTGATCTGCGCGCGCGAGTGCTCATACAGCATGCGGTATCCGATGCGCACCATGCAGACCGACATCAGCGTGACCAGCGGATGCAGCGCCAGCACCGAGCGCGGCACGCCGTACAGCTGCGCGCCCATCACCACCGCGGCGCAGGCCACGCCCGCGCCCAGGCAGGCCCAAGTCAGGCGCTTGACCTCGCCGAAACCCGAGAAACGCCACATGCTCTGCGGCACGCGCAGCAGCGCGAACAGCGCGAGGTAGGTCGCGATGATGCCCAGCATGACCCAGGTGTCGTACCAGGGCCGGGCGTCGAACCAGCGATCGAAGCCGATGCGGAACAGGTAGGTGACGTTCCACGCGAACGCGATCAGCAGGCCGTCGACCACCAGCGCCAGCGGCTCGCGATGCGGGCGCAGCTTCGCGAGGAAATGGTCGAGGCGATGCCAGAACGACGGGGCGGAAGTCTTCGAGGGCGGGTTCACGGGACGATGGGAAAACTCAGCGGGAGAAGAGGACGCCGACGCTGCGGCCGATCACCGCGAGGTCGGTCCACAGCGACGCATGGTCGGCGTAGTCGGCGGCGCGCGCGAGCTTGCGCGGCAGAATCACGTCGAGGTATTCGCGCTCGGGGTCGGCGGCGGCGGCGAGCAGCGTGGCCTCGTCGCGGAACTCGAGCGAGGCCGGGTCGGTGATGCCCGGGCGCACGGCGAGCACGCGCTCGCGCAGCGCGGGCGGCCACTTCTCGACGTAGCGCGGCACGTCCGGACGCGGGCCGACGAGGCTCATGCTGCCGGCGAGGACGTCGAGGAACTGCGGCAGCTCGTCGAGCCGGTTCGCGCGCAGCACGCGCCCCACGCGCGTGACGCGCGCGTCCGCGCCGACCGTCAGCTGCAGGCCGCGCGACTCGGCGTCCACCGTCATCGTGCGGAACTTGTGGATGCGGAAGACCTTGCCGTGCCGGCCGACGCGCTCCTGGCGGAAGAACACCGGCCCCGGCGAGTCGAGCTTGATCCACGCCGCGACCGCGATCATCGGCAGGCCGAAGACCAGCAGGCCGATGACGGCGGAGACGAGGTCGAAGACGCGCTTGAACATGCCGGCGACAGCGGGACCCGGATCAACCGGCGAGCGCGTCGCGCACGGCGTCGCACACGCGCGCGACGTCGGCGTCGGTCATGCGCGTGTACAGCGGCAGCGTCACCATGCGCTCGAACGCGCGCTGGCTGTGCGGGAACTGCTCGGGCTTCAGCTGGTAGCGGTCGCGCCAGTACGGCTGCAGGTGCAGCGGGATGTAGTGCACGCTGACGCCGATGCCGGCCGCGAACAGGCGCTCGATGAAGACGTCGCGCGCGACCTTGGCGTCGTCGGTCAGCCGCACGACGTACAGGTGCCACGAGTGCGTGTCGCCGGCCGACGCGTCGGGCATCGGCGGCAGCACCAGCGGCAGGCCTTCGAGGCCGGCGTTGAGCCTGGCGGCGAGGTCGACGCGGCGCTCCTGGAACGCGGGCAGGCGCTTGAGCTGCTGCAGGCCGAGCGCGGCGCCGATGTCGGTCAGGTTGTACTTGAAGCCGGGCGCGACGATCTCGTAGTACCAGCTCGGCACGGTGGCCGTGAAGCGGTCGAACGCGTCGCGGCTCATGCCGTGCAGGCGCATCACCTTCATGCGTTTCGCGAGCTCCGGATGGCGCGTGACGATCATGCCGCCCTCGCCCGTCGTCATCGTCTTGTTGGCGTAGAAGCTGAAGACGGTGATGTCGCTTTGCAGCGTGCCGACCAGCGCGCCCTTGCTGAGCGTCGGCAGCGCGTGCGCCGCGTCCTCGACGACCTTCAGGCCGTGGCGCCGCGCGATGTCGAGGATCGCCGGCATGTCGGCGGCGAGGCCGGCGTAGTGCACCGGCAGGATGCACTTCGTGCGCGGCGTGATCGCGGCCTCGACGGCCTTCGGGTCGATGTTGAGCGTGGCCGGGTCGATGTCGACCAGCACGACGTCCGCGCCGAGGTAGCGCACCACCTCGGCCGTCGCCGTGAAGGTGTGCGTGGTGGTGATGACCTCGTCGCCCGGGCCGATGCCCAGCGCCTCGAGCGCGAGGTGCAGGCCGGCCGTGGCGGAGTTGACGGCGATCGATTCGAGCGACGCATCGCCCAGGAACTCGGTGAACGCGGCCTCGAAGCGCTTGGCCTTCGGGCCGGTGGTGACCCAGCCGGATTTCAGCGTGTCGACGACTTCGGCGATCTCTTCGTCGCCGATCTCGGGGAGCGCGAACGGCAGGAACGGTCTTGCGGTGGAATTCATGGGGCCCGATTGTCCGTCATCGGACGGTCGGGCGGAAACCGGCCCCGGGGGCGCGGGCTCAGGGCTTGGTCAGCGCGGCGCGGTGGCGTTCGCGGTCGCGGTCGAGCCGCGTGCTCATCCAGGCGGGCGTGCGGAACGTGACGATGCGCCAGTAGAGGTCGAGGTAGACCAGCATGAAGACGAGCAGCGAGGTGGCGAGCGCCGGCGTGTTGTTCCACCAGACCGTCGCCGGCACGATCGCCACCAGGCTCAGCAGCCACAAGTAGGGCGACGTGCGCGAGTTGCCGCGCGTCGGGGCCGGCGTGCCGTCGGCGTCGACGGTGCCGCGCATCAGGCGGCGGTAGATCAGCGTGTGCAGGTGGATGCCGTCCGGCAGCGTCATCGGCGCGCCGCGCCGGCGCCGGCGGTACATGGTGAACAGCGTCTCGAAGATCGGGTACGCCATCAGCAGCAGCGGCATCAGCATCGACACCTCCGGGTTGCGCTCGGCCAGCATCATGCCGAGCTCCGCCGCGATGAACCCGAGCAGGTAGGCACCGCCGTCGCCGAGGAACACGAGGCCGCGCGGGTAGTTCCAGACGAAGAACCCGAGCGCCGCGCCGAAGGTCGACAGCGCGAGGCCGCAGACGAGCAGGTCGCCCACGCGCCACGCGACGACGGCCAGCGCGCACATGATCAGCGCGGCGCACATCGACGCGAGGCCGTTCATGCCGTCGATGATGTTGACCGCGTTGGCGATGCCCGTCGCGGCAAGCACCGCGCCGGCCGCGCCGACCGACATCAGCCCGTTGGCGGCGATCATCGCGTCGAACGGGATCCAGCCGGTGCGCACGATGGTGGCGTCCAGCAGCAGCACGCCCAGGATGCCGCCCGCGGCGACGGCGATGAGGCGGCGGCGCGGCGACAGCGCCTCGGTGAAGTCTTCCCACAGCCCCGTGAGGAAGGCCGGCAGCATGCACGCCAGCAGGAGCAGCGCGGGCAGGCGGAACGCCGGGTTCATCCAGGCCGCCGCGACGCCACCGCCCAGCACGCCCGCGAAGATCGCGACGCCGCCGACGCGCGGCACCGCTTCCACGTGCATCTTCTGCGGCCCGGACAGGTCGTGGTCGGCCGACCAGCTCGCATGCCGGTGCGCCGACGCCAGGACGCCCAGCGAGGCCAGCGTGGCGCAGACGAACGACGCGAGGAAGATCCAGACCATCGATCGATTCTACGGCGTGTTGCCAGCATGACGCCCCCCTCGGACGAGGGTTTCGGACACATGGCAAGAATCCGGAACCCAGCGTGGAACTCCGTGCTGCCGAAAAACGCCCCAATACGTCAGTTATCCTCCGGATATCGCCGAGGCGCTCGTGCCGAGTTCCCTCGCGACCGCCTTTCTTCGAATCCGCACTGCCTCGCGCCACCAACGTCCTTCCTTGCAGATCCTCCAGTTCTCGAAGTTCTATCCCCCGGTGCAAGGCGGCATAGAGACGGTGGCGCTCGAACTCACCGAAGGCCTCAACGCACGCGGCCTGCGCACCGACGTGCTGTGCGCGGCCCTCGGCCGGCAGACGGTCGTCGAGCAGCGCGAGGGCTACACCGTGGAGCGCGCGGGCTCGCTGGGCAAGCTGCTGTCGACGTCGATGTCGCCGGCGCTCGTCGCGCGCTACCGGCGGATGCGCGCGCGCTACGACGTCGTGCACGTGCACCTGCCCAACCCGATGTCCAACCTCGCGCTGTGGCTCGCGCGCAGCGACGCGCGCATCGTCGTGCACTGGCACAGCGACATCGTCAACCAGCCGCGCGCGCTGCGCCTGTATCTGCCGCTGCAGGAGTGGCTGCTGCGGCGCGCGGACGCGATCGTCGCGACCTCGGCCGCCTACGCCGCGCATTCGCCGTGGCTGCGCCCCCATCTCGCGAAGGTGCACGTGGTGCCGCTCGGGTTGCGCGCGCCGCTGCCGGTGCCGAACCACGAGCGCATCGCGGAAGCGGCCGCGGCGATCCGTCGCCGCCATGGCGATCGCCCGCTCGTCTTCGCGCTCGGGCGCATGGCCGTCTACAAGGGCTTCGAGACGCTGATCGAGGCCGCGCCGCTGCTGCACCACGACGCGCAGGTCATCGTCGGCGGCGGCGGCGAGCTGCTCGAGACGCATCGCCGCGGCGTGAAGGTCGCCAACCTCGGCCACCGCATCCGCTTCATCGGCGAGATGAGCGCCGACGACGTCGCCGCCCACCTCGCGGCCGCGGACGTCTTCTGCCTGCCGTCGCACTCGCGCGCGGAGGCGTTCGGCATGGTGCTGCTCGAGGCGATGGCCGCGAGCCTGCCGATCGTCGCGAGCGACATCCGCGGCTCGGGCGTCTCGTGGGTCAACGTCGAGGGCGAGACCGGCTTCAACGTGCGCGTGGCCGACAGCCGCGCGCTCGCCGACGCCGTCAACGCGCTGCTCGACGACCCGGCCCTCGCGGCCCGCATGGGCGCGGCCGGCCGGCGCCGCCTCGACCAGGAGTTCTCCGAGCAGCGGATGGTCGACCGGACGCTCGCCGTCTACCGCACCTGCGGCGCGCGCTGAAGCCGCGGCGCGGCGGCGCGCACGGCATCGAGAAAGCGCGACGCCAGCACCGGATAGGTGTGGTGCGCCTGCACGAACGCGCGCCCGCGCGCGCCCATGGCCGCGCGTTCCGCGGGCGTGGCGTCGGCGAGGCGCAGCAGGCCGTCGGCGACCGCGCGCGCATCGCCGGGCGGCACCGTGACGCCGCAGCCGGCCTCGGCGACCGGATCGTTGCCGGCCTCCACCGAATGCAGCACTGCGCGCGAGGCCATCATGTAGTCCATCAGCTTGTTCGGCGCGATGCCGAAGCGGTAGATCGGCACGCGCTGCCAGCCGATGTAGGCGATGTCGACCTGCGCCAGCAGCGCCGGCACCTGCGCCTTCGGGATCGGCGCGAGCATCGTCACGTTGGCGAGGTCTTCGACCATCACGCGCTGTGCGAGCCGCTCGCGCGAGTGGCCGTCGCCGACGAGGATGAAGCGCAGCGCCTTGCCGCCCAGGCGCGCGGCGGCGTCGAGCAGCGTGTCGAGCGCGTTCGGGTCGCCCATCGAGCCCGCGTAGCCGACGATCGTCTCGCCCTTGGCGCGCGCCTTCGCCAGCGCCGCGGCGACGTCCTCGCGCAGCGGCGGCGGCGCGGCGGCCCAGTCGTCGGGCGAGATGCCGTTGGGCACGATCGCGAGCTTCTTCAGGTCGAGCCCGCGCGAGGCCATGTAGTCGTGCACGCACGGCAGCATCGAGACGACGACGTCGGCGTCGCGGTACGCGTCGGCCTCGGCCTTGAAGCACAGCCGCGCGAACGGATGCCGCGGCGACATCCCCGACAGCTCGATCGGCGACAGCGGCCACAGGTCGTGCACCTCGAACACCAGCACCGCGCCCGCGCGCTTCGCGAGCCGGCGCGCGACCCAGATGTCCATCGGGTAGGTGCTGGACGCGATGACGACGTCGGGCTTGAACTCGCGCAGCAGCCGCGCGCTGTCGCGCCACACCTGGCGCAGGAATTCGAAGATGTTGCGCACGCGGCCGACGCCGTTGCCCTGGTACGCGCGCGTCGGGTACCAGCGGTAGGCGATGCCGTCGACCGTCTCGTCGAGCGGCGTCGCGCCGACGGCCGGCTGGCGGGCGCGCACGTGCGAGTACGACGCCGCGAGCATCTGCACTCGATGGCCGGCACGCACCCATTCGCGCGCCAGGTAGTACGGCCGGAACTCCATGCCGAGCGCGGGCGTGCCGGCGTAGTGTTCGATGTAGACGATGTTCATGCGGGCTCGAGGAAAGGATCTGGCGGGGATCGGGCGGGGCGTCAGGCGGCGAAGGCGCGCAGCGTGCGCGCGCGGCGCGCGGCCGGCGTGAGGGACTCGAGGCGGGCGACGAACGCGTCGACGCTCGGGCCGAACAGCGCGTGCGCGCCGACCCACGCGCGGTTGATCGCGGCGATGTCGTCGGCGCGGCCTTCGAGCGCGTGCAGCGACGCCATCGGCATGTCGCCGCGGCCGTCCTCGACGATCGCGCCGTTGTGGCCGGCGCGCACGAGCTCGCGGTTGGCGGGCAGGTCGGACAGGATCGGCACGCAGCCGTGGCCCATCGCCTCGAGCACCGAAACCGACACCGAATCGCTGCGCGGCACGCTGAGGTACCAGCGCGCCCGTGCGTACTGCGCGGCCTGTGCCTCGGCGTCGAGCCGGCCGACGAACTCGACGCGATCCGACAACCCGAGCTGCAGCGCGCGGCGCGCCATCGCGTCGCGCATCGAGCCCGAGTTCGCGACGACGAGCCGCGCGTCGGGCCACTCCGCGGCCGCGCCGGCGAACAGCGACAGCACGCGCAGCGGTGCGTAGATGTCCTCGAGGCCGCGGTTGGCGAAGAAACGGTGCGGCTCCTTCGCCGGCGACGCCGGCGGCAGCGCGTCGAGCCCGAAGGGGAACGTCATCACGTCGCGGGCGCCGAGCGCGCGCATGCGGTGGGCCATGTGCTGCGAGTCGCTCGTGGCGATCGCGGCGTCGTGCAGCACGCGGCCCGTGACCCAGCGCAGCGCCGCGCTCGACTCGGGCGCGACGAGGATGTCCGACCCCCAGGCCGACGCCGCGAGCTGCGCGCGCACGCCGAGGAAGGCCCGCGCGAGCCACGCCAGCGTGCCGTGCGACGTCAGGTAGTGCGCGTTGACCCAGTCGGCGTCGACCTCGCGCAGCCAGCGCGCGAAGCGCGGCAGCGACTTCAGCAGCGCCGCGTTGCCGCCGGCGAACTTCGTGTCGCGGCCGAGCGCGAGGCGGCGCGACGCCGGCACGAGCGCGGCCAGCGCGGGCGCGAGGCCGCGGCTCGACGCGACGAACAGCTCGACGCGCGTGTCGACGGCGGCCAGCGCGCGCGCCCACTTCAGCAGGTGCGGGCTCTCGCCGTCGCCCCACAGCACGATGCGCAGCGGACGCATCACGGCCCTTCGAACGACACCGGCTCGGGGGCGGCGGCCCACGCGTCGTAGAGCACGCGCAGCTCGGGGTAGCGGTCGAGCGCGCGCTCGTCGGCGCGGCGGCTGTCGCCCACGACACGCGCCGGGCGGCCTTCGAGGATCGCGAAGTCGGGATACTCGCCGCGCACGAAGCTGCCCGCGCACACGAGCGTGCCCTTGCCGATGCGCGTGTTCGCCTCGATCAGGCTGTGCGGCCCGATGAAGCTGTAGGCGCCGATCGAGACCGGGCCGGCGATCCAGCCCGGGCGCTGCGTCGCGGGCGTCAGCGGCCACGTCACGTAGGCCGGGCCGAGCAGGCGCTGCGAGCGGTGCGAGCTGTGCGTGACGATCGCGCAGTGGCTCGTGACCTGCACGCCCTCGCCGATCGTGATGCCGCCGCTGGCCTCGATGAAGTTGAAGTGGCCGATGAAGACGTTGTCGCCGAGGACGAGCCGGTCCTCGTGCTCGATCACGGTGGCGCCCGAGATGCGCGTGTTCTTCAGCAGCGCGCCGTTCGAGCGCTCGCCGAAGACCGGCTGCCAGAGCCAGCGCCGCAGCCAGTCGCGGCGCCAGCGGTTCAATCTCGTCCGCATCGTCATGCGCGTTCTCTTTCGTTGGGGTGCAGCGCCGATTCTGGGGCCGGCCCGAGCGGCCAGGTGGCCAGGCGCAGGAAGTAGTAGCCGAAGTACAGCGTCATCGCGATCGACACGCCCCACCCCGCGCCCTCGAGCCCGCCGAGCTTCAGCCCCGCCGCCAGCGCCGCGACGAACGCGACCTGGCCGACCAGCGCCAGCCGCAAAGCCCACGCCTGCGCGCCCCACGCGAGCGTGACGACGGCCAGCGGCGCGGCGACGAAGTGCACGCCGATGTAGACGGCCAGCGCCCGCGAGAGCTCGCCCGCGCCGCGCCATTGCGCGCCGAACAACCATTCGAACGCCCACGGGCCGAAGGCCCACAGCAGCAGCACCAGCGGCGCGGCGATGGCCGCCAGCCCGGCCATCACCCGGCGCACGGCGGCGCGGCCCTCGCGCGTGACGCGCAGGGGCGCGTGCGTGTCGATGTCGTGGTCCGCGCGCGCGCCGTGCGCCGCCAGCTGCGGATACAGCGTCTGCGAGACCGCGCCGCCCACCAGCGTGGCCGGCGCCTTCAGGTAGCGCAGCGCGAAGCCCCAGAAGCCCGCCGCGACCGGGCCCTGCCACGCGATCAGCAGCGCGATGGCGGCGGTGTCCTGCAGCGCGCCCATGAAGGCGTGCGGCGTGTTCAGCAGCGGAAAGTCCCGGAAGCGCCGCGCCAGCTCGCGCCAGCGGCCGGGCGCGGGCGACGCCGTGTCCGTCAACGGCAGGCGCAGCAACGCGGCGGCCGCGGCCGCGGCGGCGATCGGCGCGACGATCAGGCCCTGCACGCCCGCGCCCAGCAGCGCCGCGCCGGCCTGCGCGAGCGACGCGCCGCCGTACTGCACGACGCGCGCGACGGCGAGTGCGCGGTACGACTGTTGGCGGGTCGCCCAGAGCGTCGCGAGCGAGAGCCAGCCCAGTACCGCGACCGCCACCGGCAGCCACGCGGCCCAGCCGTGCGCCGACCACGCGAGCCAGCCAGCGGCGCCGACGGCGCTCGCCAGCGTCACCACGGCCAGGACGCGAAGGCACAGCGCGCGCAGCGCGGCGGCGTCGAGCGCGTCGCCCAGCAGCGGCAACGCGAACTCGTAGCGGGCGCAGGCGACGACGGCCACGTTGGCCGCGACGGCCGCGAACAGGTTGTACTGGCCGAACTGCTGCGGCGTGTACAGGCGCGACAGCCAGGGCCCCAGCAGCAGCGGCAGCGCCTGCGCGAGCGCGCCGCCGGCGACGAGCGTCAGCACGGCGCGCAGCAGTCCGCCGCGCGCGGTCGTGGCCGGCGCCGCCGGTGCGCTCACGCCGCCCGCGGGCCGACCGCCGCGGCCAGCGCAGCCACCACGCGTTCGAAGTCGGCGTCCGACAGGTCGGCGCTCATCGGCAGGCTCATCACCTCGTCGGCGGCGGCGATGGCGTCGGGGCAGCTGTCCGGATCGCCGAGATGCACGTAGGCCGGCTGGCGGTGCAGCGGCTTCGGGTAGTGCACCGCGGTCGGCACGCCGGCCTCCGTCAAGGCGGCCTGCACCGCGGCGCGGTTCTTCACGCGGACGGTGTACTGGCCCCAGACGCTGTCGCGGTCCGGGCGCACGGTGAGCGTCGTGACACTCAGGGCCGCCAGGCGCGCGTGGTACTTCGCGCCGATCTCGTGGCGGCGCTGCAGCTCCCAGTCGAGCCGGCCCAGCTTGGCGAGGACGACCGCGCACTGCAGCGTGTCCATGCGGCCGCCGACACCCACCCGGGTATGCGTGTAGCGCGCGCTCTGGCCGTGCACGCGGATCTCGCGCGCGGCCTGGGCCAGCGCGTCGTCGTTCGTGAAGATCGCGCCGCCGTCGCCGTAG
>JASLEM010000433.1 GCA_030151165.1 Burkholderiaceae bacterium
GATCACCTACGGCCTCGAGCGCCTGGCGATGTACATCCAGGGCAAGGAAAGCCTGTTCGACCTCGAGTGGACGCCGGGCGTCACGTACCGCGACGTGTTCCACCAGAACGAGGTGGAGCAGAGCACGTACAACTTCGAGCACTCGGACGTCACGTTCCTGCTGCAGGCGTTCGGCGAGTACGAGAAGATGTCCAAGCACCTCATGGAGCACCAGCTCGCGCTGCCCGCGTACGAGCAGCTTCTCAAGGCCGGCCACACGTTCAACCTGCTGGACGCGCGCGGCGCGATCAGCGTCACCGAGCGCGCCGCCTACATCGGCCGCATCCGCAACCTCGCGCGCGCCGTCGCGCAGAGCTACCTCGAGAGCCGCGCCCGCCTCGGCTTCCCGATGGCGCCGAAGGCGTGGGCCGACGAAGTGATCGCGCAGATCGAAAAGAAGAAGGGCGATCAGAAATGAGCGCGCAAGACACCAAGAACCTCCTCGTCGAACTGGTCTGCGAGGAACTGCCGCCGAAGGCGCTGCGCAAGCTCGGCGAGTCGTTCGCGACGACGCTCGTCGCGTCGCTGAAGTCCGCCGGCCTCGCCGACGAGGCGGCCGTCGTCACCGGCTTCGCCTCGCCGCGCCGCCTCGGCGTGCACGTGACCGGCGTCGCCGCCAAGGCCGCCGACCGCGCGCTGCTGCAGAAGCTGATGCCTGCGGCCGTCGCCTTCGACAAGGACGGCAACCCGTCGCCCGCGCTGCTGAAGAAGCTGCAGTCGCTGGGCTTCGGCGCCGAGGCCGTGCCCGCCCTGAAGCGCCAGCCGGACGGCAAGGCCGAGAGCCTGTTCGTCGACCAGGTCGTGGCCGGCGCGACGCTCGCCGACGGCCTGCAGAAGGCGATCGACGAGACGCTCGCGAAGCTGCCGATCCCCAAGGTCATGACCTACCAGCTCGCCGACGGCTGGAGCGACGTGAAGTTCGTGCGTCCGGCGCATCGGCTCGTCGCGCTGCACGGCGCCGACATCGTGCCGGTGAAGGCGCTGGGCCTCGTCGCCGACCGCATCACGCAAGGCCATCGCTTCGAGGCGAAGAGCCCGACGATCAGCGTGCGCGACGCCGACAGCCACGCGGCGCAGCTCGCCGACGAAGGCGCGGTGATCGCCGGCTTCGACGCGCGCCGCGCCGAGATCGTGCGCCAGCTCGCGGCCGCCGCCGCGAAGGAAGGCCTCGCGCCGATCCAGGACGACGCGCTGCTGGACGAGGTCTGCTCGCTGGTCGAGCGCCCGAACGTGCTCACCTGCCGCTTCGAGGAGGACTTCCTCGCCGTGCCGCAGGAATGCCTGATCCTGACGATGAAGGCGAACCAGAAGTACTTCCCGCTGCTGGACGCGGCCGGCAAGTTGACCAACAAGTTCCTGGTCGTCAGCAACATCAGCCCGAGCGACCCGGGCGCGGTGATCCAGGGCAACGAGCGCGTCGTGCGCCCGCGCCTGGCCGACGCCAAGTTCTTCTTCGACCAGGACCGCAGGAAGTCGCTCGCCGACCGCGTGCCGGGGCTGGACAAGGTCGTCTACCACGGCAAGCTGGGCAGCCAGGGCGCGCGCGTCACGCGCGTGCGCGAGATCGCCCGCGCGATCGCGGCGGAGCTCGGCGACGCCGGGCTGGTGGACAAGGTCGACACCGCCGCGCATCTCGCCAAGGCCGATCTCGTCACCGACATGGTCGGCGAGTTCCCCGAGCTGCAAGGCATCATGGGCGGCTACTACGCGCGCCACGACGGCCTCGGCGACGAGATCGCCGACGCGATCGAGGATCACTACAAGCCGCGTTTCGCCGGCGACGCGCTGCCGCGCAACCGCGCCGGCCTGGTCGTCGCGCTCGCGGACAAGCTCGAGACGCTGGTCGGCCTGTTCGGCATCGGCCAGGTGCCGACCGGCGACAAGGATCCGTTCGCGCTGCGCCGCCACGCGCTGGGCGTGATCCGCATGCTGGTCGAGGCGGAGCTCGCGCTCGACCTCGACACGCTGCTCGCGCTCGCCGTGCCCGCGTTCGGCGAGGCCATCACCGACCCGCGCGCCGCGGTGTCGACGTTCATCGTCGAACGCCTCGCCGGCAGCCTGCGCGAGCAGGGCTACTCGGCGCACGAGGTCGACGCGGTGCTGGCGCTCGGCGTGCAGCGCCTGGCCGACATCCCGCGCCGCCTCGAGGCCGTGCGCGCGTTCGCCGCGCTGCCGGAAGCGGCCGCGCTGGCCGCCGCCAACAAGCGCATCTCGAACATCCTCAAGAAGAGCGCGGAGCCGGTGCAGGCCAAGGTCGACGCCACGCTGTTCGCCGAGGCCGCCGAGGGCGCGCTGTGGGCAGCGCTGAACGACGTCAAGCCGAACGCCGACGCGCTGTTCGAACGCGGCGAGTACACCGCCAGCCTGAAGGCGCTGGCCGCGCTGCGCACGCCGGTCGACGCGTTCTTCGACGGCGTGATGGTGAACGCCGACGACCTCGCGGTGCGCGCCAACCGGCTGGGCCTGCTGGCCACGCTGCACGGCGTGATGAACCGCGTGGCCGACCTGTCCCGGTTGAGCGCGTAAGCTCGCCGCGATCCGTTCCACTTCATCCCGAGGAAGCCCGATGCAAGCCCCCAAGCTCGTGATCACCGGCCGTGACGGCATCCTCAACGTCTTCCGCAACGACCACGTGAAGGCGCCGGAGGAGTGGGAGCCGATCCCCGGCGCGCTGGAGGCCGTCGCGCGGCTGAACCATGCGGGCTGGCACGTCGTCGTCGCGACGAACCAGTCCGGCATCGGCCGCGGCATGATCGACATGACCTCGGTCAACGCGGTGCACCAGCACATGATGAAGCTGCTGTACGAGAAGGGCGGCCGCATCGACGCGGTGTTCTTCTGCCCGCACACGGCCACCGAGCAGTGCGAGTGCCGCAAGCCGGCGCCCGGCCTGATGCGCGACATCGGCGAGCGCTACGGCGTCGACCTCGACGAGGTGCCGATGGTCTGCGACACGCTGCGCGACCTGCAGGCCGCGCAGGCCGCCGGTTGCGTGCCGCACCTCGTGCGCACCGGCCGCGCGGCCGTCGCCGACGCGGCCACCATCGAGCAATGGCTGCAGGACGTGCCCGGCACCGTCGTGCACGCCGACATGGCCGCCTTCGCCGTCCACCTCGTGGGCTCCGATCGCTGAGCCTCCCGTTCCAACGCACGTCCACCGACAAGAAAAATCAAGGCATGGCCAAGGCACTTTCCGTCGTCCGCTCGATCCTGTTCTTCCTCTACATGGCCATCACGGTGATCCCGTGGGGCTTCACCGTCGTCGTCTGCTCGCCCTTCCTCAGCGCCGACACGATCTACACCTGGTGCATCAACTGGGTCGCGCTCGCGCACCACGGCGCGACCTGGATCTGCGGCGTGAAGAAGAAGATCGTCGGCATGGAGAACCTGCCGACGAAGTCCGACGCCACCGCGGCCGTGATCCTGGCGTCCAAGCACCAGTCGACGTGGGAGACCTTCGCGTTCCCGGTCGTCATGCCCCACCCGCTCGCCTACGTGTTCAAGAAGGAGTTGCTGTACGTGCCCTTCTTCGGCTGGGCGATGGCACGCATGGACATGATCCACATCGACCGCAGCAAGCGCGCCGAGGCCTGGAACAAGGTCGCGGCGCAGGGCAAGCGGCTCAGCGCGCTCGGCAAGTGGGTGATCATGTTCCCGGAAGGCACGCGCAGCGCGCGCGGCAAGCAGGGCACGTACAAGGCCGGCGCGTCGCGGCTCGCGATCGCGACGGGCGTGCCCATCGTGCCGATCGCCGTCGATTCGGCGCGCTGCTGGCCGCGCAAGAGCTTCTGGCTCAAGCCGGGCGTCGTGACGATCTCGATCGGCAAGCCGATCTCGCCGGTCGGTCGCGAGCCGGAGGAGCTGATCCGCGAGGTCGAGGCGTGGATCGAGGCCGAGATGCGCCGACTGGATCCCGAGGCCTACGCCGCCTGATCCCGCTGGACCATTGCGAGGCCCGTTCGATAGAATGAGGCCCATGGCGCGACCTGGCCTTGCCGACGATCCCTCGCAGTTGTCCTTGTTCGATGCATCGCCGTCGACGGACGTCGCGCCGGCGTTCGGCGAGGCCGTGACGCCGCCGCCCGCGGGCGCGGCCCCATCCGCCTTCGCGCCCGAGACGCCGCGCCGCGCGCGCGGTCGCACCGCCCCCGGATCCGATCCCGTGCCGCCGACCTCCCCGCGTCGCGGCGACTTCGCGCCGCTCGCCTTCCGCCATCCGCAGGCCGAGCGCGAGGTGATGCTCGGCGAACACGTGGTGGGGTATGCGCTGCGCCGCGTGCGCCGCAGCAGCATCGGCTTCGTCGTGAGCCCCGAAGGCCTGGCCGTCAACGCGCCGCGCTGGGTCTCGCTGCAGAACATCGACGCCGCGGTGCAGGGCAAGTCCGGCTGGATCCTGCGCAAGCTGCAGGAGCAGCAGGAACGCGCGAAGCGCGTCGAGGCCGCGCGCATCGAGTGGAAGGACGGCACGACGCTGCCCTTCCTCGGCGAAACCGTGATCCTCCTGCTCGACCCGCGCGTCGCGGGTGCGGTGCTCAACGCCGACGCGCAGGCGCTGCCGGGCGTGCCGCGGTTGACGCTGCACGTCGGCCTGCCGCAGACGGCCGCGCCGGAGCAGATCCGCGACATCGTCCAGAGCTGGCTGCAACGCCAGGCGCTGCGCATCTTCACCGATCGCTGCAACCACTTCGCGCCGACGCTGGGCGTGAAGATGCGCCGACTGTCGCTCAGCGCCGCGCAGACGCGCTGGGGCTCGGCGTCGGCCGACGGATCGATCCGCCTGAACTGGCGCCTCGTGCACTTCGGGTTGCAGGTGATCGACTACGTCGTCGCCCACGAACTCGCGCATCTTCGCGAGATGAACCACAGCGCGGCGTTCTGGGACGTCGTGCGTTCGGTGGTGCCCGACTTCGAGAAGATGCGCACGACGCTCAAGGACGTGCCGGTGCCGGTCCTGGGCTGAGCACTTGCTGGGCTGAGTACTTGATTAGACAGGGGTATCGGCTCGCGCTCCCGCCGGGGTAACAGCGGAGTACTACGCGCGAAAGCTTCGGCTTCCCGCAACGCACCCCCAAAAGGGGGATGCCACTCCCCTACTCTGTAGGCAAAGTATCGGTTGCATGCTGTCGTCACCCGTCAGGGACTTGGGCATCAGGGAGTGAAAGCCGGGAAATACCGGCAGCAAGGCCGGTCGCTAATCACGATCGGCTTTGTTTTTTCCGGATCGCTTTGTGGCGATTTTGTGGCGCCCAGGGGGTATTGCCGTCAGGCGGCGACCACCGAGAACCGCCTGATGCCGTCCGCGTCGACATGGCCCGCGAGCCGCCCCATGCCGGCCAGCGCGTGCAGGTGGGCGACGGCCTCGCCCATCGCGAACGTCGTCTGGTGCAGGTCGAGCTTGCGCCTGAACAGCACCGGCAGCAGGTCGGCCGCGCTGCACGGCGCCGCGCGGCAGGCGGCGAGGGTGTCGGCGAAGCGGTCGTCGTGGTGGCGCGTCAACTGGTCGATGCGCTCGTGCAGACCCTTGAACGGCTTGCCGTGCGACGGCAGCACCAGCGTGTCGTCCGGCACGGCGCGCATCGCGGCGATCGACTGCAGGTACAGCGGCAGCGGGTCGGCTTCAGGCTCGATGTCGATCACGCTGACGTTGGTGGAGATCCGCGGCAGCACCATGTCGCCCGAGATCAGCACCTTCAGCGCGGGGCAATGCAGCGCGATGTGTTCCGGCGCGTGGCCGTAACCGGCGATGCAGTGCCAGTCGTGGCTGCCGATGCGCACCACCTGCCCCCCGAGCAGGCGGCGGAACTGGCGCGGCACCTGCGGCACCATCGACGCGTAGTAGCCCGAGCGCCCGCGCACCTTGGCGATCGCCTCCTCGTCGACGAGCCCGTGGCCCTGGAAGAACGCGGCCGCGTGGTCGCCGCCGAAACCGGTCGTCGACTGGCTCGCGACGCGCGCGGCGTTGAAGTCGGTCGCGCTGATCCACAGGCGGCAGCCCCAGCGCTCGGTGAGCCAGTGCGCGTTGCCGATGTGGTCGGGGTGCATGTGCGTGACGATGACGCGCAGCACGGGCAGGCCATCGAGGTGGTGCTCGAAGACGTGCGCCCACGCGGCGCGCGTGGTGTCGTTGGCGACGCCGCAGTCGACGATCGCCCAGCCGTCGCGGCCGTCGTCGGCGCGATCGCGCAGCAGCCACAGGTTGATGTGATCGAGCGCGAACGGCAGCGGCATGCGCAGCCAGCGCACGCCGGGCGCGAGCTCGAGGACCTCGCCGGTGGGCGGCAGCGTGTCGCCGAGCGGGTACTCGAGTTTCAGTTCGTCGGCGTTGGCCATTCGGGGCTCCGGTGCACTAGACTTCCGTTTACGTTAACGTCAAGTCTACCCATGAGTGCATCTCCCAGTACGGCGGCGAGGAAGAAGGACGCGAAGCCGGTGCCGGCCAAGGCCTTGACGAAGAGCTTCACGATCACCGAGCTGGCGGCGGAGTTCGACGTCACGCCGCGCGCGATCCGCTTCTACGAGGACGTCGGCCTGCTCGAGCCGGGCCGCTCGGGGCGCAACCGCGTCTACTCGCAGCGCGAACGCACGCGCCTGAAGCTCACGCTGCGCGGCAAGCGCCTCGGCCTGAGCCTGCAGGAGATCAAGCAGCTGGTGGACATGTACGACTCCCCGTCGGACACCGCGCCCCAGCTCCAGGCCTTCCTCGGCGTGCTGCGCAACCACCGCCGGCAGCTCGAGCTGCAGCTGGAGGACATCCGCGTCACGCTCGAGGAGATCACGCAGCACGAGGCGCGCTGCGAGCGCCTGCTGCAGGCGGCCGGCGGCGCCGTGGCGCCTGCGGCGCGGCGGGCTAAATCGGCCTGACCGGGCCTGAAATCCCGCTCGATTTACGTTTACGTAAACGTCAACTAAAATTCGGCGCAGAAAATCAACTTGCGCCCAGGAGACGACCAGATGAGCAACCTACCCGGCCTGAACTTCATGCTCGGCGAAGACATCGACGCGCTGCGCGACGCCGTGCACGCGTTCGCCCAGGCCGAGATCGCGCCGCGCGCGGCCGAGATCGACCGCAGCGACCAGTTTCCGATGGACCTGTGGGGGAAGATGGGCGAGCTGGGCGTCCTCGGCATCACCGTGCCCGAGGAATACGGCGGCGCGCAGATGGGCTACCTCGCCCACATGATCGCGATGGAGGAGATCAGCCGCGCGAGCGCGTCGGTCGGCCTCAGCTACGGCGCGCACTCGAACCTGTGCGTCAACCAGCTCAAGCGCAACGGCAGCGAGGCGCAGAAGCGCAAGTACCTGCCCAAGCTGATCTCGGGCGAGCACGTGGGCGCGCTGGCGATGAGCGAGCCGAACGCCGGCTCCGACGTCATCAGCATGAAGCTCAAGGCCGAGGACAAGGGCGGCTACTACCTGCTCAACGGCTCGAAGATGTGGATCACCAACGGCCCCGACGCCGATACCCTGGTGGTGTATGCGAAGAGCGAGCCCGAGCTGGGCGCGCGCGGCGTCACGGCCTTCATCATCGAGAAGGGCATGAAGGGCTTCTCCATCGCGCAGAAGCTCGACAAGCTCGGCATGCGCGGCAGCCACACCGGCGAGCTCGTCTTCAACAACGTCGAAGTCCCGGCGGAGAACATCCTCGGCAGCCTCAACGGCGGCGCCAAGGTGCTGATGTCGGGCCTCGACTACGAGCGCGCCGTGCTCGCCGCCGGCCCGATCGGCATCATGCAGTCGGTGATGGACAACGTCGTCCCGTACATCCACGACCGCAAGCAGTTCGGGCAGTCGATCGGCGAGTTCCAGCTGATCCAGGGCAAGGTCGCGGACATGTACACCGTGCTGCAGGCCGGCCGCGCGTTCTGCTACACGGTCGGCAAGAACCTCGACGCGCTCGGCGCCGAGCACGTGCGCCAGGTGCGCAAGGACTGCGCCTCCGTCATCCTGTGGTGCGCCGAGAAGGCGACCTGGATGGCCGGCGAAGGCGTGCAGATCTTCGGCGGCAACGGCTACATCAACGAGTACCCGCTCGGCCGCCTGTGGCGCGACGCCAAACTCTACGAGATCGGCGCCGGCACCAGCGAGATCCGCCGCATGCTGATCGGCCGCGAGCTCTTCGCCGAGACGATGTGAGCATGACGCGCGACGCCACCACCGCCCGCCTGCCGCTGCCCGTGCTGCAGGGCGAGCGCTGCGTGCTGCGTGCGCTCGTCGCGGGGGATGCGGCGTCGCTGCGGCGGCATGCCGACGACGTCGACGTCGCCCGCAACCTCTTCGACGGCTTTCCAACGCCGTACACGCCGGCGCACGCCGACGCCTGGTGCGCGCGCGACGCGAACTCCGGCATGTTCGGCTACGTCTGGGGCATCGTCGTCGACGGCGAGGTCGTCGGCTGCATCGCGCTCGCGCCGCAGGCGGGCTGGCTGCGCTGCAACGCGGAGATCGGCTACTGGCTCGGCAAGGCGCACTGGCGGCGCGGCATCACGTCGGACGCGGTGCGGCAGGTGACCGACTGGGCCTTCGCGGTGCTGCCCGAAGTCACGCGCATCTTCGCGCCGTCGTTCGCCTGGAACGAGGGCTCGCAGGCCGTCGCGCGGCGCTGCGGCTACGCGCGCGAAGGCGTCCAGAAGCAGGCCGCGATCAAGGACGGCGAGGTCGTCGACCGCGTGTTCTGGGCAAGCTACCGAACCACGGTCGAACGCCGCGCGGCCAACATCGACGCGGCGCTCGCGATCACCGCCAGCATCGCGATGGAACGCGGCTGAGCCGCGGCCCCGACCGCAACCACGAGAGACCATGAACAACGACGACACCAACGACCGCGACCTCGGCGAGCTCTTCGCCAAGAACACCCGCTGGGCCGAAGGCATGGAACGCCGCAGCCCGGGCTTCTTCACGAGCCTGCTGACGCAGCAGACGCCGCAGTACCTGTGGATCGGCTGCGCCGACAGCCGCGTGCCGGCCAACGAGCTCGTCGGCCTGCTGCCGGGCGACGTGTTCGTGCACCGCAATGTCGCCAACGTCGTCGCGCACTCCGACCTCAACGCGCTGTCGGTGATCCAGTACGCGGTCGACGCGCTGAAGGTGCGCCACATCATCGTCGTCGGCCACTCGCGCTGCGGCGGCGTGACGGCGGCGTTGAACAACACGCGCGTCGGCGTCGTCGACAACTGGCTGCGCCACGTGCAGGACGTGCGCAACGCGCATCACGAGTTCCTGCAGTCGCTGCCGGAAGACAAGCGCGTCGACGCGCTCGTCGAGCTCAACGTGCTGGAGCAGGCGCGCAACGTCTGCCTGTCGACCGTCGTCGAGGACGCGTGGCAGCGCGGGCAGAGCGTCGTCGTGCACGGCTGGGTCTACGGCCTGCACAACGGCCTGCTCGAGGACCTGAGCTTCACGGTGGAGACGATGGACGACGTCGCCCCGGCCTACCAGCGCGCGCTGTTCGCGCTGCGCGTGCGCCACCTGCCGGCGCCCGTGGCGACGTCGCCGCAGGAAGATCGCGGCTGATGTTCCCGCGCCAGCTCGACGACCCGAACGCGTTCGCGATCGCGCAGGCGATCGTCGAGGGCTTCGATCGCCACTACGAGCTGTTCACCGCGACCTGCCGCGTCGCGAAGACGCGCTTCGAGCAGGCCGACTGGCAAGGCCAGCAGAAGGCGCAGGGCGACCGCATCGCGTTCTACGACATGCGCGTCGAGGAAGCCACCGAGCGGCTGCACCGCGAATTCAACGCGGAGAGCCTGTCGGCGGATGCCTGGCAGCACGTCAAGCTGCACTACATCGGCCTGCTGACCGACCACCTGCGCCCGGAGCTGGCCGAGACCTTCTTCAACTCGGTGACGACGAAGATCCTGCACCGCAGCTACTTCCGCAACGACTTCATCTTCGTGCGCCCGGCGATCGCCACCGAGTACATCGAGAGCGACGAGCCCGGCGCGAAGCCGACGTACCGCGTGTACTACCCGTCGCGCGAGACGCTGCACGAGACGTGCATGCGCGTCGTCACCAACTTCCAGCTCGACGTCGAGTTCGAGGACCTGCGGCGCGACGTCGACCAGGTGCTGGACGCCCTGCTGCGCGGCCTGAAGGACACGCGCTTTCGCGCCAACTTCCAGGTGCAGGTGCTGTCGTCGCTGTTCTTCCGCAACAAGGGCGCGTACGTCGTCGGCAAGATCGTCAACGGGTTCAGCGAGCTGCCGTTCGCGCTGCCGATCCTGCACGGCGACCGCGGGCTGCTGGTGATCGACACCGCGCTGATCGGCCCCGACGAGCTCGAGCTGCTGTTCAGCTTCGCGCGCGCCTACTTCATGGTCGACATGGAGATCCCGAGCGCCTACGTGCAGTTCCTGCGCTCGCTGATGCCGCGCAAGTCGCGCGCCGAGCTCTACTCGCAGGTCGGCCTGCAGAAGCACGGCAAGAACCTGTTCTACCGCGACCTGCTGTTCCACCTGCGCCACTCGAGCGACAAGTTCCGCATCGCGCCCGGCATCAAGGGCATGGTGATGCTCGTGTTCGACCTGCCGTCGTTCCCGTTCGTCTTCAAGATCATCAAGGATTTCTACCCGCCGCAGAAGGACACCACGCGCGAGCAGATCATGGGCAAGTACCTGCTCGTGAAGCAGCACGACCGCGTCGGCCGCATGGCGGACACCCTCGAGTTCTCCGACGTCGCCTTTCCCCGCGCGCGCTTCGAGGAGGAACTGGTCGCGGAGCTGAAGCACTTCTGCGGCAGCCTGATCGAGGAAGACGGCGACATGCTCGTGATCCGCCACGTCTACATCGAGCGCCGCATGGTGCCGCTCAACATCTACCTGCAGGACGCCAACCCGCAGCAGATCGCGCAGGCCGTCGTCGAGTACGGCAACGCGATCAAGGATCTCGTCTCCGCCAACATCTTCCCCGGCGACATGCTGTGGAAGAACTTCGGCGTGACGCGCCACGGCAAGGTCGTCTTCTACGACTACGACGAGATCGAGTACCTCACCGACTGCAACTTCCGCCGCGTGCCCGCGCCGCGCAACGAGGAGGAAGAGATGTCGGGCGAGATCTGGTACAAGGTCGGCCCGAAGGACGTGTTCCCCGAGACCTTCGAGCCGTTCCTGCTCGGCAACCCGGCCGTGCGCGAAGTCTTCATGGCGCAGCACGCCGACCTGCTCGACGCCGCCTATTGGCAAGGGCACCAGGAGCGCATCATGGCGGGGTACGTCCACGACGTGTTCCCGTACGACCCGTCCAAGCGCTTCAGCGCCCAGCGCCAGGCGGGCCACGCGGCCCGCGCGCCCGCGCTCGCGAGCGAGGACGACCTTCCCTCATCCGATGCGACGGCCGACCTGCCGTCGCAAGCCTGAACGGCCCGACTCCGCGACCCACGGATCGACGCGGCCGTCCATTTTCCCCTCGCAAGACCAGGAGTTTTCCATGTCCGATTCCATCGTCATCGTTTCCGCCGCCCGCACGCCGATCGGCGGCATGCTGGGCGATTTCTCGTCGCTCGCCGCGTGGGAGCTGGGGGCCACCGCGATCAAGGCGGCCGTCGAGCGCGCGGGCGTGCCGGGCGACGCGATCGACGAGGCGCTGATCGGCAACTGCCTGATGGCCGGCCAGGGCCAGGCGCCCGCGCGCCAGGCCGTGCGCCGCGCCGGCCTGCCCGACTCGGCGGGCGCCGTCACGCTCAGCAAGATGTGCGGCTCCGGCATGCGCGCGATGATGTTCGCGCACGACATGCTGCTGGCCGGCAGCGCCAACGTGATGGTCGCCGGCGGCATGGAGAGCATGACCAACGCGCCGCACCTGATGTTCGCGCGCAAGGGCGTGCGCTACGGCGCCGCGCAGATGTTCGACCACATGGCGCTCGACGGCCTGGAAGATGCCTACGACCGCGGCCGCGCGATGGGCGTGTTCGCCGAGTCGTGCGTCGCCAAGTACGGCTTCACGCGCGAGGCGCAGGACGCCTTCGCGATCACGTCGACGAAGCGCGCCAAGGAAGCCAACGAGAGCGGCGCGTTCGACTGGGAAATCGCGCCCGTCACGATGCAGGGCAAGGCCGGCGACACCGTCGTCAAGTTCGACGAGCAGCCGTTCAAGGCCAAGCTCGACAAGATCCCGTCGCTCAAGCCCGCGTTCAAGAAGGACGGCACGATCACCGCCGCCAACGCCTCGAGC
>JASLEM010000479.1 GCA_030151165.1 Burkholderiaceae bacterium
GCCGGAGGCTCCGGCACCCGGCTGCATCCGGCCACGCTCGCGATCAGCAAGCAGCTGATCCCGGTCTACGACAAGCCGATGATCTACTACCCGCTCAGCGTGCTGCTGCTGGCGGGCATCCGCGAGATCCTGATCATCAGCACGCCGCAGGACACGCCGCGCTTCGAACAGCTGCTCGGCGACGGCAAGCGCTGGGGCCTCGACCTGCAATACGCCGTGCAGGAGAGCCCGGACGGCCTCGCCCAGGCCTTCCTCATCGGCGAGCAGTTCCTCGCCGGCGCGCCGAGCGCGCTGGTGCTGGGCGACAACATCTTCTACGGCCACGACCTCGGCGGCCGCCTGGAGGCCGCGTCGTCGGGCAAGGACGGCGCGACCGTGTTCGCCTACCCGGTGCACGACCCCGAGCGCTACGGCGTGGTCGAGTTCGACCCGGCCGGCCGCGCGATCAGTCTCGAGGAGAAGCCCGCGAAGCCGAAAAGCCGCTACGCGGTGACGGGCCTGTACTTCTACGACACCGACGTCGTCGCCCACGCGAAGGCGCTCAAGCCGAGCGCGCGCGGCGAGCTCGAGATCACCGACCTGAACCGCATCTACCTCGACGCGGGCAAGCTCGACGTTCAGATCCTCGGCCGCGGCGACGCCTGGCTCGATACCGGCACGCACGACTCGCTGCTCGAGGCGAGCCAGTTCGTCCACACGCTCGAGAAGCGCCAGGGCCTCAAGGCCTGCTGCCCAGAGGAGATCTGCTGGCGCCAGAAGTGGATCGACGACGCGCAGCTCGCCGCGCTGGCGGCGCCGCTCGCCAAGAGCGGTTACGGCCAGTACCTGCAGCGCCTGCTCGCTGAACGCGTGTTCTGACCGATTTCACGAGACTGTGCCCATGAATGTCGAAACCACCGCCATCGACGGCGTGCTGATCCTGCAACCGAAGGTCTTCGGCGACGCCCGCGGCTTCTTCTTCGAGAGCTTCAACCAGGCCGCGTTCGACGCGGCGGTCGGCCACCACGTCGACTTCGTGCAGGACAACCATTCGCGCTCCGCGCGCGGCGTGCTGCGCGGCCTGCATTTCCAGAAGGGCGCGAAGGCCCAGGGCAAGCTGGTGCGCGTCACGTCCGGCGCGGTGTTCGACGTCGCCGTCGACATCCGGCGCGACAGCCCGACCTTCGGACGCTGGGTCGGCGTCGAGCTGAGCGGCGACAACCATCGCCAGTTGTGGGTGCCGCCGGGCCTGGCGCACGGCTTCCTGGTGCTGTCCGAGACGGCCGACTTCCTCTACAAGACGACCGAGTTCTATTCGCCGGCCGACGAGGGCGCGGTGCGTTGGGACGATCCCGACGTCGCGATCGCCTGGCCGGATCTCGGCGAGGCGCCGAAGCTGTCGGCGAAGGATGCCGTGGCGGCGTCGCTGCGCGAGCTTCCGTGACTTCTTGCGACAACGCGGCGGTGGCCTACAGGATCATCGCTGTCGCGCTGTCAAAATTCCCCGGCAAACTGTAACTGCGCACGGGGGCAGACTCGCCGAAGGCGGGATGTCGCGCCGGGTGGTTTCGCCCGACACTGCGCGCAGCAAGACAACATTCGAACAAAGGAATCACGATGGCGAAAGCCATGATCCTCGCGGCCGGCCAGGGCACCCGCGTCCGGCCGCTGACCAAGTACATGCCCAAGCCGATGATCCCGATCCTCGGCAAGCCGGTGCTGGAATACCTGATCGAGCATCTCGCGCGCTACGGCGTGAAGGAGATCATGATCAACGTGGCCTATACGCACTGGAAGATCGAGAGCTACTTCGGCAACGGCTCGCGCTGGGGCGTCGAGATCGGCTACTCGTTCGAAGGCCAGCGCGACCACGGCGACATCGTCCCGAAGCCGATGGGCTCCGCCGGCGGCATGCGCAAGATCCAGGATCACAGCGGCTTCTTCGACGACACCACGATCGTGCTGTGCGGCGACGCCGTCATCGACCTCGACATCGGCGCGGCGCTGCACGAGCACCGCAGCAAGAAGGCGCTCGCGAGCGTCGTCACGCTCGAGGTGCCGCTGGAGGAAGTGAAGAACTACGGCGTGGTCGTGAGCGACGCCGAAGGCCGCATCACGGAATTCCAGGAGAAGCCGGCGCCCGAGGTGGCGAAGTCGCGCCAGGCGAGCACCGGCATCTACATCTTCGAGCCGCAGGCGCTCGACCTGATCCCGTCCGATACGATGTTCGACATCGGCGGCCAGCTGTTCCCGCTGCTCGCGGAAAAGGGCCTGCCGTTCTACTCGCAGAGCCGCTGGTTCAACTGGATCGACATCGGCCGCGTGACCGACTACTGGGCCGTCTGCCAGCGCGTGCTGCGCGGCGAGGTCGCCCAGATGGACATGCCGGGCCGCGAGGTGCGCCCGGGCGTCTGGGTGGGCCTGAACACGAAGATCGATTTCGACCAGGTCAACATCACCGGGCCGGTCTACATCGGCTCGTCCAGCGAGGTCGAGCCCGGCGCGACGATCGTCGGTCCGGCCTGGCTGGGCAACGGCTGCGTGTTGCGCAAGGACAGCAAGCTGATCCGCAGCATCCTGTTCGACTACACGCGGCTGTCCCAAGGCGAGATGCTGGAAGATATGATCGTTTCGCCGCACTACTGCGTCGATCGTCACGGCAACACCACCTACCCTGGCGACGAAGGCCAGACGCTGCGCTGGGGCGACGCGCGCGCCTGAAAGCAGTGAAGGGCGGTGCGCGACTCGACGAGCCGCGCGCTGCCCGGTTCCATTTTCGAAAGTTTCCCGAATGTCCGTGTCGATCCCGATCCAACCCGTCGTCATGGCCGGAGGCAGCGGAACGCGCCTGTGGCCGCTGTCGCGTGCCGGCTTTCCGAAGCAGTTCCTGGCACTGGCGGGCGACGACAGCCTGTTCCAGCAGGCCGTCTCGCGCCTGAACGGGCTCGCGGCGGCGGACATCGCCGTGCAGCCGCCGCTGATCGTCGGCAACGCCGAGCACCGCTTCCTGGCGCTCGAGCAGTTGCGCGAGCAGGGGATCGAGCCGGCGTCCGTGATCCTCGAGCCCGTCGGCCGAAACACCGCGCCGGCGCTGACGCTGGCCGCCCTGGCCGCGCGCGAGGGCGGGGCGGATCCGGTGATGGTGGTGTCGCCGGCCGACCAGACCGTCACCGACGGCGCGGCCTTCACCGTGGCGCTGCAGGCCGCCATCCGCGGCGCCGCCGACGGCGCGATCGTGATCCTCGGCGTCACGCCCGACCATCCCGAGACCGGCTACGGCTACATCCGCAGCGCGGACGGCGACGGCCTGCGCAAGGTGATGCAGTTCGTCGAGAAGCCCGACGTCGAGACCGCCGAGCGCTACCTCGCCGAAGGCGTCTACACCTGGAACTCCGGCATGTTCGTGCTGCGCGCCTCGGTGTGGCTCGCCGCGCTGGAAAAGTTCCGTCCGGACATCCTCGACGCCACGCTCGCCGCCTGGCACGGCCGCCAGCCCGACGCCCGCTTCGTGCGCCCCACGCGCGAGGCCTTCCTCGCGGTGCCGGCCGAATCGGTCGACTACGCCGTGATGGAGCGGTGCCCGGGCAGCGAGTTCGACATCCGCATGGTGGCGCTCGACGCCGGCTGGAACGACCTCGGCGCCTGGGACGCGGTGTGGCAGGTCGCGCAGAAGGACGGCAGCGGCAACAGCGCCGTCGGCGACGTGATGTTCGAGGACAGCCGCAACACGCTCGTCCACGCGACCGGCCGGCTCGTCACCACGGTGGGGCTGGACGACATCGTGATCGTCGAGACCGCCGACGCGGTGCTGGTGGCCGACCGCCAGCGCAGCCAGGAGGTCAAGAAGCTCGTGGGCCGGCTCGACAAGGGCCGCCGCACCGAGCACACGCTGCATCGCAAGGTGCACCGGCCCTGGGGCTGGTACGACAGCGTCGACGCGGGGCCGCGCTTCCAGGTCAAGCGCATCATGGTCAATCCCGGTGCGACGCTGAGCCTGCAGATGCATCATCACCGCGCGGAGCACTGGATCGTCGTCCAGGGCACGGCGGAAGTGACGTGCGGCGACCGCAAGCTCATCCTCACCGAGAACCAGAGCACCTACATCCCGCTGGGCGAGACGCACCGCCTCGCCAACCCGGGCAAGCTGCCTCTCGAGATCATCGAGGTGCAGTCGGGCTCCTACCTCGGCGAGGACGACATCGTCCGCTTCGAGGATACCTATGGCCGTGCCACCTGAGATGCGCGAACCCGGATCGTGCGGATCGAACTCCCTTGCCACGCTCGCGCCGCAGGGGGCGAGGGCTGGCCTGAATCTCGCTTCGGCCTGTCTTCGTCTCCACGATTGACATGTTCGAAGAACGCAGCGTCCGCAAGCAGTTTCTCAACGCCCCGCCGTCCATCGGGAGCGTGATCGCGTCCCTGCTCGAGCCGCTGGTGGCGGCGGGCGCGCTGGGCATCTTCCACACCATCTACGGCTACCGGATGGACGGCGCCGCGATGGCGCTCGCGATCCTGCTGCTGGTGCTGATGTTCCCGGGCGTGAACCGGTTCGGCCGCACGGGCGTGGGCGTCGGCATCGACATCATCCTGTCCTGGATCTGGGTGCTGAGCGTGCTCGCGCTGCTCGGCTACGCCACCGACAGCCTGAACTCGTTCGACCCGCAGATGCTGCTGGCCTGGGCCATCGCGACGCCGCTGGTGCAGTGGACGCTGGTGGCGATCGGCACCGCGATCCAGCGCCATCTCGCCTCGCTGCCCGACGCGCGCCGGCCGGCCGTGATCATCGGCGCCGGGCGCATGGGCATGCGCGTCGCGCAGATGCTGCGCCAGCGCCAGTCCTTCGGCCACGACCTGCTCGGCTTCTTCGACGACCGCTCCGCCGACCGCGTCAACCTGCCGCCCGACGCCGTGCTGCTCGGCGCGTTGAAGGGCCTGCCGGAGTTCATCGAGCTGCACGGCGTGAAGGACGTCTTCATCACGCTGCCGCTGACCTCGCAGCCGCGCATCCAGTCGCTGCTCGAGTCGCTGCAGAACACCACCTCGTCGATCCACTTCGTGCCGGACATCTTCGGCGTCAGCGTGATCCAGGGCCGGCTCGAGGACATGGGCGGCGTGCCCGTCGTCGGCCTGATGGTGGCGCCGTTCACGGGCATCAACGGCTTCGTCAAGCGCGTGAGCGACATCGTGCTGTCGGCGCTGATCCTGATCCTGATCTCGCCGATCCTGCTCGCGCTGACCTTCGCGGTGAAGTTCAGCTCGCCGGGGCCGGTGATCTTCCGCCAGCGCCGCACGGGGCTGGACGGCGAGATCATCGAGGTCTACAAGTTCCGCTCGATGCGGGTGACCGACGACGGCCCGGTTGTCGTCCAGGCCACGCGCAACGACTCGCGCATCACGCCGCTCGGCGCATTCATCCGCCGCACCTCGCTCGACGAACTGCCGCAGTTCGTCAACGTGCTGCAGGGGCGCATGAGCATCGTCGGCCCGCGGCCGCACGCGGTCGCGCACAACGAGCAGTACCGCAAGCTGGTGAAGGCCTACATGGCGCGCCACAAGGTCAAGCCGGGCATCACCGGCTGGGCGCAGGTGAACGGCTTGCGCGGCGAGACCGACACGCTCGACAAGATGGCCGCGCGCATCGAGTACGACCTCGAGTACCTGCGCAACTGGACGCTCGGCCTCGACCTGCTGATCATCGCGCGGACGGTGAAGCTGGTGTTCTTCGATCGCAAGGCGTTCTGAGGGCAGCGATCCATGCTTCTCACCGTCATCATCGTCAGCTACAACACGAAGGCATTGATCGATCCTTGCCTCGCGGCGCTGGAGCGCGCGCGCCGGCACGTCGGCGCGAGCGAGGTGATCGTCATCGACAACGCGTCGCGCGACGGATCGGCCGAATACCTCGAGCAGCACCATCCTGACGTCCGCCTGATCCGCTCGGAGGTCAACGTCGGATTCGGGCGCGCCAACAACCTCGCGCTGCCGTTCACCACGGCGCCGTACGTGCTGCTGCTCAACACCGACGCCTTCGTCGCGGAGGACTCGCTCGCCAAGGCGATGGCGTACATGGAGGCCGAGGCGCGCTGCGGCATCGTCGGCGTGCGGCTGGTCGGCCGCGACGGCGACGTCCAGCCCAGCTGCCGCTACTTCCCGACGCCGTTCAACGTGTTCCTC
This sequence comes from Burkholderiaceae bacterium, assembly GCA_030151165.1. The sequence continues at coordinate 6,154 of JASLEM010000479.1, forward strand.
GGCCGCACGGGGCTGGCGCGCTGGTTCCCGCGCGTCCGCATGATCGACGGGCCGGACTGGGCGCCGGCGGACGTCCGCCAGTGCGACTGGGTGCCGGGCTGCTTCTACCTGATCCGGCGCGAGGTGATCGACCGCGTGGGCCTGTTCGACCCGCGGTACTTCCTGTACTACGAAGAGGTCGACCACTGCCTCGCCACGCAGCGCGCGGGCTGGTCGATCGTCTACCTGCCGACCACGACCGTCGTCCACATCGGCGGCGAGAGCGCGAAGTCGGACGCGCAGCTCACGAAGGCCGGCAAGCAGGTCGACCGCATCAGCATGGAGAGCGCGCTGCTGTACTTCCGCAAGAACTTCGGGCTGGCCACGCTGTTCTCGCACGTGCTGCTGGAGCTCGTGGGCGATTTCTTCCTGCTGCTGAAGGCCGTGATCCGCAAGCGCGACTGGAACGGCGCGGGGCTGCGGCGACGACGCATGTGGACGACGCTGCAGCTCGGCTGGGCGACGCGCCTCGGCCGGCGCGCGACCCGATGATCGTCCCCGGCGAGGCCCGCGATGTTCGATAACCTGCGCGCCGACTTCAACTCGCACGGCCGGAAGCTGGGCTCGCAAGGCTTCTGGGCCCTGTCGGTCTACCGTTTCGGGCGTTGGCGCTACACGGTGCGGCCGGCGATCGTGCGCAAGCCGCTGTCGCTGCTCTATCACGTGCTGTTCAAGTGGATCCAGGTCGTCGCGGGCATCGAGCTGCCGTGCGAGGTGGAGATCGGCCCCAATTTCGTGATCGACCACTCGGGCGGCATCGTGATCAGCGGCTACGCGCGTTTCGGCGCGAACTGCCGCATCCGCACCGGCGTGGTCGTCGGCCTGTCGCGCGTGGAGGATCCCGTCGCGCCGTACATCGGCGACAACGTCGACATCGGCGCCGGCGCGAAGGTGCTGGGCCGCATCCGCATCGGCGACGGCGCGATCATCGGCGCGAACGCCGTCGTGATCCGCGACGTCCCGGCCGGTTTCATGGCCATCGGCGTCCCCGCGACCAACCGGCCGCGCCGCGCGGCCGGGGCCGCATGACGCGCGCTTCCGTCCTCTCCGAAGATCCTCGAACCATGCGACAGCAAGGCTCCGCCACCGTGCCCATCCTGCTGATCTGGCCCAGCGTCAACGCGTGGCGGATCGACGGCGCGGTGTGGCTGGACCGCAAGTTCAAGGTGGGCATGGACGCCACCTGCGAGCGCTGGCCCGGGCGCGTGCGAGTGATCATGGAGGTGACCGACGTCCCCGAGCTGTCACCCTTCGGCGCGTGGCGCTGGGGCAGCGAGGAAGCGCGCTTCGATCTCGAGATCATCGAGCCCGGCCGCACGCTGACGGTCGATCAACTGCGCGACGTCGACGTGCTCGTGGCGAGCGCGGACGACTATCGCCAGCTCGAGGCCTCCCGCTTGTGCGCCGCGTCGGGCACCGCCTGCATCTACGTCATCGAGTACACGTTGCGGACACGCTTCGACCTGACGCGCCACTCCACGGCACCGTGGTCGCGCAAGCTGAAGAACATGCTCTGGCACGTCCGCAACGAGATGCGCGTGTCGCGGGCGATCCGGGCAGCGCATGGCATCCAGGCGAACGGCCTCCCGGCGTACCGCGCCTACGAGCGTTCGACCCCGTCGCCGCAGCTCTATTTCGACACGCGCCTGCCTCGCGCGGCCATCGTGTCCCCGGCCGCGCTCGACGAGCGGCTGGCCCGGCTGCGCCGCGGCGGGCCGTTGCGACTGGCCTTCTCGGGGCGGCTCATCGCCGCGAAGGGCGGCGACGCGCTGGTGCCGCTGGCGCGCCAGCTGCGCGAACGCGGCATCCCGTTCGTGCTGGACATCTACGGCTCGGGCGAATTGAGCGACACCATCGCCGCCGACATCGCCGCCCACGGCCTGCAGGACGCCGTGCACCTGCGCGGGCCGGTCGATTTCGACGATGTCCTGATGCCCACGCTTCGCAGGAGCGTCGACCTGTTCGTCTGCTGCCACCGGCAAGGCGACCCTTCGTGCACCTACGCCGAGACGCTGGGCTGCGGCGTGCCGATCGTCGGTTTCGCGAACGAGTCGCTCGCATCGCTCGTGCAGGCGCACGACATCGGCTGGACGGTCGGCATGGGCGATGTCGGCGCGCTCGCCGACCTCATCGGGCGGCTGTCCCGCCAGCGCGACGAGATCGCCGACAAGTCGCGGCTTGCGATGCGCTTCGCCGACGAGCACCATTTCGAGACCGCCTACGACCTCCGCACGAGCCACTGCGTGCGCGCGTTGACCCGCTGACCTCTTTTTCCACCTCTTTCCGACACCCCCGACATGAGCAAACTTGCCGCGGTCACCGACGTCCTCGAGTACCTGGGCGAAAGCCGTCACACCATCCACTACACCGGCTGGATCGGCTATCGCAATCTCGGCGACGAGATCCTGCTCGAGGCGGCGCAGGAAAGCCTGGCGCCGGCGCGGGTCGTCTGGGTGAAGAACTTCCACAACGGCTGGGCGCGCAAGCTGGTGGCGACGCGCCGCCACGACCTCGCGATGCTCGGCGGCGGCACGCAGATCGGCGAACGCTCCCCCATCGACCGCTTCCGCGAAGCGCTGACCCGGGCCAAGGGCGGCTTCGTGTTCGGCGCCGGCGTTACCCCCGCGACCGACGGCCCGGTGCCCGCCTGGCTCGAGGAATGGGGCCAGTTGCTGCGCCCGCTCGAATACGTGGGCACGCGCGGGCCGGAGTCGGCGGCGACGCTGCAGCGCGTCGGCGTCAACGCGCAGGTGCTCGGCGATCCGGTCTGCTGGTTCAGCCGGCCACTGGATTTCTGGCAGCCCGAAGAGGGCCTCGTCGGCATGAACTGCGGCACCGCGCACGGGCACCAGTACGGCGAGGAAGCGGCGACCCGGCAGCAGTTCGTCCACGTGGCGAAGGCCTTGCTGGCGCAGGGCCGGCGCATCGAATTCTTCTGCGTCTGGCCCGAGGATCTCGAGACCACGCGCCGCGTCGCCGCCGAGGCCGGCATCGCGCACCCCGTGATCCACGAGATCTACGAAGGCGCCCTGCGATTCCAGCAGGCCGTGCGCCGCATGAAGGTGTTCGTCGGCATCAAGCTCCACGCGTGCGCGCTCGCCATGTGCGCGAACGTGCCGACGCTGATCATCGAGTACCGGCCGAAGTGCCGCGAGTTCGCCGGCACGATGGGCGCCGAGGAATTCTGCGTGCGCTCCGACCGCATGGACGCCGGCCAGATGCTGGCGCTCGTGGCGACGCTCGAGGCGCGCGGCCCCGCCGTGGCGGCCGGCATGCACCGCTGCGCGCAGGTCATCCGCGAGCGGATCGTGGCGCTGACCTCGCAGATCCGCGGCCGCCACGGCTGGCCCGTCGCGGGTAGCAAGGGCTGAGCAGTGCGTGCGTCGACGCCATCGCCGTTGTCGTCCGATACGACGCCAGCCTTCCGAAAGTCCGGCTGGACGACCGGAGCGGGCCGCAGGGAGTCGCGGTGAAGCGTTCCTCGAGCCGCCTCCCGCTGCTGGACTACCTGCGCTTCCTGGCGGCGCTGAGCGTGGTGTCGTTCCATTATTTCTGGAACGGCATCGGGAATGGAAAGCTGACCTCGCTGGACCACGTGGACGCGCTGACGGTCTGGGCGCAGTACGGCTATCTCGGCGTCGACCTGTTCTTCGTGATCAGCGGCTATGTCATCTTCATGTCGGCAGCCCGCAAGAGCCTGTTCGACTTCATCGTCGGCCGGGCCGTGCGGCTCTATCCCGCCTACCTTGTCGCGATGCTGACGACCGCGTGCTTCGCGTTCGCCATCGGCTCGGGCGGGACGCGCGTGACGGTCAAGCAGGTGCTCGGCAACATGCTGATGTATTACCCGCTGCACCGCCAGCCCTTCGTCGACGGCGTGTACTGGACGTTGATGATCGAGATCAACTTCTACATCGCGGTCGCGCTGATCATCGCGGTCGGGCTGCAGAAGCACCTGCAGCTGGTCGCCAAGTGCTGGCCGCTGCTGATGCTGGCCGCGCTCGCCCTGGGCGAGCAGGGCCGGGTGATGCTGGGTGGCTACTACGCGTTCTTCGCATGCGGGGCCTTGTTCGCCATCCTGCGCGATCGCTTCTCGTGGTTCGCGGCCGGCTCGCTGCTGGTCGGCATGGGCCTCGCCATGAACTTCGCGCTTCCGGGCGGCGGCAGCGACTTCTCGACCCCGGGATGGGTCGTGACCGGCGCGATCGTCGCGGGCATCTTCGCCGCCTTCTTCGTGGTGAATGCGTCGGCGGGGCGCATCACGTCCCTGCCGGGCTCGGACCTGCTGGGCGGGTTGACGTATCCGCTGTACCTCGTCCATGCGCACATCGGCTACATGCTGCTCTCGCGCTACGCCACGATCGAACATCGCGCGCTGTCCTACGCGCTGGTCTTCCTGTTCGTGCTGGGCCTCGCGTACGCCCTGCACGAGATCGTCGAGATCCGGCAGGCTGCGTTCTGGAAGCGATGCTTCGAGCGACTGCTGGCCGCGCCGGTGGCGTTCGTCCGTCGACGCCGTCGCCCACAGGCCGCCCCGCCGATCGCGAGCGTGACGCCAACGACGAACGACGCGGGCGGCGAGGCCGCCGTCGACCAGCGCGGCTGAACGCCGCGCTCCGCGCTCAGTCGATCAACCCGAGCGCCTTCAACTTCGCGATGATGATCTCCGACGCCTCGTCCGCCGTCATCGTGTTCGTGTCGACGACGAGCTCCGCGGAGTCCGGCGCCTCGTAGGGCGAGCTGATGCCGGTGAAGTTGGCGATCTCGCCGCGGCGTGCCTTCTTGTAGAGGCCCTTGACGTCGCGCTCTTCGGCCACCGCGAGCGGCGTGTTGACGTGGATCTCGATGAACTCGCCCTCGGCCATCTGGCCGCGCGCCATCGCACGCTCGGAGCGGAACGGCGAGATGAACGCCGTCATCACGATCAGCCCGGCGTCGACCATCAGGCGCGCGACCTCGGCCACGCGGCGGATGTTCTCGACGCGGTCGGCCTCGGTGAAGCCCAGATCCTTGTTGAGGCCATGGCGCACGTTGTCGCCGTCCAGCAGGTAGGTGTGGCGGCCCATCGCCGCGAGCTTCTTCTCGACGAGGTTGGCGATCGTCGACTTGCCCGCGCCCGACAGGCCGGTGAACCACAGCACCGCCGGGCGCTGGTGCTTGAGCTCGGAGCGGCGCGCCTTGTCGACGTCCACGTGCTGCATCTTCAGGTTGTGCGAGCGATGCAGCGCGAATTTCAACATGCCCGCGCCGACGGTGTTGTTCGTCATGCGGTTGATCAGGATGAAACCGCCAGTATCGCGATTCGTCCGGTACGCGTCGAACGCGATCGGCCGGTCGATCGCGAGGTTGACGACGCCGATCTCGTTGACGCCCAGCTG
>JASLEM010000480.1 GCA_030151165.1 Burkholderiaceae bacterium
TCGTTGGCCAGGCTCTTGCCGTCTTCGACGGTGATGACGCCTTCCTTGCCGACCTTGTCCATCGCCTCGGCGATGATCTGGCCGATCGAGTCGTCGGAGTTCGCCGAGATCGTGCCGACCTGGGCGATTTCCTTCGACGTCGTCGTCGGCTTCGAGGCGGCCTTCAGCTGCTCGACCAGCGCCGTGACGGCCTTGTCGATGCCGCGCTTCAGGTCCATCGGGTTCATGCCGGCGGCCACGTACTTCATGCCTTCGCGGACGATGGCCTGCGCCAGGACCGTCGCGGTCGTGGTGCCGTCACCGGCGTTGTCGCTGGTCTTGGAAGCGACTTCCTTGACCATCTGCGCGCCCATGTTCTGGAGCTTGTCCTTCAGCTCGATTTCCTTGGCCACGGACACGCCGTCCTTGGTGACCGTGGGGGCGCCGAAGGAGCGCTCGAGAACGACGTTGCGACCCTTCGGGCCCAGCGTGACCTTGACCGCGTTGGCCAGGATGTTCACGCCTTCGACCATGCGTTGACGGGCGTCTGCGCCAAAGATGACGTCTTTTGCTGCCATGAGATGTTTCTCCGGAATTCTGTGGATGGGGGGAGTGCAGCGGCGGCGAACCGAATCGCGGCCCGGGCCTTCGATCGGCCCGCTGCCCGGCGCGAAGCTCGGGCAGCCTGCGTGGCACGAGGCATCGGCCTCGCGCCGTGCTTCTTACTTCTCGACGACGGCGAAGAGGTCTTCCTCGCGCATCACGAGCAGCTCGTCGCCATCGACCTTGACGGTCTGGCCGCTGTACTTGCCGAACAGCACGCGGTCGCCGACCTTGACGTTCAGGACGACGAATTCGCCCTTGTCATTGCGCTTGCCCGGGCCGACGGCCAGGACTTCGCCCTGGTCCGGCTTCTCGGCGGCGGCATCGGGGATGACGATGCCAGAGGCGGTCTTGGTTTCTTGTTCCAGGCGCTTGACGACAACACGGTCGTGCAACGGACGAAGCTTCATTTCATCTCCTTCAGGATTCGCAATAAGTCTCGCGGCGGGCTTTCACATGAGTGAGTGCCTGCTCGCAAACGATCGGGCGGGTGCTCCGGCGGCCAGCGCCGCAGTCGCTAGCACTCGCGTCTGTTGAGTGCTAGCAAGCATTATAGGGACGGCGTGTGACGATTCAAGTGCGGAGGGATGTCGGGCGGCGATGCGTGCCCTGACGCAAGCCGCGACGAACCTCGACCTGCCTCGAAGGCCCCTCAGGCGCGAGGCTGCGCAAGCACCACGTCGTCTCTCCCCGCGGGATCCGTCAAAGCCAGCCCTGCCTGTGCAGATCGACGAGGAATCGCGCGCAGGCCATCAACCCGCACACCACGCCGCTGGCGCCGCTCGCCTCGAGCGCCCGGGCGAGCGACACGCCGAACATCGCATTCGCCGGTTCGACCGCGGCACCTGCGATGGCGGCCAGCAGGCCGATCGCTTCGGGCACGGCGAGGGACGCGGCCAGCGTGAGGAGCGCGCAGACCGCCGCCGTCACAACGAAAAGCGCCCCGCAGCTCCAGCCGATCACCGGCGCGGGCATGAATCCGCGGCTCGTCGGCGCCGTGCGGTGCCTGGCGCGTCGGGCGCCGGGGTGGGCGGGTCGCAAGCCGATCATGCACAGCAGGCGGACGACGGCGCCCGGCAGGGCGTGCAGCGTACGGGTGAAGTGCATGTCGGTGCCCCTGTTGGACGATAGTGCCGGTGCGCCGCGAGGCCGGTGGCGTGCAAAGACGCCTTCCTCGTGCGCCGCCTTTTGACGGCAGCCGGCGACAGCACGACTCTACGAAGCGCGGACGGTCGGCGGCAATACACCCATTCACGGGGAGGCGGGCGGCGCTCCTCGCGCGTCGGGGCTCGCGGCGATCCGCATCGTCGCGACGGCGGTCGTGCCCGACGGGTCAGAGCGGAACGCCATCTCGCCGCCCAGCCGCTGCGCCCGCACCCGCAGCCCGCGCAGCCCGACGCCCGCGTGAGCGGCGTCGGGGTCGAAGCCGCAGCCGTTGTCCGCGACGATCAACCGCAGCGTCTCGTCCCCGGCGGAAAGCGTGATGCCGATCTGCGTCGCGCGTCCGTGGCGGACCGCGTTGTTGACGAGCTCCTGCAGGATGCGCACGAGCTCCAGGGCCTGCGACCCGCTCATCGCGAACTGGGCCAGTCCGGAGAGTTCCCAGGTCGAGCGAACGCCTTGTCGGTCGAGCAGGGTGGACAGGCGGTGGCGAACGCTGGCGATGGCGTCGAGGAACGAATCCTCGGGGGCGACGTTGAAATTGGTATCGATCACGAGGCGCAGGTCGTCCCGGACGTCGCGCAGCATCGACAGCATCTGCGCCGTCGAGGGAGGCGCCTCGCCCGATTCGAGCGCGGCGATGCTGCCCACCAGCGTGGCGCCGAGACCGTCGTGCAAGTCATGCGCCAGCCGGCGCCGCTCGGCGTCCCGGGCCGCGTCGCGTGCGGCGAGCATCTTTCGCCCGTGCTCGCGCTCGAGCGCTTCGCTCAACTGGGCACGCGCCTCGGCGACGCGCGCCTGCAGCTCGCCGGTGAATCGCTCCGCCGCCTGCAGGCTGATCGCGAGCCTTGCCGCCAATGCCACCGACATGGAGACGAAGAACGCCGGCGCGATCTCGGGCAGGATGAACCATCGCTGGTAGACGGTGCCCGAGGTCGCCAGGATGTCCTGGACCAGGAACGGAAGCACGAGGATCGTCAGCCCGGTGATCACGCCCGCGACGCTGCGCAGGCGGCCGCTGTGGAGCGTGTGGACAACGAAAACGACCATGGCGACGGCGCAGACCGCGCCGGCGATCGACTGCGTCTCGATGCGTGCCGCGAGCACCAGGCGCTGCGGGCCGAAGGCCAGCGTCGCGACGGTGGCCGCCGAGACGGCCAGCAGCGAACGTTCCAGGCGAGGATGCCGCACCTGGGCGATGCGCGCCAGCGCCATGATGTCGGCGAGCGCGGCCAGCACGATGCAGATCGACTTGAACACGGCCAGGCCGAGGGAGCTGGAAAACGGCCAGGGCTCGTAGGCGATCATCTGCCACTCGTATCCGGCCCAGGCGAAGCCGGCCAGCGCCGTCCAGCCGTAAGCGGTCTCATGGCGCCTGGCGAGCCAGAAGCTCAGGCAGACCAGGCCGCAAGCCAGGCAGACGCCGATGTTGCTGAACTGGAGGTTGTAGCGCCAGCGCAGCGAATGCTCGTACAGCGGCGCGATCGCGGCCGGCGTGCCGACCACCACCGAGCCCAGGCCCGGCCAGCTCCGCGCCAGGCCGACCACGCGGATCAGCAGGACGTTCTCCCCCCCGCGGACGACCGGCGCGTCGACGACCCACATGCGCGCCCGGTACTGGTTCTGGCTCAGCGGCTCGACGAGATTCGGATCCGCATGGATCACCGAACCATTGAGCCAGGCGACCGCGGCGCTGCGGTAGGCGTCCAGCAGGATGGCCGTCGGCGCGGCCGCCGACGCGTGCCAGCGGATGCGGTACCAGACGGGGCCGCCTTCGTCGGGCCAGCGGTCGCTCCAGCGATCCGGCAGCGCCACCGGCATCCAGCCCGTGCTCGGTGGCGACGTCGACTCCGGCGTCGTCCGCGCCACGTCCACCACGAGGGGCGTCGTGGACGGGTGCTGCGACCCGTCGTCGAACATCACGGCGGCCGCGCTGACGACCAGCCCGAGCAGCAGCCCGGCTGCCACCCGCCACGCGCCGCGGGCGCTCACGCGACGCACTATGCGAGCAAGCCGCTGGCGCGAGCCTGGTTGACGGCCTGCGTGCGGGAGTTGGCCGACAGCTTGATGTAGAGGCGCTTCGCGTAGAAGTCGACCGTGTGTACCGACAGGCTGAGCTTGTTGGCCACGTCCTTGTTGGTGCAGCCGACCGCGATCAATTCGAGCACGTCGCGTTCGCGCGGACTGAGCTCGACGACCGGCGGCGCTGGTTCCGCGGGTGCGGGGCCGGGTGGCAACGACCGTTTCGGCGGCTCGGGCAGGGCGCCGGCTGCTGCAGCTCGC
>JASLEM010000520.1 GCA_030151165.1 Burkholderiaceae bacterium
CGTAGATCGGGCGGCCGAACTTCTCGAGCGCGCGCTCGACGATCTCGATCGCGCGGTCGACGCCGGCGCAGAAGCCGCGCGGCTGCGCGAGCAGCACCTCGTCGACGAAGCGCTGGTTGTCGGTGCCCGTGCCGGTGACGATCTTCACGTCGTCGCTCATGCCGCTCGTCATGCCATCACCCCGATCAGCTGCGCCTCGAACGTCACCGGCTGGCCGGCGAGCGGGTGGTTGAAGTCGAACAGCAGCCAGTCCTCCCCTTCCTCGCGGATCACGCCGGCGAACTTGCCGGTGCCGTCCGGCGTCGGGAACTCGACGACGTCGCCGACGCGGTACTGCTCGTCCGGGTCGCCATGCTGGGCGAGCAGGCTGCGCTTGACGCGCTGGAGCATCTCCGGGTTGCGCTCGCCGTACGCGGCGCCGGCCTCGAGGTGCCAGGTCATGCGCGCGCCCTCTTCCATGCCGACGAGGCAGGCCTCGATGGCCGGCGCGAGCTGGCCGGCGCCGAGCGACAGCGTGGCGGGCTTGTCGTCGAACGTGCTGACGACTTCGGCGCCGTCCGGGCCGCAGAGGCGGTAATGCAGCGTCAGAAACGAGTCGGGCTGGACGATGTTCACGAATATGAGGCAGTTGGGCAGGCACGACCTGCCGGGGTGAGCGCGACACTGGGGCGCGGCTGGCGCACCCGTCGGCTGACGAACGGGCGACCTCCGGGCACAGTCGTGCGGCGGCCGCTCATCCATGAAGCATGAAACCCCGATTTTAGCCGCCAGGCCAACTGCCATGTCCATCAAGGAATTGCCCCTCGCCACCCGCCCCCGCGAAAAGCTGCTCGCCCACGGCGCGCAGGCCCTCGCCGACGTCGAACTGGTCGCGCTCTTGCTGCGCACCGGCGCCGGCGGCCTGGGCGTGCTGCAGCTCGCCGAACGCCTGCTGGGCGAGTTCGACGGCCTCTCCGGCCTGATGCACGCCGGCCCGGCCGACCTGGCGCGCTCGCGCGGCATCGGCCCGGCCAAGCGCGCGGAGCTGTCCGCCGTGCTGGAGATCGCGCGCCGCGCGCTGGCGCAGCAGCTGCGCGCGGCGCCGGTGTTCGACTCGCCGCAGAAGGTCAAGGACTACGCCTCGCTGCGCCTGGGCTCGCTGGCGCACGAGGTCTTCGCCGTCCTGTGGCTCGACTCCCAGCACCGCCTGATCGAGATGCGCGAGCTCTTCCAGGGATCTCTCGCGCAGACCAGCGTCTACCCGCGCGAGGTGCTGCGCCAGGCGCTCGCGCTCAACGCGGGCGCGGCGATCCTGGTGCACAACCACCCGTCGGGCGTCGCCGAGCCGTCGAAGGCCGACGAGGTGCTGACGCAGTCGCTCTCCGGCGCGCTGCGCTCGATCGAGGTGCGCGTGCTCGACCACCTCGTCGTCGGCGCCGGCACGGTGGTGAGCTTCGCCGAGCGCGGCCTGATGTGACCGCCGTCGCCGGGCCGGGAGGGCACGCCGGCCCGCGCGCGGCGCGCTTTGCACGCCGCGGCGACAATGAGGGCCAGCCCACCGCCGCCCCGCGAGCGGCGCGGCACGAACCGGAGGGAACACGTTGAAAGTGCGCAGCCTGCAGGATCTCGGCGATCTCCGCGCCGCGCTCGCGCGCGCGGAGCGCGAGGCCGCCGAAGCGAAGCGTCGCGCCGACGAGGAGCGCGCGCGGCTCGACCGCGAGCGCCGCCAGTTCGAGCTGGCGGTGGGCACCGTCAAGCCGCTGAAGGCCGCGCCGCGCGCCGACCTGCGCCTCGAGCCGCCGCCCGCGCACCCGCGCCAGAAGGAGCTCGACGAGGCCGCCGCGCTGGCCGAGGCGATGTCGGACGAGGTCGACGTCGAGTCCCTGCTGCTGACCGACGACGGCCTGGGCTTCCGCCGCCCCGGCATCTCGCTCGACATCCTGGCGCAGCTGCGCAAGGGCAAGTGGTCGATCCAGGACCAGCTCGACCTGCACGGCCTGCGCCGCGACGAGGCGCGCGAGGCCGTCGGCGCCTTCATCCGCAGCGCCGACCAGCGCGGCCTGCGCTGCCTGCGCGTGATCCACGGCAAGGGCAACGGCTCGCCGGGGCGCGAGCCGGTGCTGAAGTCCAAGGTGCACAAGTGGCTCGCGCAGAAGCACGAGGTCATCGCGTTCGCGCAGGCGGCCGGGCCGCAGGGCGGCGCGGGGGCGGTGATCGTGCTGCTGGCGGCCTAGGATTCGAGCGCCGACAGGTCCAGCGCCTGCGGCTCCGGATACGGCATCCCCCGGCCCGTCTCGACATACTGCTTGAGGCTGCGGCCGACGAAGAACGCCCAGCTCTGCTCGCAGGCGAAGCGGCAGTCGGACTCGCGGTAGCCGACCTGCGCGAACTCCACCCGCGTGCCGTGGCCGCTGTCGTCCGGCGTCAGCGTGAAGCCGATCGTCGTGCCTTCCCAGGCGTTCGAGTCGCGCATGTTCGAGCGCGTGCAGACCCAGGTGACCATGTGGCTGGTGGCGTCGCGCTCCATCGCGAGCTCGACCTCCCAGCCGTCGCGGCTCCAGCCGAAGCAGCCGGCGCCCTCGTCGACGCTGGCCTCGGTCGTCCACCAGCGGCGGATGTGCTCGGCGCGCATCAGTGCGTCGGCGATCGCGTCGGGCGAGGCGTCGAAGTGGTAGGTCTGGCGGATGTCGGTGATCATGACGGGGCCCTCCGTGCGGACCGATCGTCCCACTGTTCGCCGATTTGCACCATCACTTCAACGGCCGCCCCGCGAAGAAGCGCCGGTACGCGCCCAGCAAGGCCTTGGCCGAGGTGTCCCACCGGTGCTTGGCGGCGATCTCCCGGCCCGCGGCCGACAGCTTGCGCCGCAGCGCGCCGTCGAACAGCAGGCGCTCGATGGCGGCGGCGATCGCCTTCGGGTCGTTCGGGTCGGCGGTCAGCGCGGCGCCCTCGGTGATCTCGGCCAGCGCGGTGGTGTCGGAGGTCACGACCGCCACCCCGCTCGCCATCGCCTCGAGCACCGGCATGCCGAAGCCTTCGGCGAAGCTCGGGTAGACGAAGACGCGCGCGTGGCGGATCAGCGCGGGCAGGTCGGCGTCGGTGACGTCCTCGAGGAAGCGCACCTGGTCCTGCAGCCCGAGCGCGGCGACCTCGGCGAAGGCCTCGTCGTGCTCGAAGTCGCGCTGGCCGACGACCAGCAGCGGCGGCCGCGGCTCGGCGATCTGCGCATACGCGCGTACCAGGTTCAGGTGGTTCTTGCGCGGCTCGAGCCGGCCCACCGTGACCAGGTACTCGCCCGGCGTCGCGCCGAGCGCGCGCACGCGGTCGGCGCCGTTCAGTTCGTCGCTGCCATCGGCGGCGGGCGGATGGAAGCGCGCCTGGTTGACGCCGTTGCCCGTGACGGTGATCTCCATCGGATCGACGCGGTACAGGCGCGCGATCTCCCGCAGCGAGAACTGGCTCACCGTGAGCAGCACCTTCGCGCGCCGCACCGCGAGCCAGCCGGTCAGGCGCGCCATGCGCACGAACTTCGGCGTGAAGAACTGCGGGTGGGTCTCGAACAACGTGTCGTGGATCGTCACCGCGCACGCGCCCCAGGGCAGGAACGGCATGCGGTACTGCACGTGCAGCAGGTCGATCCGGTGGCGCCACTGCCGCCACGCGAGCTGCCAGCCCAGGCGCGCCGTGCCGCTCTTGTGGGGCATCGCGACGCAGGCGACGTTGGGCATCGCGAAGGCGGGGTCGGCGGCGCGCAGCTTGTCCGGCTCGGCACAGAAGAAGACGAAGTCGTATTCCGGAGCGCGCCGGACGGCCTCGCGGTACACGCCCAGCAGGTGGCTGCGGCTGCCCTGGTAGAGGCCGTCGAACGTGTGGAAATCGACGCCGACGCGGGGACGGCGGCGGGCGCCGGCCATCGTGGAGATAGGAATCATCCGGGCTTCTTCGAAAGAGTGATCGTCACCAGCGCCAGGCTGGCCGGCGGAAGTTGCAGTTCGAACGTCGCGCCCTGCGGCAAGTCCTGCTGCGCATGTTGCCAGAGCGCATGGTCGTCGCCCGCGTCGAACACGTCGTTGCAGCGCCAGGTCTCGAGGCGCACGGTCGAGCTGGCAATTGTCGAGCCCGGAAGGCCCATGGCCGCGGCGTTTCCGGCCAGGCCGGCGAGCGACACGCGCCCCGTCGCCCCGCGCCGCGGATCCTTCTGGATCAGCGCGATGCGCCAGGTCTCGCCATCACCCGTGCGCTGGCCGGCGCGCTCGCGCGTGACGAACGCCTCCACCAGCGGCAGCGCCGCCACCGGCGCCGAGAGGCCGACGCTGGGCGTGGCGACGGTGTCGCTGCGCATCGCCGCCGGCACGACGCGCTCGCCGTGCAGCGCGGCGCCCATCCACTGCATCGCGACGTAGGCCGGGCGCGGGAACTTGCGCGAATGGATCGCGCCCCAGAACCAGTTGCCCGAGAGCGACCACTGGTTCGCGAGCAGGACGTCGGGGTCGGACGCGAAGACGCGCAGCGCGTCCGCCACGTACAGGCCCGCGGCCGGCGAGGCGACGAGCCTGTCGGTCTCGGCGCCATCGAGCGTGAACATCGCGTTGTACTCGGTCACCGCGAGCGGCAGGCGCGCGGCCGGCCGCCACGCGCGCAGCACCGCGCGCATCGCGGCCATGTCGGCCTGCACCGTGCGCGTCGCGGCCATCGCGCCCCAGTACAGCGCCGCGGGGTCGTCGCGCTTGCCGCCGAAGGGCATGTAGGCGTCGTGCACGCTGACGAAGTCGATCCGCTCGGTGAGCCGCGCGAGCACCTGCTGCGTGTAGCCGGGCACGTGCGTCGTCGGCACGCCATTGCGGCGGTCGTTCGCGAGCGGCAGGCCGATGACGGCGCCGGGCTCGATCGCGCGCAGCGCGCGGATGAAGCGGTTGGCGCGGTCGGCGATCTCGGCGGGCGGTAGCGCGAGGTCGGGACGCTCCTGCGTCAGGTAGGGTTCGTTGCCCAGCTCCCAGTACGCCACGCGCGGCAACGGCTTGCCGGTGATCGTCGACGTGAAGCGGTCGACGTTGGTCGCCGTCATCCAGCGCGCGGCCTCCTCGGGCGTGCCGGTGGCGAGGTTGAGCGTGAGCAGCGGCGCGGCGCCGGTCGCCTCGCACAGCTCGAGGAACTCGCGCGTGCCGAGCCGCGTGAGCTGCTGGCGGCGCGCGTTCACATGCTCGTTCTGCCCGCGCGTGGCCATCGGCCCGACGCCGCGCTCCCAGTGGTACGCGTCCGATTGCGCGCCGCCCGGATAGCGCAGCACGGTCGGCCCGAGGCCGTCGGCGAGCGCGAGCATCGCGGGGTCGAAGCGGTCGTCGGCGCCCAGCATGTCGTCGCCGCCGTCGACCCACTGCACGTTGCTGCCCAGCACGTTGCGGTTGACGGGCGTGCCGGGGGCGCGGGTGTCGATGTCGAGCTCGAAGCGCAGCGGCCCGGCCAGCGGCGGGAACACGCGCGCCTGCGTCACGGGCAGCCGCGCGGAGGCGGCGAGCGACACCCCGCCCACGCCGGCCGCCGCCCAGGCCAGCAGCAGGCGGCGGCGGGCCGAGGCCGGTTCGGTGGACGGGGCAGGCGGAGCGGGGGTCGGCGGCGGGTTCACCCCGCCATCCTAAGTTGAAGTGGGGCGGCGCTCGACGGTGGGCGGGACGGTGGCGCCGTCCGCGTGCTGTCGCGCGGGCGGATTGCACGCCTGCACCAGATTCCTGAAGTGGGGAATTCAAGTCGCCGCAGGCCCCGTCGATAACAGGGTGACGTCCCACCAAGGGGAAACCCGCCCCGGGAACGGTCGCACGGCCCCGACCCGCGACAGATGGGCGTCGAAGCGGGTTCTTTTAGGGAGATTCCCCGACACCGCCTGGCGGAGTATCCGACTTGATGCCGTCCGCCCCCCGACGCGCGCCGCCCGCGAGGCGGCGTCCCCCGCGCCGGCGACGCCCAGCTGCCCCACGACAAAAACTTCACGAGACTTCGAACATGAGAATCCTGTCACTCTTCGTGTTGCTCGCCGCGCTGCTCGGCTTCGGTCCGGCCCGGGCGGCCGACGTCCGCGCGGGCTGCGACTCCTGCAGCATCCGCGTCGATTCCCTCGACCAGCCCACGCGCCTCGTCGGCAAGTGGCTGTTCACGCGCGACGACTCGCCGGCCAACGCCGCGGTCGACACCGACACCTCGAACGCCGAGAAGTGGCGCCTGGTCAAGGCGCCCGGCCCGTGGAAGCACGCGTACGACGACAAGGCCAACTACAACGTCGGCTGGTACCGCGGCGCGTTCGACTTCGCGCCGTCGCTGGTCGGCCAGGAAGCCGTCGTGATGGTCAACGCGTACATGGGCCGCGTGGACGTCTACGTCGACGGCGCGCCGGTCTACGCGCGCCCGCAGAACGCGAACACGCAGCGCTACTACTCGATCCAGCCGATCCCGGTGCGCTTCAGGATCACGAAGCCGCACGAGGTCGTCGCGATCCGCGTCGACACGCCGCTGATGACCGGCATCTACATGCTGCCGTTCGAGCTCCGCAAGTACGACGCCGCCGATTCGACGCTCGTCTTCTACCAGGTCTGGGGCGGCGAGCTGCGCCTCGTCACCGGCTTCGTCATCGCGTTCTTCGGGCTGTTCTTCCTGCTCGTCTACAGCAAGACGCGCTACGCGCTGTACCTCACGGCGGCGCTCGCGAGCCTGGTGATCTTCCCGTTCTTCGTCGCGCCGGCGGACTTCCTGCTCGCGACGGTCGCGCCGGAGAAGCTGACGTACCTGCACTACTTCGGGCTGTACTCGGGCTTCTTCTTCTACCTGTTCACGCAGTTCTTCCACAAGTTCACGCCGCGCATCAACAAGGTCGCCGGCACGCTGCACGGCCTGATGGCGCTGACGATCGTCGGCATGACGATCCACCCGAACCTCGACCTGTTCCAGCACGTGCGCAGCCTCTACTTCGTGCTGATGCTGGCGTTCGGCATCGGCTCGATGGTGATGCTGGTCAACGGCGTGCGTGCGAAGAAGCCGGGCGCGGGCATCCTGCTGTTCGGCATGACCTGCTTCCTGGTCGCGGGCGTCAACGACCTGCTGCTGGCCGTCGGCGAGATCGCGACGATCTCGATGATCTCCACCGGCCTGTCGATGTTCGTCGGCACGATGCTCTACGTCGCCTGCAACGCGTTCGCCAACACCTTCCTCGAGAACAAGCGCCTGGTCACCGAGCTGACCGGCATGAACGACAACCTCGAGGGCCTCGTCGCCGAGCGCACGCTGGCGCTGCGCCAGAAGACCGCCGACATCCAGAGCATGCTGCAGAACATGCCCCAGGGTGTATTGACGCTCGTCATGGGCAACAAGGTGCACGCCGAATACTCGGCCTACCTCGAGACCATCTTCGAGACCACCCGCATCGCCGACCGCCCGGTCATGGAGCTCATGTTCGGCGCGTGCAGCCTGGGCGCGGACGCGCTGTCGTCGGCCGAGGTGACGATCGCATCGGTGATCGGCGAGGACTCGATGAACTACGAGTTCAACTCGCACCTGCTGCCCACCGAGTTCAACGTGAAGATGGCCGACGGCCGCGTCAAGGCGCTCGAGCTGAGCTGGTCGCCGATCCTCAACGACGCCGACTGCGTCGAGAAGCTGATGGTCTGCGTGCGCGACGTCACCGAGCTGAAGCGCCTCGAGGGCGAGGCGTCGGCGCAGAAGCGCGAGCTGGAGATGATCGGCGAGATCCTTTCCGTCAGCCAGGAGAAGTTCCAGGACTTCATGCAGACCTCGTTCGCCTTCGTCGACGAGAACCGCACGCTGACCGAATCCGCCACCGGCCCGTCGGCCGAACTGATCACGCAGCTGTTCCGCAACATGCACACGGTCAAGGGCAACGCGCGCACCTACGGCCTGGGCAACCTGACCAACACGGTGCACGAGGCCGAGCAGGCGTACGACGACCTGCGCAAGGGCGAGACGACCGAGTGGGAGCCGAAGTCGCTGCTCGAGCAGCTCGACTCCGTGCGCGGCCTGCTGGACGAGTACGCCAAGATCAACGACACCAAACTCGGCCGCAAGGGCCCGGGCCGGCGCGGCAACGTCGAGAAGTTCCTGATGGTCGACAAGGCCCAGGTCGCGCAGACGCTGCAGGCGATGCAGTCGGTCGACATGACCGACGTGGCCGCGATGCGCTCGGCGCTGCTCGAGACGCAGAAGCTGCTGCGCCGCATCGGCACCGACCGCGTGCAGGAGCTGCTCGCCGGCGTCACCGAATCGCTGCCCTCGCTCGCGAAGGAGCTCGGCAAGGAGGCGCCGCTGGTCACGATCGCCGACCACGGCATCGTCGTGCGCAACCAGATCGGCGGCCTGCTGAAGAACCTGTTCACGCACCTGCTGCGCAACGCGGTCGACCACGGCATCGAGGCGCCGGCCGCGCGGGTGGCCGCCGGCAAGCCCGCCCAAGGCCGCATCGACCTCGACCTCGCGCTGACCGCCGACACGCTGCAGATGGTGCTGCGCGACGACGGCCAGGGCATGGCGATCGGCCGCATCCGCCAGATCGCGGGCGAGCGCGGGCTCGTCGAGATGAGCACCAGCCTGACCGACGAGGAGACGGCGCAGCTCGTCTTCCTGCCCGGCTTCTCGACGGCGGAAGTCGTCACCGAGGTCTCGGGCCGCGGCGTCGGCATGGACGCGGTCAAGGGCTTCCTGGAGCGCGAGGGCGGCCACGTCTCGGTGCGCTTCCTGGGCCCCAAGACCATCACCGGACACCGTCCGTTCGAATTCGTGATCGCGCTGCCGGCGAGCTTCGCCGTCGGCGACGTGGCGACCCCGTCGTCGCGTGACAGCGTCGACGTCTCGGCGACCGCCGCCGGCGTCGCGGCATAACAGGAGAGTTGGATATGTTGGAGTTCTTCATCGGCCTCGTGGTGGGCGCGCTGTGCGCCGCCGCCGTCGCCTGGATGCGCGCGGGCAGCGTGCGCAAGGGCGCGGCGCAGGCCGCGGAGGCCTTGCGCGTCGAGACGCCCGACCACGCCGCCGCCGTGCGCGCCGCCGAATCGGAGCTGGCCGCGCAGAAGGCCGAGTTCGCGCGCCTGCGCAGCGACGGCAACGCGCGCGCCACGCAGATGCAGCGCGAGCACGACCTGCTGCTGCGCCTGGTCGGCGAGCGCGTCGCCGAGGTCAAGACCAAGGCGCTGCGCAACTGCGACTCGCTCGCGGGCGAGATCAACCAGCTGCTGGGCGTCGTCAAGACCTTCGAGCGCTGGCACGCGGAGATGAACACGCTGCTCGCGCACAACCGCGAGATGCATTCCAAGAGCGAGGAGTTCTCGGCGATCGTCGAGCAGGTCGTGATCGTCGCGCTCAACGCGTCGATCGAGGCCGCGCGCGCGGGCGACCACGGCCGCGGCTTCGCGGTCGTCGCCAACGAGATCCGCACGCTCGCGGGCCGCGCCGAGAAGCTGTCCAAGGACTACCGCGCGAACCTGTACAAGAACGACCTGATCACGACCACCACGTTCCAGGACCTGCAGGCCGGCGGCAAGATGATCGTCGGCGCGGTGATCGGCCTCGAGCTGATCAACAACAAGTCCAAGGACGTGCTGACC
>JASLEM010000529.1 GCA_030151165.1 Burkholderiaceae bacterium
CGCGCCGTCGCCGTACGGATGCCCGAGCAGCCGCAGCGCGCTCGTGATTTGGGCGCGGGCACGCGTCGCGGCGTCGGGGTCGATGTCGGCCTTGTTGATGACGACGAGGTCGGCCAGCTCCATCACGCCCTTCTTGATCGCCTGCAGGTCGTCGCCGGCGTTGGGCAGCTGCAGCAGCACGAACATGTCGGTCATGCCGGCGACGGCGGTCTCGCTCTGGCCGACGCCCACCGTCTCGACGATCACGAGGTCGTGGCCCGCCGCCTCGCACATCAGCAGCGCCTCGCGCGTCTTCTCGGTGACGCCGCCCAGCGTGCCGGCCGACGGGCTCGGGCGGATGAAGGCGCGGTCGTGCGTCGACAGCCGCTCCATGCGCGTCTTGTCGCCGAGGATCGAGCCGCCCGACACGCTCGACGACGGATCGACCGCGAGCACCGCCACGCGATGGCCCTGCGCGACGAGGTACAGCCCGAGCGCCTCGATGAACGTGCTCTTGCCGACGCCGGGCACGCCCGAGATGCCGAGGCGGAAGCTCTTGCCGGTGTGCGGCAGCAGCGCGTCGAGCAGCGCGTCGGCCTGCGCGCGGTGGTCGTCGCGCGTCGACTCGACCAGCGTGATCGCCTTCGCGAGCGCACGGCGCTGCGCGGGGCCCGCGCCCGCGAGGATGGCCTGCGCGATCGACGAGGGATCGTTCAACCCGGACATCTTCAGTGCGTGTCGATCATGGTCGACGGTGAAAGCGTCGCCAACCAAGCTCTCGGGAAGCGAGGGTCACCACCCGAGCCGAACCGAGCTCCCCCTCGGGGGGCAGCGACCAGCGGGAGCGTGGGGGCGGTCAATTGATCGCCTTGCGGATCTGTTCCAGCACGTCCTTCGCGCTCGCCGGGATCGGCGTGCCCGGGCCGTAGATGCCCTTCACGCCGGCCTCGAACAGGAAGTCGTAGTCCTGCGCGGGGATCACGCCGCCGACGAACACGATGATGTCGTCCGCGCCCTGCGCCTTCAGCTCCGCGATGATCGCCGGCACCAGCGTCTTGTGGCCGGCGGCCAGCGTGCTGACGCCCAGCGCGTGCACGTCGTTCTCGATCGCCTGGCGCGCGCATTCCTCGGGCGTCTGGAACAGCGGGCCCATGTCGACGTCGAAGCCGAGGTCGGCGAACGCGGTCGCGACGACCTTCGCCCCGCGGTCGTGCCCGTCCTGGCCGAGCTTGGCGATCATCACGCGCGGGCGCCGTCCCTGCTGCTCGGCGAACTCGCGGATCTCCTTCTGGAGCTGTTCCCAGCCCGCGGCGCTGTCGTAGGCGGCTGCGTACACACCGGTCACCTTCTGGATGTCGGCGCGGTGGCGCCCGAAGACCTTCTCCAGCGCGTCGGAGATCTCGCCGACGGTCGCGCGCAGGCGCACCGCCTGGATCGAGAGATCGAGCAGGTTGCCCGACTTCGCCTGCGCCGCGTCGGTCAGCGCCTGCAGCGCGGCGGCGACGGCCGCGTTGTCGCGCGCCGCCTTCACCTGGTGCAGCCGCGCGACCTGCGATTCGCGCACCGAGACGTTGTCGATCTCGCGGATCTCGACCTTGTCCTCGGTCTTGAGCTTGTACTTGTTGACGCCGACGATGACGTCCTTGCCCGAGTCGATGCGCGCCTGCTTCTCGGCGGCCGCGGCCTCGATCTTCAGCTTCGCCCAGCCCGAGTCGACGGCCTTCGTCATGCCGCCCATCGCCTGCACTTCCTCGATCAGCGCCCAGGCCGCGTCGGCCATCTGCTGCGTGAGCGACTCCATCATGTAGCTGCCGGCCCACGGGTCGATCACGCTCGGGATGTGCGTCTCTTCCTGGATGATCAGCTGCGTGTTGCGCGCGATGCGCGCGCTGAACTCGGTGGGCAGCGCGATCGCCTCGTCGAAGCTGTTGGTGTGCAGGCTCTGCGTGCCGCCGAACACCGCGGCCATCGCCTCGACCGTCGTGCGCACGACGTTGTTGTACGGATCCTGCTCGGTCAGCGACCACCCCGAGGTCTGGCAGTGCGTGCGCAGCATCAGGCTCTTCGGGTTCGTCGCGCCGAAGGCCGTCATGATCCGGCACCACAACAGCCGCGCGGCGCGCATCTTCGCGACCTCGAGATAGAAGTTCATCCCGATCGCCCAGAAGAACGACAGCCGCGGCGCGAAGTCGTCGACCGCCAGGCCCTTGGCCATCGCCGTGCGCACGTACTCCTGGCCGTCCGCGAGCGTGAACGCGAGCTCGAGCGCCTGGTTCGCGCCGGCCTCCTGCATGTGGTAGCCGGAGATCGAGATCGAGTTGAACTTCGGCATCTTCTGCGCCGTGTACTCGATGATGTCGCCGATGATGCGCATCGAGGGTTCGGGCGGGAAGATGTACGTGTTGCGGACCATGAACTCCTTGAGGATGTCGTTCTGGATGGTCCCGGACAGCTGGTCCTGCGACACGCCCTGTTCCTCGGCCGCGACGACGTAGCCCGCGAGCACCGGCAGCACCGCGCCGTTCATCGTCATCGACACGCTGACCTTGTCGAGCGGGATGCCGTCGAACAGGATCTTCATGTCCTCGACGGAGTCGATCGCCACGCCGGCCTTGCCGACGTCGCCGGTCACGCGCGGGTGGTCGGAGTCGTAGCCGCGGTGGGTCGCGAGGTCGAACGCGACCGAGACGCCCTGGCCGCCGGCGGCCAGCGCCTTGCGGTAGAACGCGTTCGATTCCTCGGCGGTCGAGAAGCCGGCGTACTGGCGGATCGTCCACGGACGGACGGCGTACATCGTCGGCTGCGGGCCGCGCACGAAGGGCGCGAAGCCGGGCAGCGTGTCGGCGAAGGGGAGGGCGGCCGTGTCGGCGGCGGTGTAGAGCGGCTTGACGACGATGCCGTCGGGCGTGTGCCAGTCGAGCTTGCCGAGGTCGCCGCCGGGCGCGGACTTCGCGGCCGCGCGCGCCCACTGCTCGAGCGACGCGGCGGGGAACTCGCTGCGGGAGGCGGGGGATTCCGTCGGCGCCGGGGCGGCGGTCGAGGAAGTCGGCGGGGTGGGCTGGCCCATCGGATCTATCTCCTGTCGGCGCGACCTTCCATCACGACTCGGCCGACGCATGTCTTCACGAACTCGCCCGGCGCGCCGGTTCGGCGGCCCCGGGACGGCGTCCTCGACGGGAAGGACGCCGCCAGGCAGGCGCGGCCCTCGTGAGGCGCGGCTGCTCCGGGGCGGGCGGGCAAGCCGCCATGATACGTGGCCGCGCGCCGCCGGCCCGGGCCGCGGCGCGGGCCGGGTGCTCGACGGCAGCGTCAGCTGGCGGACAGGGCGGCGACAGAAATCCCGCATCAGGATTTTCCCGGGACCGGCCGATATACAGGCAACGCCTTGGCCGATGTGGGCCAGGGCACCTCCTTGCCTGCATTTCCGGAGATCCGCATGAATTCGCTCAGAAACCTTCGCATCGGACCGCGCCTCGGCGTGGCGTTCGCCGCCCTGCTGGCCACCTTGTGCCTGGTCGCCGGGTTCGGCGCGGTGCAGACCTCGAAGGTCAACGACAACGTCATCGACATCGGCACCAACTGGATGGAGAGCGTCGAGTTCCTCGGCGACCTGCGCGGCGCGGCCAACGACACGCGCCGCCTGAGCTTCCGCCACGTGCTCGAGAGCGACGCGGATGCCAGGAAGAAGATCCAGGCCCAGCACGACGACGTGATCGCGCAGAAGTTCGCGACCGTGCAGGCGGCCTACGAGAAGACGATCTCGTCGCCCGACGAGGCCAAGCTGTACGAGGCCATCAAGGCGGCCTGGGCGGCCTACCTCGTCGAGGACAAGAAGCTCAACGACCTCGCCGAAGGCGGCGACGCCACCCTGGCCGACGCCCGCAAGCAGGCCACCGGCGCGTCCAACGACGCGTTCGGCAAGTTCATGGCGGCCGTCGGCGAGGACATGGCCTACAACGTCAACGGCGCGCAGGACGCGATGCAGGCCTCCGCGCACACCTACCGCAACGCGCTGGTGCTCGACGGCGTGGCCGTCGCGGTCGCGGTCGCGCTCGGCGCGCTGCTGGCCTTCGCCATCACGCGCTCCATCGTCGGCCCGATCGACCAGGCGGTGAAGCTCGCCGACACCGTCGCGCGCGGCGACCTGACCTCGCGCATCGACGCCCGCGGCAACGACGAGCCGGCCCGCCTGCTCACGGCGCTGTCCAAGATGAACGACAGCCTCGTCGGCATCGTCGGCCAGGTGCGCGCCGCCAGCGACAGCATCGCCACCGGCTCGACGCAGATCGCCACCGGCAACGCCGACCTGAGCCAGCGCACGGAAGAGCAGGCGTCCAACCTGCAGCAGAC
Source organism: Burkholderiaceae bacterium (assembly GCA_030151165.1). Next base: position 4,330 of record JASLEM010000529.1, read on the forward strand.
CGCCGCGTCGATGGAGCAGCTCACCGCGACCGTGCAGACGAACTCCGACACGGCCCGCCAGGCCGCCGAGCTCGCCGGCACGGCCAGCTCGGCCGCGCTGCGCGGCGGCGAGGTCGTGGGACAGGTGGTCGGCACGATGGACGCGATCACCGGCAGCTCGAAGAAGATCGCCGACATCATCGGCGTGATCGACGGCATCGCCTTCCAGACCAACATCCTCGCGCTGAACGCGGCCGTGGAAGCGGCGCGCGCGGGCGAGCAGGGCCGCGGCTTCGCGGTGGTGGCGTCGGAAGTGCGCAGCCTCGCGCAGCGCAGCGCGCAGGCCGCCAAGGAGATCAAGGGCCTGATCACCGAGAGCGTCGAGAAGGTCGAGGCCGGCAGCGCGCAGGTCGGCGAGGCCGGCCGCGCGATGGACGACATCGTCGCGCAGGTCAAGCGCGTCAACGACCTCATCGCCGAGATCAGCTCGGCCACGCAGGAGCAGACGCAGGGCATCGGGCAGGTGAGCGACGCCGTCTCGCAGCTCGACCAGGTGACGCAGCAGAACGCGGCGCTGGTCGAGGAGAGCGCGGCCGCCGCCGAAAGCCTGAGCCAGCAGGCGGCGCGGCTGGTCGATGCCGTGAGCATCTTCACGCTGCGCGCCTGAGCGCCGCGCCGATTCCTCAAGTCCCGGCGCGCCCGCGCCGATAACGGCAAGGCTCCCCGCAACCACGGGGCCTTCCACGAGACACGAGACCCGAGAGCACCGTGCCGCATTCCTCATCCGCCTCGACGCCGCCGGCGTCCACCCAGCCGACTCAGGCCGAGTGGTCGTCGTGGGCGCGCCTGGGCCAGGTCTACGCGAGCCGCGACACCGAGTCCGCGGAGATCCGCGCGCGCCTGGTGCAATGGGTCACCGGCCTGACGCCCTACCTGATGCTGAGCAACATGGTCAGCGCGGTGCTGCTCGCGTTGACGCTCCACCTCACCGTGCCCGGCTGGGTGCGCTGGGGCTGGTGCGGCGCGATCTGCGCGATGTGCGCCGTCGTGCTGGCCGGCTGGCTGCGCCACCGCGACAAGGTGCCGACGCGCATCGGGCCGACGGTGGTGCGCAAGAGCGCGATCCACGCGGCGATCCTGTCGGCGATGTGGGGCCTGCTGCCGTGGGCCATCTTCCCGGACGGCTCGCCCGCCGCGCAGCTGATGGTGGCCGGCGTGATGCCGGCGATGATCGCGGGCGGCGGCTTCGTGCTGAGCCCGCTGGCGCCGGCGGCGATCGTCTATGCGCTGATCATCGGCGTGTCGACCAGCTTCGCCGTCACGCGATACAACGACACGATGGGCGTGGTGCTCGCCGCGTTGATGGCGTCGTTCACGGCGATCGTCGTCGTCGCGGTCGGCTTCGGCGCGCGCCGCTCGGCGGGCGCCCTGCGCGCGGAGCGCGAGGCCGAGCGGCAGGGCCAGCTCGTCGCGCTGCTGCTGAAGGATTTCGAGTCGCAGTCGTCCGACGTCATGTGGGAGACCGACGCGCAGGGCCGGTTCGGCCGGCTCAGCCCGAAGCTGATGCAGCTGATGCGGATCGACGGCAGCGTCGTCGGCAAGAAGACGCTGCTCGGCTGGTTCGACGAACAGGCGGGCTCATCCGAATCCACCGCGGCCGTGGCGCAGCTTCGCCACGCCTTCAACGCGGGCCAGGCGTTCCGCCTGCGCGCGATGCCGGTGTCGGTGGGCGGCGCCAGCCGGTGGTGGGCGCTGACCGCGCGGCCGCTGGTCGACGAGTCCGGCGTCGACCAGGGCTGGCGCGGCGTCATCACCGACGTCACGATGGAGCACGAGGCCAACTCGCGCATGCAGCAGCTGGCGCTCGTCGACTCGCTCACGGGCCTCGCCAACCGCACGAACCTGCGCGACAAGCTGCAGCTCAAGCTCGAGCAGCCGGGCGGCCGGCCGGCGGCGCTGCTGTGCCTGAACATGGATCACTTCAAGCGCGTGAACGACATGTTCGGCCACGCGGCGGGCGACCTCGTGCTGCGCGAGACCGCGCGCCGCCTGCGCAAGCTCGCGCGCGTGACCGACCTCGTCGCGCGCGCCGGCGGCGACGAGTTCGCGCTGGTTGTCGACAACATCGCGGGCGAGGACGACGCGCTCAACTTCGGCCGCCGCATCGTCGAGGAGCTGGACCGCGCGTTCTCGACGTCGTCGGGCAACATCCACAGCGGCGCGAGCGTCGGTGTGGTGACGATCCCCGCGCATGGCCAGACGGTCGACGAGCTGCTCGCGAACGCCGACCTCGCGCTGACCTCCGCCAAGACCGCGGGCCGCGGCCGCTGCGAGATGTTCCGTGCCGACATGGGCGAACGCCTGCGCCTGCGCATGACGCTGGAGCGCGACCTGCGCCAGGCCGTCGCGAAGAACGAGCTGCGCCTGCACTGGCAGCCGCAGGTCGAGACCGCCAACTGGCGCGTGAGCGGCTGCGAGGCGTTGCTGCGCTGGCAGCACGGCGAGCTGGGCCTGATCCCGCCGATGAACTTCATCCCGATGGCCGAGGAGACGGGCCTGATCGTCGAGCTCGGCGAATGGGTGCTCAACGAGGCCTGCCGCGTCGGCGTGCAGAAGCTGCCGGGGCTGATGGTGGCGGTCAACGTGTCGCCGATCCAGGTCGTGCGCGAGGACTTCGTGCACGTCGTGCGCAAGGCGCTGCAGTCCAGCGGGCTGCCGCCGCAGCGGCTCGAGATCGAGATCACCGAGTCGCTGTTCATCGACGCCTCGCCCAAGGCCCTGCGCAACCTCGAGACGCTGCGCCAGATGGGCATCCGCGTCGCGCTGGACGACTTCGGCACCGGCTACTCGTCGCT
>JASLEM010000534.1 GCA_030151165.1 Burkholderiaceae bacterium
GGTCAGCACGCGGTAGGTGTCCTCGGAGAAGTCCTGGTGGCCCGGGGTGTCGAGCAGGTTGATGACGCAGTCGCGGTATTCCATCTGCATCACCGACGACGCCACCGAGATCCCGCGCTGCTTCTCGATCTCCATCCAGTCCGACGTCGCATGCCGCGCCGCCTTGCGCGCCTTCACCGAGCCCGCGATCTGGATCGCGCCCGAGAACAGCAGCAGCTTCTCCGTGAGCGTGGTCTTGCCCGCGTCGGGGTGGGAAATGATGGCGAAGGTGCGGCGGCGGCGCACCTGCTGGGCGAGATCGGCGGACATGGCGGTGTGCGCCAGCCCAGGAGGTGGGCGGGCGCGTTGGGTAAGGGCTGAGCTGCGATTATCGCGGGTCGGTGGCCGTCGGCTTCCGACACGCCTCTTTGTCGGCGCGCCTCGGCCGGTCAAGTCGGCTTCAGGAGCTCGTCCAGCCGCGACACCAGGGCGCCGGCCTGCTTCAGGCACTCGGCCAGGGCTGCGTCGGTCACGCCTTCGCCGTCGTAGTTGGAACTGTTGCGCTGTCGCCTGAGCACGTCCAATGTCCGGACGACGGCGACATCGACTCCCAACGTGTGTTCCAACGACTGGATCGCGGTCTGGTGATGGCCGGGCTTGCTGGTCGGCGTGCGGAAGCCCTGCCGCAGCAAGCCGACATCCGCGATCGCGCGGATTGCGTTGTACGCGCAGTCAAAACGCGTCTCGGCGCTGATCTGCTCCGACATCGCATCGCGAAACTGCTGGCGCGCGCTCGCGATGATGCGAGCAATGCGCGCGGGATCCGAAGGGACGGGTTCAAGCTGTCCGATCTTCTGCAGATTGGTCAAGTTGGTCGAGGTCATGCTGGGTTCCGATGACGAAGATCTTCGGCCTGCTGAGGATGTCCTCGATGAAGCCCGATCCGGAGGCCACTTTGGCGATCCATTCTGCTCGCCCGTAGAGCGTCGGGTTGATCTCTCGCTGGAGAACCGCCTGCGCGGGGTGAAGTGCGTTCAACGCCATTCCGAAATCGACGCTGCCAATGATGGCAACGTCGACATCGCTCGCCGCGTTCTCGGTCGCGCGCGCCACGGAGCCGAAGATGAAGGCAACGACGATCTGGTCGACCAGCGGCGCCAGCGCGTTCGCGACGATGTCGGCGAGCCCCACCGTCTTCTTGAGGACGCCAGCCAATTCCGGGAAAACGGGGTGATGCACGTTCGCCGAAAACCGGACCTGGTTGCCGATCCGTTCCTTCGTCAACAAACCGGCCTCCTCGAGCTGGTCCAACTCCTTCTTCATCGTGCCAGGCGACGATCCGGTGATTCGTGAAATCTCGCGGACGTGCAATCCTCGATCCGGCGCGAGCAGGAGAAGCCCGAGCGCCTTTCGCCGATATTGAGCCGGGAAGAGGAGATCGGAGACGGACGGTTTTGTTTCTTTCACGGAAACGATTGTATTCCTGAAAGAAACGAACTAAGCCAATATTGATTTCCTCAAGGAAACGATCGTTTTCTTTAAAGAAACGGCTTGGGCACGTCCCATCGAGCCATGAAGCGGGATTTGACGCTCAACCGGCCTGCTTCTTCGTTGCCACCGGCGGCGGCAGGTCCTTGGCCTGCAGCATCCGCACTTGGGCGACGAGCTGGTTGTGTGCGTCGAGGAAGGCCGCGGTGATGACCTTGCCTTCGTTCGTGTTGCTCCAGCCGGCGCCGGCCGCGCCGCCCGCGCGGCCGAGCATCAGGCCGGCCATGCCGAGGTCGGTGACGCGCACCGAGCCGGTGGCGGCGGCGATCTGCTCGGTGGTCTCGTTGTCGGTCAGCAGCAGCGCGACCTGCGCCTCCTTCAGCTTGACGTTGTCCGCCAGGCCGACGAACTTGTTGAGCACCGGGATCATCGCGAGCACGCCGCCGATCTCGTGGCCGGCGTTCTGCTCGCTGAAGGTCAGGCTCGGCGTGATCGTGTACTGCGCGGCGTAGCCCTGGCCCTTCTTGACGACGACCGCGTTGCCGAGGACGCCGTCGTCCTTGAGCTTCTGCTCCTCGATCGTCGCCTTCAGGCCCGACGAGCGGTCGACGACGCGGAAGCACCCGCTCTGCTGCGCCAGCAGGCGGATCAGCGGCACCGGCGACTGCGGCAGGCCGTTGGCACCCTGGATCGTGTAGCCGTTCGGGTTCTCGACCAGCGCCATCGTCGCCACCGGCGCGTCGCACTTCATCAGCTCGTGCGCCGCGTTGTGCGCGCCGGCCGGCCCGGCCGAGCCGGTGACCACCGAGCCGCCTTCGCCCAGCTCGGTCTTCTTCTGGCCGCACCCGGCGACGAGCACGGCGGCCGACGCCATGGCCGCGCACGCGAGCGCGAGGCGCGCGACGGCTCGCCCTTCGCCGGACCGGGATTGCTGGGATTGCGCCATGCTCATGAGTCTCCGCCGTGGTCAAAAGGCGAGATCATGCCAGTGCGAACCGGCGCCGAGGCTCCCTCCGACAGGGGGAGCGGCCGCTTCGTAGCCGCTTGAAACAATTCAGCCGAAGGCGGCCGGCCGTGCGCGCTCAGGGCGTCGCGGAGTCGCCCAGCGACTCGCCGACGACCTTGAGCGCGTGCTCGACCCACGCGTCCTTCTCGCCGACCGGCGCCACGTACTGCAACGCGTTGCGCGTCGCCTCGCGGCCCGCCGCGCGCCACATCACCCAGGCGGCGAGGTAGGCGGAGGACATGCAGCCGCCGGCCGTGGCGACCGGCCCGCGCGCGATGAAGGGCAGGTCGGCAACACGCACGCCCGCCTCGACCACCCACGGCTTGGTCGTGAGGTCGGTGCAGGCCGGCATGTCGCCCAGCAGGCCGAGCCGCGCGAGCAGCAGCGTGCCCGAGCACTGCGCGCCGATCAGCTGGCGCGTCGGGTCGAGCTGGATCCGGTTCATCAGCGGGCCGTTCTCGGCGATCGCCCGCGTGTAGATGCCGCTGCCGAACAGCACGGCGTCGGCGTCCGTCACGAACTCGAGCGGTTGCTGCGCGGTGACGGTGACGCCGTTCATCGACGTCACCTGCGCCGACGGGCTCGCGATCTCCGCCTGCACGCCGAGCGGGCGCAAGCGGTTGATCAGGCCGAGCGCGATGAAGGAGTCGAGCTCGTTGAAGCCGTCGAAGGTGACGATCGCGACGCGCATGGCATGTCCTGTTGGATGAGACCCGAAGCGCGACGCGAGGCCGCGCGGCTTATTCCTCGAGCAGGGAACGCAGCATCCACGCCGTCTGCTCGTGGACGGTGAGGCGCTGCGTCAGCAGGTCGGCGGTCGGCTCGTCGCTCGCCTTGTCGGCGACCGGGAACAGCGTGCGCGCGGTGCGGGCGACGGCCTCGTGGCCGGCGACGAGCACGCGCACCATCTCGAGCGCCTTGGGCGGCGACTCGGGCGCGTCGGGCAGCGAGCTGAGCTTGGCGAACTGCGAATACGAGCCCGGCGCGGCATGGCCGAGGGAGCGGATGCGCTCGGCGATCGGGTCGACCGCGTTCCACAGTTCGGTGTACTGGCCCATGAACATCGCGTGCAGCGTGTTGAACATCGGGCCCGTGACGTTCCAGTGGAAGTTGTGGGTCGTCAGATACAGGGTGTAGGTATCGGCGAGCAGGCGGCTGAGGCCCTCGCTGATCGCGGCGCGATCCTTGGCGTCGATGCCGATGTCGATCGTCGTGGTGGCGGCGGCCACCTTGGCGCCTGAATGCTTCTTGGACATGCGTTCGCGTTCCCTCGTGTTGGAACGTGGAAGCTTAGGCAACGACGGCGAATCGGCCAATGTCCGCGCTGAAAGACCCCTGCTTGGAGTCGGGCGGCGCGACGGCGCGCGGGGAGAGCGGCCTCAGGCGTGCGTGTCGAGCAGGCTGCCGGCGCCGGCATAGTGCGCGGGCGGCTCGCCGCCGGCGGCCGCGGCGGTGTTGAAGGTCTCGGTCGTCGACGCGCCCGACTTCGCGGCCGGCGCAGCAGCGGCCGTCGCGGCGGCAGCCGGCGCCGCGGTGGCG
>JASLEM010000538.1 GCA_030151165.1 Burkholderiaceae bacterium
CTCGCCCATGAAGCGCACGCCGGCGACGACCAGCGTCTTCTGCGGCGCGGCCTTGCCGAAGCGGGCCATCTCGAGCGAGTCGGCGACGCAGCCGCCGGTCTCGAGCGCCAGGTCCTGCAGGTCGCCGTCGACGTAGTAGTGCGCGACGAGGACGGCGTCGCGGGCTTTCAGCAACTCGATCGCGCGGGCCTTGAGCCGCGCTCGTTCGTCCTGGCTGGGGGTGGGCATCACCTTGGCCCACGCGTTGGCGGTGCAGGTTTCGCCGGCGGCGTCCTGGCGGGAATATTCGTAGGTGGCTTGGGTCGTCATGGCTTCGATCCGCCCGGTTGGCGGTGCGCCATCGTAGCCCAAGGGAAGAAGGATGCCGGGTGGCAGGGAGACCGAAAAACGCCCGGTTTGCCGGGCGTCGTCATGCTGCACCGCGTCATTCGCGGGCGCGGCGGCTCAGGTGCCGACCCAGGCCTCGTAGAGGCTGTTCCACACGTTCGTGACCGAACGCGTGAGCGGGCGCGCGTGCAGCAGCGTCGGCGGCACGGGCCATGCGAGCGACTCGATGTGCTCCTCGAGGCCGCGGTGGTCGGCGCCGAGGTAGAACAGCCAGCGCGTGCTCGAGGAGAACGGCATGTTGGCGAGGCGGTGCATCTCGTCGATCAGCGCGACGGCCTCGGCGGACGGCATCGGGCCGACCAGCACGGAGCAGATCTGCGAATGCGAGAGCAGGGCGCCGAAGACGGCGCGGCGGTCGGCCGGCTTGGCGTCGCCATGCAGGCAGCGCACGAGGCGGTGCGGGCCGTTGCCGGCAGGCAACAGCGTTTCGTCGACGACGGCGCGGATCTGCAGGCCGCCGCGCGAGTGGACGCGCAGGCGGTCGACCGGCGAACCGGTGGCGTCCGACAGCGTCTGGATCATGCCGTGCGCCCAGACGCCGGCCGGGTCGATCACGAGCATCGCGCTGACTTCGGGCGACGAGGCCAGGTGGGCGTGCAGCGCCAGCGCGCCTTGCTCGCTCTCCGGCACTTCGACGGTCACGCCGAGCGCGCCGGCGGAATCGAACATCGACGACGGGCCTGAACGCTTGTCCTTGCCCGGCACCAATGGCGCCAGCTGCGTGCGGAGTGCACGCAGGGCGCCTGGGAAGGGGATGACGGACGGTCTGGCCATGGACGATGAGCTTACTCTGGCGCGGCTTCGCAGCCTTGTCCAAGTTGTTTAAGGATGTGACTTCCTTGTCGCGATTGCAGCTTTTGATGCGGGCGTTCCAGGAAGGTTCAAGGCAACCTTCGCGCCCGGCGACGGCTACCATCGCAATCCCGCAACGCCTCGCCCGCGCTCTCGCGCCGCCGCTGCCATGTCCGACCCGAATCCGCGCACGCCCACCCCCCACGAACGACTGGCCGGCCATGCGCTCGTCGAAGCGCTGGTGGCGCAGGGCGTGGACACCGTCTTCGGCGTGCCGGGCGAGAGTTTCCTCGCCGCGCTCGACGGCTTCCACGAGCACGCCGGCCGCATCCGCTTCGTCGCCTGCCGCCACGAGGGCGGCGCCGCGTTCATGGCCGAGGCGCACGGCAAGCTCACCGGCCGCCCGGGCGTGTGCTTCGTCACCCGCGGCCCCGGCGCCACGAACGCGAGCATCGGCGTGCACGTGGCCTTCCAGGACTCGACGCCGCTGGTGCTGCTGGTCGGCCAGGTCGCCGCCGACCAGCGCGACCGCGAGGCCTTCCAGGAGATCGACTACCGCCAGATGTTCGGCCCAGGCACGCTGGGCCTGGCGAAGTGGGTGGGCGAGGTGCAGTCCGCCGACCGCCTTCCGGAGTACGTCGCGCGCGCCTTCCGCACCGCGATGCAGGGCCGCCCCGGTCCCGTCGTGCTCGCGCTGCCGGAGGACATGCTGACCACGCTGACTTCCGCGCCCGTGCTCCCGCGCGTCACGCCCGCGCAGGCGTACCCCGACCCGCACGTGCTCGAGCAGTTCCGCCAGCTGCTGATCAAGGCCGAGCGTCCGATCGCGATCGTCGGGGGCAGCGGCTGGACGGCGGACTCCGCGTGCGACTTCGAGCGCTTCGCTGAACTGTGGGAGCTGCCCGTCGCCTGCGCGTTCCGCTTCCAGGACACCTTCGACAATCGGCATCGCCTCTACGCGGGCGACGTCGGCATCGGGATCGCGCCCAAGCTCGCGCAGCGGGTGCGCGAGGCCGACCTCGTCCTGGCGGTCGGCGTGCGCCTGGGCGAGATGACCACCGGCGGCTACACCTTGGTGCGAGCGCCGTCGCCCGCGCAGCAGCTCGTGCACATCCACGCCGGCGCGGAGGAGCTCGGGCGCGTCTACCAGCCCACGATCGCGCTGCAGTGCGCGATGGCGGGCATCGGCTCCGCGCTGGAGGACGTCGACCCGCCGCAGCCGCGCTCGCCGCGCCGCGCCGCCGAGGCCCATGCCGAGTACCTCGAGAACCTGGCCTCGGCCGCGATCGAGCCGATGGATCCGGCGGCGATCGTGCGCACCGTTCAGCAGCTTGCCCCCGAAGGCGCCGTCTTCACCAACGGTGCCGGAAACTATGCCGGCTGGCTGCATCGTTTCCATGCTTACGTCGGCTTGCAACACCACGGCCGCACGCAGCTGGCGCCGACCGCCGGCGCCATGGGCTACGGCGTGCCCGCGGCGATCGCGTGCAGCCTGCTGCAGCCCGAGCGCACGGTGATCGCGTTCACCGGCGACGGCGACTTCCAGATGACCTGCCAGGAGTTCGGCACCGCCGCCATGCACGGCGCCGGCCGCGGCTCGGGCAAGCTCGTGGTCGTGCTGGTCGACAACGGCAGCTACGGCACGATCCGCATGCACCAGGAACGCGAGTTCCCGGCCCGCGTCAGCGGCACCGAGCTGCGCAACCCCGACTTCGTGCAGCTCGCCCAGGCCTACGGCTGGGCCGCGGAGCGCGTCGACACGACCGCGCAGTTCCGCCCGGCCTTCGAACGCGCGCTCGAGGCCGGCGTGCCGACCCTGCTGCACGTGATCCTGCCGGCGGACGTCATCACGTCGCGGACGACCCTCACCGCGCTGCGCGACGCGGCCTTGAAACGCCAGGCCAGCTGAGGGCGCCCGACAGGCGGCGTCGAATGTTTCGGGCACGTTAGCGAGCCCTTGTCCTACACGCCGGCGCCGCGAGCAGAGCGAAACTTTGGTTTCCGGCGGCGCTACCTCCTCCCTCCCTCCTCTTTGGTCGCCGGTCTCAGCCCGGCCGTGTGCCGGGCTTTTTTCTGGGCGCAGGGCTGCTGCAGCGCGCGATGCCGATGTCGCGGCCTCCTTGGTTGCCGGCGGCGCTGGGTTCGCGTCTTCACGAGATCCACTGAGACTGGCCCCTGTCGGCGGAGTGGCGCCAGTCGAGACATCACGGGTGGCCGAGCGCCTCTGACAACGGGGCGCGTGGTGCCGGGACCGATCGGAGGCGGGAAGCCTGCGCCGCTACAGCATCAACGGCGCGAAGTTGGTGAGATCCCCGGGCGCCGCGCAGGCCACGGCGTCGAACTGGATCAGCACCTCGGGCGCCATGCGCGACATCTCCGGCGACATCAGCAAGGTGCAGTGGTCGAGCGTGTGCCGCGACATGAAGACCTGCGCCTCGGGCGGCTCGCCGGCATCCTGGTAGGACGCTTCGAGCGCGACGATGAGGTCGGCGGCGTCGCTGGCGAAGGCGCCGCCGGAGAACCTGACCAGGTGCCAACGAGGCGCGCCACGAGCTTTCATGCGCCGATTGTCGAGCGCGGGGCGGGGCGCGTCGTGTAGGACAAGCTCGCGACTCGCCGCCGCATCGCGGGCCTTCGCGACGCACAAAAGGAGCGGCCCGCTGATTCGGCATCAGCGGGCCGCACGTGTCTTGCGTTCCGAATTCCTGCGGCGCCGTCGACCGCGCCGGGCGACGCGGTCTAGCCGCTGCCGCCGATGCCGCCGATCGACCGCGGCGACCCGGAGCCACCGATGCCGCCGATCGATTGCGGCGCGCCCGAACCACCGACGCCGCCGATCGACGCGGGCGCGCCGGATCCACCGACGCCACCGGGCGCACCCGTCACATGACGCAGTGCGTCGGCCGCGAGCGGCTGCATCGCCGGCCGGGCGGTGTCGAGAGGGGACGTCGTCTGCTTCAACATCATCATGGAGCTCCAATCGATCGAGAAGGGGTGGGTCGACTGTGCACCAGGGCGTGTGCGGGCGTCAATGGCCGGTGTGCAGGATGGCTCGCCTGAATCCTCGATCGTCCGCTTGGAACGCGGTCGACTGGAACGAATCCAGCAACGGTTTCGGCAGCTCGTTCGCATGTTCCGGCGTGATAAGGCGGCTCGGGCAACCTGGCCCGTCATGCCGTCAAGAAATGACCTTGCGTCGGAGACATCCGCCTCTTCACTTCGGAAAAGAGCGTTGCCATCGAGTCGTCGAACAAATTAGAAGAAACTGCCAGCGTTAGAAATCGCGAGTTTCTTCTATCACGGCTCCGCAGGAATATTTCCCTTGCGGATCAGATACTTAGATGGTCGGGGCGACACGATTCGAACGTGCGACCCTCTGGTCCCAAACCAGATGCGCTACCAAGCTGCGCTACGCCCCGAAGCTGCGCATTCTACCTGCCCGCGCCGGTCAGGCGGGCGAGCAGTTGACGGTCGAGATGGCGATCGACAAGATCGGCCAGCCGGTCGAAGCTCTCGTCGAGGGCGGGAGCCGTCGCGCCCCACATCGCGCGCAGCAGCGCGGGCGACTCGAACAGGCCGTGTGCGTAGACGCCCAGCACGTTGCCATGCTGCCAGCCGATGGGGTCGCCGGCGTCGTCGCGCAGGGCGACGCGCGGCGCGTCCATCGCGGGGTGGGGCACGCTGACGCCGCAGTGGATCTCGTAGCCGTCCGACTCGATGCCGCTCCAGCGTTGCCACGCGCCGCCCAGCTCGCCGAAGCGCAGGCGCGCCCGGCGCACGCGCTTGTCGCGTTCGTAGCGCGTGACGAGCGGCAGCAGGCCGAGGCCCGGGCCGTCGAAGCCACGCTCGCCGTCGTGGCCGTCGGGGTCGACCAGCGCCTCGCCGAGCATCTGCAGGCCGCCGCAGATGCCCAGCACGGGATGGCCGTCGGCGGCGTGTCGAGTGATGGCGGCGTCGAGCCCGTGCGCGCGCAGCCAGGCGAGGTCGCCGCTGACCTGCTTGGAGCCGGGCAGCACGATCCAGTCGGCGCCGTGCAGGTCGGCCACGCTGCGGGCCCACGCGAGCTGCACGCCGGGCAGGCGGCGCAGCGGCTCGAACTCGTCGAGGTTGCTGATGTGCGGCGGGCACAGCACCGCGACGCGCAGGCGTCCGGCCTTCGCGGCGTCGGGGCGGCCGGTGTCGAAGAGGCCGTCCTCGTCCGGCAGGCCGTGGTCGCGCACCATCGGGATGACGCCGGCGAGCGGCACGCCGGTGAGTCGCTGCAGATCCGTCGGGCCGGGCTCGAGCAGCGCGGCGTCGCCGCGGAAACGGTTCAGCACGAAGCCGGCGAGCGAGCCGCGCAGGTCGTCGGGCAGCAGCGCCCAGGTCCCGTAAAGGTGGGCGAAGGCGCCGCCGCGGTCGATGTCGGTGACGAGCAGGCTGCCGAACGCGCCCAGCTCGCGCGCCTGGCGGGCGGTGCCGAGGTTCACGTAGTCCTGCGGCGCGAGATTGATCTCGGCGGGCGAGCCGGCGCCTTCGATCACGACGAGCTCGCAGGTCGCCGCGAGCCGGGCGAGGCTCTCGCGTGCCGCGGTCGCGAGCGTCGCGCTGCGCTCGCGCCAGCCCTGGCGCGACAGGGCCGCATCGACGCGTCCGTGCAAGACGACCTGGCTCGCGGTGTCGCGCTCGGGCTTGAGCAGCACCGGGTTCATGTCGACCGTGGGCTCGACGCCCGCGGCCAGCGCCTGGAAATACTGCGCCGAGCCGATCTCCGCGCCGAGGCCGTCGAGCCCCGCGACGACGCGCGCGTTGTTGCTCATGTTCTGTGCCTTGAACGGCTTCACCGCGATGCCGCGGCGCGCGGCGTGCCGGCACAGCGCCGTCGCGAGCCAGCTCTTGCCCGCGCCGCTGGAGGTGCCCCAGACCATCACGAAGCGCGTCACTCGGCGGGCTCCAGGGTGAGCGACTGGAAGACGAAGATCGTCGGCGCGAACGGCGGCCGCGACGCGACCGCGCGCTGGCCGCCATCGCGCACGCGCAGCGGCGCGGCGAAGCCGGGGCCGCCGGTGACGACCGTGTGGAACTCGCCGTCCTCGCCGCACGGGCATACGGTGTCGGGTATGCGCGCGAGGAAGGCCGCGTCGTAGTCGACGCCGCAGAACGACGCGTCCAGATGCGTCGTGTCGACGCACACCACGCGCGCCTGCACGCCGCGCGCCACCAGCTCGCGCGCGAGCGCGGCGCGCGCCTCGCCCCACAGCGGGAAGACGGCGACGAGCCCGGCGCGCGCGCACGCGGGCTCGAGCCAGTCGCGGTGGGCCTGGAGGTCGATGTCGCCGAAGATCATGTGCGTGTGGCCGTCGGCCGCGAGCGCGCGCAGGCACGCGTCGAAGCGCGTCGCGTATTCACCGGCCGGCACGCGCACGCCGATCGGCACGCCGCCGAGCGCGCGCACCTGGGCGTCGACGAGGTCGGCGGGCAGGGCGTGCGACTTGCTCGTGCCGTCCTCGTCGCACATCGTGACGAAGGTGTCGACCGCGAAGACCTGTTCGCGGGCGCGCATCAGCGCGAGCCAGGAGTCCTTGCCGGCGCTCCAGCTGATCGCGCAGCGGGGTGAGGTGGTCGGCATGGAGAGGTGTCGGCGAAGTGGCCTGCCCGGAGGGACTCGAACCCCCGACCCCCAGCTTAGAAGGCTGGTGCTCTATCCAGTTGAGCTACGGGCAGTCTGTGCAGCCCGCGATTCTATCGGCCTTGCGCGGCTGCTCAGCGGCGCGCGTATTGCTGCTGGCCGAACAGCATCTCGCGCGCCTTCGGATCGTCGTCGAGGCGCTTGCGCTGGCCGGACAGCACCTCCACGCCGCGGATCACCGCGGGCCGCGCGGAGACCTCGTCGAACCAGCCCTTCAGGTGCGGGAAGTCGGCCCACGAGATGCCCTGGTTCTTCCACGAGCGCAGCCACGGGAAGATGGCCATGTCGGCCAGCCCGTAGTCGCGGCCGCCGATGTAGCGCGACTTCGCGAGGCGCTTGTCCATCACGCCGTACAGGCGGCGTGCCTCGTTGGTGTAGCGGTCGACCGCGTAGGCGATCTTCTCGGGCGCGTAGATGCGGAAGTGGTGCGCCTGCCCGAGCATCGGGCCGACGCCGCCCATCTGGAACATCAGCCACTGCAGCATCTCGTAGCGCTCGCTGGTCGAGTCGGGCAGGAAGCGGCCGGTCTTGCCCGCGAGGTACAGCAGGATCGCGCCCGACTCGAACAGCGAGATGGGCTTGCCGTCCGGGCCGTCGGGGTCAACGAGCGCGGGGATCTTGTTGTTCGGGCTGATCTTCAGGAAGTCCGGCTTGAACTGGTCGCCGGCGCCGATGTCGACGGGGTTTGCTCGATACGGCAGGCCGCACTCTTCGAGCATGATGTGGACCTTGTGGCCATTGGGGGTGGCCCACGAATACACTTCGATCATGGCTGATGCCTCCTGGTGGGGCGGGTGCAGAACAATACAACATCATGCTGGATGCAGTGCGCCGTTGGTTCAGATGGGGAGATTCGATTCCGAACTGGCCCGAGCTCTCGGCCTGGGCCGCGGAGCACCACTGGACGCTCAAGCGCACGATCACGCACGACGGCTGGGTCATGAACCACGGCGCGCAGCATCCCGGGTGGCGCATCGAATGGGGGCCGGCACAGCGCACGTTCATGGGGGCCCGCGAGCTGCGCGTCCGCCTCGAGCTGCCGAACGCGCCCGACGTCCAGGCGCTGGTGCTCGATCGGCCGCTGCTCTCGCGCCTCGACCACGAGGTCTACCAGCAGTTCACCGACAACGTGCAGACCCGCCTCGACGAGGAGACGCCGGAGGAAATGCGCTGGCTCGCGATGCATCCGAAGCTGAGCCCGAACCAGATGGGCGTGCCGCTGCGCGATCGCTACGGCGGGCTGGGCAACGAGCCGGAGTGGGTGTCGAAGTGGCTTCGCGGACCGCTGTCGGACGCGCTGAAGCGGCGCGCCGACGTGACGCCGGTCGAGGCCGTGTCGTCCGAGCCGTTCATCCTGCGGCTGTCGCGCGGCCAGCTGGTGCTGCGGCAGTCGGTGAAGGTGCCCAGCGTGCGCGTGATCGAGACCTGCATCGATGTCGCCGCCGCGGCCGAGGCCGCGCTCGCGACGATGGCCTGACGCCGCGTCGTCAGGCCTTGCCGCGGTACTGGCCCAGCTCGATCTTGGCGAGCGAGTTGCGGTGCACCTCGTCCGGGCCGTCGGCGAAGCGCAGGGTACGGGCCAGGGTATAGAAGTAGGCGAGCGGCGCGTCGTCGGACATGCCCATGCCGCCGAACACCTGCATCGCCCAGTCGATCACCTGGCAGGCCATGCGCGGGGCGACGATCTTGATCATCGCGATCTCGGCCTTCGCCGACTTGTTGCCCGCGACGTCCATCATCCACGCGGCCTTCAGCGTGAGCAGGCGCGCCTGCTCGATGCTGCAGCGCGCCTCGGCGATGCGCTCCTGCGTCACTGTCTGCTGCGCGATCGGCTTGCCGAACGCGACGCGCGACACCGCGCGCTCGCACATCAGCCGGAGCGCGCGTTCGGCCACGCCGATCAGCCGCATGCAGTGGTGGATGCGGCCCGGGCCGAGGCGGCCCTGCGCGATCTCGAAGCCGCGGCCTTCGCCGAGCAGGATGTTGCCCGCGGGCACGCGGACGTCGTCGAACGCGACCTCCATGTGCCCGTGCGGCGCGTCGTCGTAGCCGAAGACGTTGAGCGGGCGCAGCACCTTGACGCCGGGGGTGTCGGCCGGCACGAGGATCATCGACTGCTGCGAATGCGTGGGCGCGTCCCGGTCGCTCTTGCCCATGAAGATGTAGACCGCGCAGCGCGGGTCGCCGGCGCCGGACGTCCACCACTTGCGGCCGTTCAGCACGTACTCGTCGCCGTCGCGCACGATGCTCGACTCGATGTTGGCCGCGTCCGACGACGCCACCGCCGGCTCCGTCATCGCGAACGCGCTGCGGATGCGGCCGTCCAGCAGCGGCTCGAGCCAGCGCTGCTGCTGCTCGGGCGTGCCGTAGCGCACCAGCACCTCCATGTTGCCGGTGTCGGGTGCCGAGCAGTTGAAGACCTCGCTGGCCCACGGCGTGCCGCCCATGATCTCGGCGAGCGGCGCGTAATCCTGGTTCGACAGTCCGGCGCCGCGCTCGCTGTCGGGCAGGAACAGGTTCCACAGGCCGGCGGCGCGGGCCTCGGCCTTCAGTTCCTCGATCAGGGGCAACGGCGTCCAGCGCTTGCCGGCCTGCGTATTGGCCTCGATCTCGGCGAAGTAGCGCGCCTCGTTGGGCACGACGTGTCCGGTCATGAAGGCCTGCAGGCGCGCGGCGAGTTCCTGCGTGCGGGCGGAGTAGGCGAAGTCCATGGCTCAGGCCTTCTGCGCGAACGACCACGCCAGCTCGGCGAGCGGCCGCGCGCCCGCGCCCGTCGCGCGCGCCTGCGCGCTCGAGGCCGTGCCGTCGACCACGCGTCGCGCGATGCCCTGCAGGATCGCGGCGAGGCGGAACAGGTTGTACGCGAGGTAGAAGTTCCAGTCGGCGAGCAGCGCGTCGGGGTCGGCGCGGCCGGTGCGCTCGCAATACCGCCGGACGTATTCGCGTTCCGGCGGAATGCCGAGCGCCGCGATGTCGAGCCCCGCGATGCCGCGGAACGTGCCGGGCGGGATGTGCCAGGCCATGCAGTGGTAGCTGAAGTCGCCGAGCGGGTGGCCCAGCGTCGACAGCTCCCAGTCCAGCACCGCGAGCACGCGCGGCTCGGTCGGGTGGAAGATCAGGTTGTCCATGCGGAAGTCGCCGTGGACGATGGAGACCTGCGACTCGTCCATCGCGCTCGCGGGCATGTGGGCCGGCAACCACTCGATGAGGCGATCCATCGCGTCGATCGGCTCGGTGATCGACGCCTGGTACTGCTTCGTCCAGCGGCCGATCTGGCGCGCGAAGAAGTTGCCGGGCTTGCCGTAGTCGGCGAGGCCGATGGCGTTCACGTCGACGCTGTGCAGCGCGGCGATCACGCGGTTCATCTCGTCGTAGATCGCGCCGCGCTCGGCCGGCGTCGCGCCGGGCAGGCCCTGGTCCCACAGCACGCGGCCCTCGACGAACTCCATCACGTAGAACGCGCGGCCGATCACCGACTCGTCCTCGCACAGCAGGTGCATCTTCGCGACGGGCACCTCGCTGCCGGCGAGCGCGGCCATCACGCGGTACTCGCGCTCGACCGCGTGCGCCGACGGCAGCAGCTTCGCGACCGGGCCGGGCTTGCTGCGCATCACGTAGGCGCGCGACGGCGTGACGAGCTTGTAGGTCGGGTTCGATTGCCCGCCCTTGAACTGCTCGACGCCCAGCGGGCCGGCGAAGCCGTCGAGGTGCTTCGACAAATAGGCCTCGAGGGCGGCGACGTCGAAGCGGTGGCTGTCGGCGACCGGCCGCGTGCCGGTGTTCTGTTCGGTCTGGTTCATCGGACTTGTCTCAATGCTTCGTTGTCGTTCGCATCGAACGTTGTCCGATGCAGCTTATCGTTCGGCGGCGTGCAGCAGCTTCTCGCGCGAGAGGATCACCAGCCGCGTCGGCTCGACGCGCAAGGCGCCTTCACGCTCGAGCTCCTTGAGCTCCTGGTTCACGCGCTGGCGCGACGCGCCGACGAGCTGGGCCAGGTCTTCCTGCGCGAGCTGCAGCCCGATCTTGATCTCGTCGCCCTGCGGCACGCCGTAGCTCTTGGCGAGCATCAGGATGTTCTTGGCGAGGCGCGCCGACAGCGGCCGCGTGTTCAGGTCCTCGACGAGGTTGAACATGATGCGCAGCCGGCGGCAGTTCAGGCGCAGCAGCGCGTCGTACAGCTCCACGTGCTGCGACAGCAGCTCCTTGAAGTCGGCCTTGCGCACCGACAGCAGCGTCGTCGCGCCGTGCGCATCGGCGTCGTGCGTGCGCGGCAGGCCGTCGAAGAGCGCGATGTCGCCGAACCACGTGCCCGGCTCGACGTACGTTAGCGAGACCTGCTTGCCGGACAGCGACACCGAGCTCACGCGCACCGCGCCGCGCGCCACCCCGCACCAGTCCTCGGCCGGCGAACCGCGGGAGGCGAGCGGGGCGCCGTCCGGCAGGCGCCGGACGACGGCTCGGGAAAGGATCGCGGCGCGCAGTTCTTCGGACAGGGAGGAAAACCATGCGCCTGAATCGATGTTGCTCTGTTCGTCGATTGTAAGAATCGGGTTGTTCATTCCTTGTCCCTGAGGCGACAGCACTGGCAGCGGAGCCAACTGCCGATTGTCGCTCTCAAAGCGGAACGTCTCCAGCGCGAAGATATTGGACGAGCAGCTTTTCCATCGTCGTCAGGCGTTCGCGCTCGTGCAGCCACTGCGTCGGCGCGAGGTTGGTGCCGCGCACGACGATGTCGTCGGCGCCGACATCGAGCACGTTGATGCACGCCGGCGACTGCTCGAGCCGGCCAAGGAACGTGCGGCGGCCGGTCAGCGCGCGTCCGAGCAGCGCCCGGTTGATGCCGCCGTGCAGCACGCACAGCGCGCATTGCCACGACGTGTCGGCCAGCAGCTCGTCGAACGCGGGCAGGCAGCGGTCCATCATCCGGCCGACCGTCTCGCCGCCGAGGAACGCGTGCGACTCGACGTCGGCGTCGGCGCTGAAGACGCCCGTGAAGGCGGCGCGCAGCTGCTCGCGCGGGATCGCGTCGAGGCGGCCGGGGCGGATCTCCTCGAGCCGCGCGTCGCGCACCAGCGGCAACGCCTGGCCGGCCGCGGCGAGCACGCGCGTCGCGGTCTCGACGGTGCGCTCGAGGCCGCTCACCAGCACCCGGTCGAAGCGCACCGCGGCCTGCGCGAACAGCGCGCCGGCGGCGTCCGCCTGCGCACGCCCGGCCTCGTTGAGCGGCACCGTGTGCGGCGGCACGGGCGTGCCGTCGGCCGTGAAGTAGTCGACGGAGCCGTGGCGCATCAGGTAGAGGCGGCGACGCGCCGGGAGGGCGGCGGTGGCGGGGGCAGCGGGGCGGTCGGCGAGCAACGGCAGGTCCAGTCGGGGTGAGTCGGTCGCCGCGCCGCGGACGGCGTCAGCGGAAATCGGCGGGGCGTTTCTCGAAGAAGGCCTTCAGGCCCTCGCCGCCGTTCTCGTGGAACAGGTTGGTGATGAACTGCTGGCGCTCGGCCTCGAGGTGCTCGACGAGCGGCGACGAGGCCGCGCGCGCCACGAGCTCCTTCGCGCCGGCCACGGCGTTCGGGGCCATCGCGGCGAGCTTGTCGGCGAGGGCCAGAGCTTCGGCGAGCGCCTGCCCCTTGTCTGTCACGCGGTTGACAAGCCCGAACGCCTGCAGCCGCTCGGGCTTCATCGGCGCGGCCAGCCACAGCATCTCGAGCGCGAGCGGACGCGGCAGCATGCGCGCCACGTGCCACGAGCCGCCGCCGTCCGGCGTCAGGCCGACCTTGGCGTACGACATCACGAACTTCGCGTCCGACGCCGCCACCAGCAGGTCGCAGGCGAGCGCGAGCGACATCCCGCCGCCGGCCGCGAAACCCTCGACCGCGGCGATCGTCGGCTTCGGGAACGCGCGCAGCGACTCGATCAGCTGGTGGAACAGCGCGATCGACTCGGCCTGTGCCTGCGGGCCTTCCTGGCGCAGCCGGATGATGCGGTTCAGGTCGCCGCCCGCGCAGAAATGCTCGCCGTCGCCGCGCACGATAACTGCCCTGACCGAATCGTCCGATTCGGCCATGTTGAGCGCTTCCACGCCCGCTGCGTAGACCTGGGGTGACAATGTGTTGCGGGTTGCGGGGTCGCTGAGGGTGAGAATCAGCGTCGAACCTTCGCGGGAGGTCAGCAGTTCACTGGGCATGGGAGGCGCCTTGAAAGGGTATCGGCAATATGCGGTGCCGGAGATATTCGAGACATTGTGCCGCCAACCATTTCCGGCCTGCCGGTTTCAATCTGCACGGGGGTTCCCCGGGCCAGTTTCTGTAAGCAATCGTGTTAGAGTGGATCGGGGATATCCGTGACCCCCACAGGAATGAAAAAACACTTCACCGCGCACTTCATTTTCGCCGCGACCGCGATGGCTTCCCAGCAGGCCCTGGCGCTCGGTTTCGGCCGCGTGGTTTCCGATGCCGTCCTCGGCGAGACGCTCACCGTCACGGTGCCCGTGCATGTCGAACCCGGCCAGCGTTTCGGCCCCGATTGCGTTTCCGCCGACGTTTATTACGGCGAATCGCTGCTGCTCGCCAACTCGGTCCGCATCCAGGTCGATCCGGGTACTTCGAATACCGACTGGCTGGTCAGAATCTCCACCAACGCGCCGATCGCCGAACCGGTGGTCGAGGTCTCGCTGAGCGCGGGTTGCGAACAGCGTTTCCTGCGCCGCTTCACGGTATTCGCGGATCCGCCGGTGGCCGTCGCCAGCACCGCGCCGTCGACGTCGGGCATGCCGTCCGCGCTGCCGCCGGCCGTGCCGGCGAGGTCGTCGGGGCCGGGCGCGGCGTCCGCGCCGGGCCATGCCGCGACGAGCAGCCCGCGGCCGG
>JASLEM010000585.1 GCA_030151165.1 Burkholderiaceae bacterium
GACCGAGTACAAGCGTGCCCTCGGCGAAATCTATGAGCGCAAACAAAAGGAAACGCAAGCAGCCAAAGCGCCAGCAGCTCCTCGAAAAGAAGCGGTAGCGGCCAAGTAAACCCGGCCCGAACGCGGTGCCCGGCGTGGCTGCCGCGCCGGCCGGCCTGCCCGACGTCCGCGGCCGCCGAGTGCTGCTGGTCGAGGACAACGCGGTGAACCGCCAGATCGCCGGCGAGATGCTGCAGAACATCGGGCTCGGCGTGGACGTGGCCGAGGACGGCGGTCGCGCCCTCGAGCTGCTCGCGCGCGCGCCCGCGGGCCACTACGGTCTCGTGCTGATGGACCTGCAGATGCCGCGGCTCGACGGCCACGACACCACCGCCGCGATCCGCGCGGACGCGCGCCACGCGCGCCTGCCCATCGTCGCGCTGACCGCGCACACCGAGGCGGCCGTGCGCGAGCGCTGCGTCGAGGAAGGGATGCAGGACTTCGTCACCAAGCCGATCGCGCCGGACGAGCTCTACCGCGTCGTCACGCACTGGCTGGTCGCGCAGGATCCGCCGCCCGCGGCCGTCGCGCCCGCGCCGCCCGCGCCCTCGCTGCCGGACGAGGCGGTCGACGACACCCTGGAAACGCGCCTGCCCGGCTTCGACGCGGCCGGCGCGACGCGTGCGCTCGGCGGCAGCCGTTCGCTCTACCGCGCGGTGCTGCAGCGCTTCGCGCTCGACCAGTCGGCCTCGGTCGAACGCCTCGGCAGGCTGCGGCGCGAGGGGCGGCAGGTCGACGCGCTGCGCCTCATGCACACGCTCAAGGGCCTGGCCGGCACGATCGGCGCGGCGCGGCTGCGCGAGGCGGCGTCGACCTACGAGGACGCCCTGCGCGCCGCCGGTGGGCGCGAATGGCCGGACATCGGCGATCTTGCGCGCGAGTTGACGTCGGTTCTGGCCACGATCGCCGCCGCGGGCGTCTGAGCCAGCGCGTGCGGCGTCGACGCGCCCGGCCGCGGTCGGCGCGCCCAGGGTCGCGGCCCGCTCCGGTCCATCCCAAACATATGCCGGTTCGTCGCAACGGCGTGGGGTCTTGGCGACACTGCCGGTAGAGTGCAGGTCGAAGAACAGTCCCAGGACTCCCGGAGTTCGCCCCATGTTGTCGATTTCCTCGCTCACCCACGTCTACCCGAACGGCACCCGCGCGCTCGACAACGTTTCCCTCGAGATCCCGCCCGGCCTGTACGGCCTGCTCGGCCCGAACGGCGCCGGCAAGTCGACGCTGATGCGCTGCCTCGCCACGCTGCAGATCCCGACCTCGGGCGCGATCCGCTTCGGCGACATCGACGTGCTCGCCGACCCGCAGCGCCTGCGCGCGACGCTCGGCTACCTGCCGCAGGACTTCGGCGTCTACCCGCGCGTGTCGGCGTACGACATGCTCGACCACCTCGCCGTGCTGAAGGGCCTCACCGCGAGCGCCGCGCGCCGCGAGACGGTGGAGACGCTGCTGCAGCAGGTCAACCTGTGGGACGTGCGCAAGAAGGCGATCGCCGGCTTCTCGGGCGGCATGCGCCAGCGCTTCGGCATCGCGCAGGCGCTGATCGGCAACCCGACGCTGATGATCGTCGACGAGCCGACCGCCGGCCTCGACCCCGAGGAACGCAACCGCTTCAACAACCTCCTCGCCGAGATCGGCGCGACCAAGGTGGTGATCCTGTCGACCCACATCGTCGACGACGTGAGCGACCTGTGCTCGCGCATGGCGATCCTGGTCGACGGCCGCATCGTCAGCGCCGGCACGCCGACGGCGCTGATCGACGGGCTCAAAGGCAAGGTCTGGACGCGCGCCGTCGAGCCCGAGGAACTGCCGAGCCTGCGCAAGCAGTTCGAGCTGATCGCGACCCGCCTGCGCGCCGGCCGTACCGTGATCCACGTGCTGGCCGACGCCGCGCCCGATCCGCGCTTCGAGCCGGTCGTCGCGGGCCTGGAAGAGGTCTATTTCTCGACGCTGCACGCGCGGCGCAAGGCGAACGGGGCATCCGGCAACGAGGCGTCGCGCGTCGCCGCCTAACGGAATCCCCGCCTCCATGCTTCGTCACATCGCCGCCTTCGAATGGCGCTACCAGCTCAAGAGCCCGGTCTTCTGGGTGGGCTGCCTGCTTTTCTTCCTGATGGCGTTCGGCGCCACCGCCAGCGACAACATCCACATCGGCGATGTCGGGAACGTCCACAAGAACGCGCCGTTCGCGATCCTGCAGACGCTGGGCGTCCTGAACATCTTCTCGATCTTCATCACGGTGGCGCTGGTGGCCAACGTCGTCGTGCGCGACGACGAGACCAACTTCGCGCCCATCATCCGCGCGACCTCGGTGAGCAAGGCGAGCTACCTGGTCGGCCGCTTCACCGGCGCCAGCCTGGCCGCGCTGGTGGTGCTCGCGACGGTGCCGCTGGGCATCCTCGTCGGCTCGGCGATGCCGTGGCAGGACGTCGAGAAGATCGGCGCGTTCCTGCCCGGCGACTACCTGTTCGCGCTGTTCGTGTTCGGCCTGCCGACGCTGCTGCTCACCGCCGCGATGTTCTTCGCGATCGCGACGGCGACGCGCTCGATGATGTGGACCTACGTCAGCGCCGTCGCGCTGCTCGTGCTCTATTTCGTCGCGCACGGCGCGGTGCGCAACGACCCGGCGTGGGATCGCATCGCCGCGGTGATCGACCCGTTCGGGCTCTCGGCGCTCGACCTGGTGACGAAATACTGGACGGCGAGCGAGCGCAACAGCCTGCTGCCGGCGTTCAGCGGCCTGCTGCTGGTCAACCGCGTGCTGTGGGTGGGCGTGGCGCTCGTCGTCTTCGCGGTGGCGTACCGCGCGTTCGGCTTCGAGATGCGCTTCGACAAGGGCGTGGACGGCCAGGCGGGCGCGCCCGCCAGGGCCGCGAAATCCGCCAAGGCCGCCAAGCCCTCGCGCTGGCAGCGCGCGGCGTCGGCGCACAAGGCGGAGCTCGCGGAGCTCGGCGAAACCAACCCCGCCGGCGTGCGCGAGATGCTCGCCGCCGCCACGCGCAAGCTGTCGACCAGCGTGCCCGACATCCCGCCGGCCACGCGCGCCACCGGCCGCGCGCAGCTGTGGGAGCTGACCAAGATCGACATGGGCTTCGTCTTCCGCAGCCCGGCGTTCTTCGTGCTGATCGCGATCGGCCTGATCAACTCGGGCGCGACGCTGTGGTTCATCGGCGAGATCTACGGCAGCCCGTCGTACCCGGTCACGCGGCTGATGGTCGAGGCGCTGCAGGGCAGCTTCACGCTGATGCCGGTGATCATCGCGGTGTTCTATTCCGGCGAGCTCGTGTGGCGCGACCGCGATCGCCGCATGCACGAGATCATCGACGCGACCGTCGCCCCCGACTGGACGCGCCTGCTGCCCAAGCTGCTCGCGATCTCGCTGGTGCTGCTGTCCAGCGCGCTGATCGCGGTGCTCGCCGCGATCGCGGTGCAGGCGCTGCGCGGCTACTTCCGTTTCCAGATCGACGCCTACCTGCTGTGGTTCGTGTGGCCGGTGACGATCAGCTCGGTGCTGCTCGCCGTCATCGCGATGTTCGTGCAGGTGCTGGTGCCGCAGAAGTACATCGGCTGGGGCGTGATGCTGGCGTGGGTCGTCGTGGCGCAGGCGTTGTCCACGATGGGCTTCCAGCACCACCTGTACGACTACGGCAGCACGCCGGAGATGCCCCTGTCCGACATGAACGGCGCGGGCCGCTTCTGGATCGGGCCGACGTGGTTCCAGGGCTACTGGCTCGCGTTCGCGGTGATGCTCGTCGTGGTGATGCACGGCCTGTGGCGCCGCGGCACGACCATCGAGCTGCGCCCGCGCCTGGCGCAGATGCGCCAGCGCCTGCGCGGCCGCGCGCTCGTCGTGCTCGGCGCGGCGGCGGCGGTGTGGGTCGCGACCGGGGGCTGGATCTTCTACAACACCAACGTGCTCAACGAGTACGTCACGAAGCCGGATCGCGAGCAGCTCTCGGCCGACATCGAGAAGACGCTGCTGCCGTACGAGAAGGTCGTGCAGCCGCGCGTCGCCGACGTCACGCTCGACGTGCAGCTCTACCCGCGCCAGGCGCGCGCGGTCACGCACGGGCGCTACACGCTGGTCAACCGCAGCACGAAGCCGATCGACACGCTGCATGTGCAGTGGAACCAGCGGCTGCGGCTCGACGCCGTGCAGTTCGACGGCGCCACGGTGCAGACCGACTACCCGCGCCTGCACTACCGCATCTACAAGCTCGCCGTGCCGATCCAGCCCGGCGAGCGGCGCGTGCTGGGCTTCGCCACCACGCTGGAGGAGCGCGGCTTCCCGAACAGCCAGCCGCTGACGTCCATCGTCGGCAACGGCACCTTCCTCAGCAACGCGCAGCTCACGCCGACGATCGGCTTCCAGCGCGCCGGCCTGCTCGAGGATCGCGCGAAGCGGCGCAAGTACGGGCTGCCGTCCGAGCTGCGTCCGCCCAGGCTGGAGGACGACTCGGCGCGCGCGTTCAACGACCTCCTGCACGACAGCGACTGGGTCGACTCCGACATCACCGTCACGACCGACGCCGACCAGACACCGATCGCGCCGGGCCGCATGCTGAGCGACACGGGCGAGAAGCCCGACCGCGACGCGCGCCGCACGGTGCACTTCAAGAGCGACGCGCCGATCCTGCAGTTCTTCTCGATCCAGTCGGCGCGCTACGACGTGCGCAAGTCCGTCTGGCACGCGCCGGGGCACGACGTCGACCTCGCCGTCTACTACACGGCGGGCCACGACTACAACGTCGACCGCATGCTGGACGCGATGCGCACGTCGCTCGCGCTGTACACCGAGAAGTTCGGCCCGTACCAGTTCAACCAGGCACGCATCATCGAGTTCCCGGCCTACGAGCAGTTCGCGCAGTCGTTCGCCAACACGATCCCGTTCTCGGAGGCGGTCGGCTTCATCCAGCACTGGAGCGACCCCGAGAAGATCGACGTCGCGACCTACGTCACCGCGCACGAGATCGCGCACCAGTGGTGGGGCCACCAGCTCGCGCCGTCCGACCAGCAGGGCGCGCCCATGCTCACCGAGACCTTCGCGCAGTACTCGGCGTTGCTGACGATGGAGAAGGTCTACGGCAAGGACCAGGTGCGCCGCTTCCTGAAGTACGAGCTCGACCGCTACCTGCGCGCGCGCGGCGGCGCGGTGCTCGAGGAACTGCCGCTGGATCGCGTCGAGGACCAGGACTACATCTACTACCGCAAGGGCTCGGTGGCGATGTACTGGGCGAAGGAGGCGCTCGGCGAGGGTGTCGTGAACCGCGCGATGCGCAAGATGCTCGCGCAGTACGCGTTCAAGGGCGCGCCGTACGCGAAGACGACCGACTTCCTCGCCTACCTGCGCGCCGAGGCCGGGCCGCAGAACGACGCGCTGATCACCGACCTGTTCGAGAAGATCACGCTGCTCGACCTCAAGGCGAGCAACGCCACGGCGACGAAGCGCGCGGACGGCAAGTACGACGTCGCGTTCTCGATCGACGCGAAGAAGTTCTACGCCGACGGCTCCGGCAGGCAGACCGAGGTGCCGATGGACGAGCCGGTCGAGATCGGCGTGTTCACGGCCGAGCCCGGCAAGAAGGGCTTCGACCCGAAGGACGTGCTCGTGCTGCGCCCGCAGAGCATCGAGACCGGCCGCCTCGACGTCGACCTGATCGTCGACCGCGCACCGACCTGGGTCGGCATCGACCCGTACAACAAGCGAATCGACCGCAACACGGACGACAACCTGACGAAAGTGGACCTCCACGCTCGCTAGCGCTCGCTGCCTCCCAAGGAGGCGTTCCGCGACGGGCCCGGCGGAGCCGGCTCCCGCGCTCCCTTGGGTCTAGTTTGCGCCGCACCAGCGCCGGCGGCGGGGTGGGCCAGCGCTGCCGCGCAAAGCGGCCGATTTCCGGGCCGTTCGCGCCCGTTCGCGGGCGGGCACGCACCTTGCGACGGAGGGATTCGTCCGCATGTGGGACGATTGCAGGTCAGGCGCCCCTTCCGGCGCCGTCGAGGGTGCCGATGAAGAGGTTGTGGACGCTTTCCGTGGTGGTGCACGCCTATGTGGCGTTGCGGCTGCTGTCGGGCGTCGGGGCGTCGGCCGGCGCCGGCTGGGCGTGGGGAGCGGGTTTGCTGCTGCTGGTGTCGGCGGCGTTGATCCCGACCTCGTTGCAGCGCAGGAGCGGCAAGCGCAGCAAGGCGGAGCGCGCGCGCGACGACCGGATGGCCTGGGTCAGCCTCTCCCTGATGGGACTGTTCTCGTCGATCTTCGTGCTGACGCTGGTGCGCGACGTCGTCGGCCTGCTCGCGAAGATCGGCGCGCTCCTCGGCGCGCCGGCGTTGCCGCCGGACTGGGTGGCCTGGAGCGCGCCGGGCGTGTTCGTCGTGGCGTTCGTCGTCTCGCTGATCGGGCTGTGGAACGCGCGCCGCCCCGCGCGCGTGAAGCCGGTCGACGTGCCGCTGAAGGACCTGCCGCCCGCGCTGGAGGATTTCCTGATCGCGCAGATCTCCGACCTCCACGTCGGCCCGACGATCAAGCGGCCGATGATCCGGCGCGTGGTCGACACCATCAACAAGCTCGACGTCGACATGGTCGCCATCACCGGCGACCTCGTCGACGGCAGCGTCTACGAGCTCGCGCGCCACGTCGCGCCGCTGGCCGCGCTGCGCTCGCGCCAGGGCACGTTCTTCGTCACCGGCAACCACGAGTACTACTCGGGCGCGCTGCCGTGGGTGAAGTACCTCGGCACGCTGGGCATCAAGGTGCTGATGAACGAGCACGTGATCCTGCTGCACCAGCGCGCGCCGCTCGTGGTGGCGGGCGTGGCCGACTTCTCGGCGCACCAGTTCGAGCCCGCGCACCGCAGCGACCCGAACATGGCGATCGCCGGCGCGCCGCGCGCCGCGATCAAGATCCTGCTGGCGCACCAGCCGCGCAGCGCGCCCGCCGCGGCGGACGCCGGCTTCGACCTGCAGCTGTCCGGCCACACCCACGGCGGCCAGTTCCTGCCCTGGAACTTCTTCGTCCGCTTCCAGCAGCCGTTCACGGCCGGCCTGAACAAGGTGAAGGACATGCTCGTCTACACCAGCCGCGGCACCGGCTACTGGGGGCCGCCCAAGCGCTTCGGCGCGCCGTCCGAGATCACGCTGCTGCGGCTCGTCGCCGCGCCCGCGGAGCCCGCGGCCCCGGCGCCGGCCACGCCGTGACGACCGTCGCCCGTTCCTGAAAAGGTTGTTCCATGAAGACCGTCCACCATCCGCTGACGCAATCCACCCCGGGCACGAGCGTCGAGCTGCGCAGCCTGCACTACGGCACGCCGGGCGCGGGCCCGAAGGCGACGCTGCAGGCCGCGCTGCATGCCGACGAGATCCCGGGCCTGCTCGTCGCCCACCACCTGCGCGAGCGGCTCGCGGCGCTCGAGGCCGACGGCCGCATCGTCGGCGAGGTCGTGCTCGTCCCGGTCGCGAACCCGCTGGGCCTCGGCCAGCGCGTGCTGCAGGCCGTCGAGGGGCGCTTCGACCTCGCGACCGGCGAGAACTTCAACCGCCACTACGCCGATCTCTTCGACACCGTCGCGAAGCAGGTCGACGGCAAGCTCACCTTCGACGCGCACCTGAACGTCGCCGTGATCCGCGACGCGCTGCGCGAGGCCGCCGCGGCGCTGCCCGCGCGCACGGCGCTCGAGAGCCTGCGCCGCACGCTGCTGGGCCTGAGCATCGACGCCGACATCGTGCTCGACCTCCACTGCGACAGCCAGGCCGTGCTGCACCTCTACACCGAGACGTCCGTGTGGCCCGAGGTCGAGCCGCTGGCGCGCTTCATGGGCGCGCAGGCGGCGCTGCTGGCGGAGGTGTCGGGCGACCATCCGTTCGACGAGGCGTGCTCGACGATCTGGCCGCGGCTCGCGAAGCATTTCGGCGCCGAGACACCGATCCCGGCCGCCTGCGTCGCGGTGACGGTCGAACTGCGCGGCGAGGCCGACGTCGCCCACGAGCTCGCGGCGCGCGACGCCGACGCGTTGATCGACTACCTCTGCTGGCGCGGCGTGATCTCCGGCGGCCCCGGCGAGCTGCCGCCCGCGCAGTGCGAGGCGACGCCGCTCGCCGGCTCGATCCCGGTCAACGCGCCGCACGCGGGCGTGGTCGCGTTCGTGCAGGAGCCGGGCGCGATCGTCAAGGCGGGCGATCGCATCGCCGACCTCATCGAGCCGATGACGGGCCTCGTCACGCCGCTGCCGAGCCCTGTCGACGGCGTGTTCTACGCACGCGAGACGCGCCGCTTCGTGCCCGCCGGCCTGAGCGTGTTCCGGGTCGCGGGGCGCGAGGCGCTGCGCGAGGGCAAGCTGCTGTCTGCCTGACGCGCCTTCGCGCACGCGTCAAGCACGTCAAGCGCGTCACGCACGTCACGCGCGCCCGGGGCCGCGACGGCCGTGCCTCGCGTCGATCCCGGCGCCGTCCGCGGCATTCAGTCCGTTTGCGGTGCGGGGGCCTCGCGCGGGTCGCGCAGGTCTCGCCGCGGACGCACGGCATCGCGCCAGAACGACATCGGCTGGTGCGCATCGCCCTCGCGCACCTGCGGCACTTCCTCCTGCAGCGTCTTGAGGAGCTCGAGCGCCTCGGGGCGCAGGCCGCCGTGCGTCATCGCGGTGAGCATGCGCGTGATGCGCAGGTCGTTGCCGCCGGCCGTGCGCGCCCAGTCGGCGAAGCGCTGGCGCCACGTGTGCGCCTTCGCCACGCGGCCGTCCTTCCACTCGAAGCCCAGGAACGCGAGCATGCGGTGGAACGCGCGGCGCATGCCGTCGCGCGCGCCCGCGTCGGCGGCGAGGATCGCGAAGTCGCGCACGCTCACGACGGGCGCCTCGGGGCAGGCCGGGCTCGGGTGCATCAGCGGGAACTGCCACTGCGTGCAGTCGTCGTGCAGCTGGATCTGCTGGTCCGACCACGCGAGCGTGTGCTCCAGCGTGCGGCCCTGGTGGTCGGTGCCGTGGCCGGTGAGGTAGACCAGCGCGGCGAACGCATCCCGGCTCAGGTGCGTGGCGGGCGACGCGTCCGCGGCGATGCCGGCCGGGCCGGCGCGCAGGCCGGCCACGCGCACGCGCAAGGCCTCCAGCAGGTCTTCGGCCGGCGCGTTGAACGCGACGTCGGCAACCGAGCGATCGCTGTGCGGCCCGGTGCCCAGCATCACGATGCGCGCGCCGCGCACGTGCGCCTTCTCGAGCAGCGCGGCGCTCGGGAACACCTGCACGTCGGTGTCGACGACGAGGATCACCTCGGCCCGCTTGGCCGCGAGCTCCGCACCCGCCAGCTGGCGCGGCTCGGGCGCCTCGCCGAACAGCACGACGTCGGGCCGCAGCGCGCCGCCGGCGCCGCACGCGGGGCAGCGGTCGCCCGTGGACGCCATCGGGTCGCTGACGATGTCGCACGCGCCGCAGCGGTTGCGGAACGCGTTGCCGTACAGCTCGATGACGTGCGGCGCGCCGGCGCGTCCGAGCATGCCGTCGACGCGCTCCGTCACGAAGGTCGCGGCGTACGGATCGGGCGGCAGCAGGCGCGCGAAGTCGACGAGCGCGCGGTGCAGGCGGGTCGGCTCGTCCTGCGCCATCTGCAGCCGGCGCTCGGCCCAGAAGCCGAGGAAGCCGGCGCGGTCGATCGGCTCCGTGGCGCCGGCGTGCGCCGCGAAGCCCGACGCGGCCCGGCCGCTGGCCGAAGCGTCGGCGCCGCGCGACGCGCCGACCTGGCCCGAGCCGGTGAAGATCACCAGGCGCGTGGCGTCCGCGACCCAGCGCGCGACCTGGTGCAGCATGATCTCGGGCACCTGCGCGATCGTCGGCGCGGCGGCCTGCTGCGCGAGGTTGCGCTGCGCCTTGATCTCGAACATCGCGGCGTCCGCGCGCTCCATCAGCGTCTTGGCGGTGTCGCCGCGCGAGGCCTGCTCCACGCCGATGCTGATGCCCACGACGAGGTCGCGCCGCATCGCGCGCCAGTCGTGCGCGCGGATCGCCGCGGCGATGCGCTGGCAGACGTCGCGCGCGGTCGACAGCTTCGCGTTGCGGAAGATGATCGCGAACTCGTCGCCGTGCAGCCGCGCGACGAAGTCGCCTTCGCGCACGCCTTGCTGGATCTGCGCGGCGACGGCCTGCAGCACGGCGTTGCCGAGCTCGTGGCCGAACTGGTCGTTGATCGCCTTGAAGCGGTCGCAGTCGATGAACGCGGCGCACAGCGGCGTGTTGCTGTCCTCGGCCGCGGCGATGCCCTCGACGAGCGCCTGCTCGAAGCGGCGCAGGTTGGGCAGGCCGGTGAGGGTGTCCTCGTAGGCCAGCACCTGGAAGCGGTCGGCGCGCGCGGTGAGCGCGGCGAGGTCGATCTGGTGCTGGCGCGACGCGAGCGCCGCGCGCGTGCCGGCCGAGCGGCTCTCGACGTCGCCGGCCCGCAGCGCGCGCTCGTGCTGCAGCGCGAGCCGGCATTGGGCCAGCGCCTGCGCGTGCGCGCCGCGCTGCTCGTGCCACGCCGCGGCGAGGTGGTGGGCGAGCGCGCGCAGCGGCAGGTGCTCCGCGGCCTGGGCGTCGGACACCGCCTCCTCGGCGTGCCGCGCGGCGGCCTCGAGGTCGCCCGCGTGCGCGGCGAGTTCGGCGCGTGTCCAGGTGTCGATCGCGCTCGACCAATGCAGCCCGATGCCCGAGCGCAGCGGCCGCGGGTGCGCGGTGAGCCGGCACAGCGCCTCGTCGACCGCGCCGGCCAGCGCGGCGCCGAGCGCGATGACGGAGCCGAGCGTGCGCGCCCGCGTGCGGGCGGGCGCGACGCCGGTGTCGGTCGATGCCGAGACCAGCTGCTCCTCGAGCTCGCGGCAACGCGCGAGCGCCGCGAGCAGGTCGTCGTTGGGCACGGCGACGGCGTCGGCGACGCGCGCCAGGGCGTGGCGCGCGAAGGCGGCGAGGGCGGTCTCGATGGCGATGTCGCCGCAGGCGCGGGCGTCGTCGTCGGCGCGCGCGATCGCGGCGGCGGTGGCCAGCGCGCGTTCGGCGCGCGCGAACTGCAGCCCCGCGGCGTACGCGCAGCCGAGCGCGCCGTAGGCCTGCGCGGAGGCGCGCCCGCCGGGTTGCGATTCGGCGACCGTGACGGCGAGCAGGCCGGCCTCGACCGCCTCCACGACGCGCCCCGCGCGCGCGGACGCCCGCGCGGCGAGCGCGAGCGAGGCGATCTCCTCGTCGCCCGCGGCATGGCGGCAGAACACGCCGGCGGCTTCCATCGCCGCGGTGCGGGCGCGCTCGAGGCGCGCGACGGCGAAGTCGCAGCGCGCGAGCAGCAGGCGCGCGCGCGCGTGGTCGGCGCAGTCCGGCGCGAGGCCGTCGCATTGCAGGGCCTCGCCCGCGCGCAGGCGTGCGGACGCGATGTCCTCCGCCGCGAGCGCGGCCTCGGCCACGTGCAGCAACGCCGCGACGGTCGAACCCATCGATTCCCTGGACGTTTCAGTCGACGCCATGTGTTCTCTCCCTCCAATCCCTCGGAGGGCATCGCCCAGGCGTCGTCGGTCCAGATCGCCCGGGCTCCGCTACGGAGAGCCCGGATGCCGCGGACGTCGATCCCCGGCGGGCGGAAACGGCGTGCGCCTTCCGCTCGTAGCTGACAGCCCCGCTGCCAGGAACCCTCATCCCTGGCCGGAAGCTTTGCGACCCCGGCTCGCGCGCGGGTGTGCCCTTCACTGAACGAAATATTAACTCGTTCGGGGCGCGAGCGGGATGCGGCGAATGCCGTATCGGATCGGGACAAACGCGTAGGCCGCGGCCGATACCCCGGTGGGGTGTCGCCTGCGCGACGCTCAGTGCGCCGCGGCGGCCGGCTCGGCGAGCCCGAGATCGTCGGCGCGGAGCCAGCGCTCGATCGCGTGGCCGTTCTTGCCGACGTAGCGCGCCTTGACCCAGCCGTCCGCGGCGTGGCTGCGCTCGAGGAGGGTGACGGCGTCGCCCTGCACGAGGTAGCCGTGCGGCGCGACGGCGAGGTCGGGCGCGTCGCGCAACGGCGCCTTGGCGTGGACGACGCGCGCGGTGTCGGCGCCCGCGGCCGGTGCAGCGGGCGAGGACGCCGGCGCGGGAATCAGCGCGATCATGCGGGCGGCGAGCTTGTCCCAGCGCGGGTGCGGCTTGAGCGCCGGCGGCGTGAAGCGGCCATCGCCCTGCGTCGCCAGGCCGTCGCCCGTCGTCGACACGCGCAGCGCGGCGTAGCAGTACGGATTCTTCTCGTTGCCGCTCGGCAGCTTCTTCAGCAGCAGCAGGTCGCCGTCGGCGACGCGCGCGGGTTTCGGTGCCACGCACAGCGGGTGGTCGGCGAACTTGTCGGGCACGCCGCCGCTCGCGAGCGAGGGCAGCGAGGCGGCGTCGAAGAAGCGCACGCCCTGCAGGTCGAGCGACGGGCCGCCGGGCTTGCGGCGGTCGACGACGACGCTCGGCTGCTCCATGTCGGCGTCGTCGGTCTCGCACTGCACCAGCACGGCGCCGCCGGCTTGCCGCCACGCGAGCAGGATCGGCGCGTTGGCGCAGGGCTCGGCGTCGGCCTTCGGCTCCACGTCCAGCGTGCAGACGCCGTTGGCGCAGGCGGGCGCGGCGGCGTGCGCGAGGCCGGCGGCGAGCGCGCAGCCGATCGACAGCGCCGCGGCCGCGTGGTGCAGGCGAGATTCAGAGACCCGTGACATTCTTCGTTCCGTATTGGCCGATCAGCCCGTACTGGGGGTTCGTGCGCGTGACCGGCTTCGGCGCCGTGCCTTCCGACGACGTGACGGGCTTGCCCGCGAGGATGCTCAGGCGCCGGCTGAGGACGTCGGCTTCCCACTCGGGGTCGCCCATCTTCGCGCGCTCGGTCACCACGATCTTCATCAGGTCGAGCTGCGTCGCCGGCTTCTCGGCCAGCACGCGCGTCTGGATGTTGGTGAAGCAGTCGGCGAGCACGTGCTTGTGGTCGTCGTCCCACTTCTTCTTGTCGATGCCGCCCTGCTGGATGCTGACGTCGAACAGCGCCGCGTACGAGCGGAACTCGACGCGCGCCATCAGGTCGGGCTTCAGCCCGCGCAGTTCCTTGACCGCCGTCTGGACGGCCGGGAAGTATTTCGCGAGCGCCTCGGTGCGCTGGATCTCGTTGAACTCCGGGATGGCGCCGAGCGCCTTGAACGCCGCCTTCCACGCGGCCTTGCCCGTCGCCGAGCCCTGCAGCTTGATGGCCCAGGCCTTCTGGTCGGCCGACCTGTTGTTGGCCAGCGCGGTCTTGAGCGTGTCGTAGTCGCTGTCCGGGCCGAAGCAGGCGTCGAACTTGTCCGCGTTGGCGGCGCGCATCTTGTTCAGCAGCGGGCCGAGCGTGTCGCGGCCGAAGTTCCACTGGATGATGCCGAACGACATGCCTTGCTTGTCACGGTTGTCGGCGAGCGCCTGGAAGTTCATCGAGATACCGCCCTCGAACGCGGTGCTGATGCGCAGGCCCATCGTCTTCGCATCCTCGAGCGCGACCTCGCCGCCCACGGGTGCGATCGCCGGCGGCGACCCGGCGGCCACCGGCTGGCCGGTCTGCGGGTGCTTGCCGATGGTGCCGAGGGTGTGGTTCCACCAGTTCTCGACGTCGTGCAGCGTGTGGTCGGCCCAGTCGCGAAAGCCCGTCACGTGCGACGTCGCGCCGAGCAGCGTCGTGTACCACGGGCTGCTCGCGTCGTTGTGGCCTTCCGGCCCCGGCGTCTTGGGCGGCACCATCGGCCGGGTCGGTGCCGCCGTCGGGTGCACGTGCTTGCGATGGTGATGGTGGTGCGTTCCGTGCACGCCGGGCTTGACCGAATTTGCCATGGGCCGACTCCGTTCCTGCGCGGCCGGCGTGGCGCCGGCCTGGAGCGATCGATCTTACGTGAGACGGGCGGCGCGCCGGTGTCGGACGGCGCCGCGTCGCCTGGCGGCGCTATGCTTGCGGCCACTCCAATCTGCCAGCGGCCACGCGCCGCGCCCGCGATGTCTCCCGACACCTTGCTGAACCGACTGACCCTCGTCGCCGCGGCGGCCTTGCTCTGCCTGCATCCCGCCGCCCGCGCCGCCGACGCCGCGTCGCCCGCCGCCGCGGCCTCGGCGCCCAAATGGGACGTGAACCATCCGCCCGGCCCGAAGACGACCGTGCCGATCGATACCCGTACGGGTACGTGGATGTCGGTCGACGTCAGCCCCGACGGCCAGCGCCTCGTGTTCGACCTGCTGGGCGACCTCTACACGCTGCCGATTGCCGGCGGCGAGGCGACGCCGCTCACGCACTCGAACGCGTTCGAGATGCAGGCGCGCTGGTCGCCCGACGGCAAGCGCCTCGCGTACATCAGCGACGCCGGCGGCGGCGACAACGTCTGGGTGATGAACGCCTACGGCAGCGACGCGCACGCCGTCAGCACCGAGAACTTCCGCCTGCTCTACACGCCGACCTGGTCGCCCGACGGCCAGTACATCGCCGCGCGCAAGCACTTCACCGGCACGCGCTCGCTCGGCTCCGGCGAGATCTGGCTGTACCAC
>JASLEM010000589.1 GCA_030151165.1 Burkholderiaceae bacterium
GTCCTCCTGCGTCATCTCGCCGGCGCGCACCATCTCGCTCATCTTCCAGACGCCGGTGCCCGAGCCGATGTCCTGGCCGCGGAACTTGCCGTTGAGCATCGGGCCGCCGGACAGGCCGATCGTCGGCAGGTTGCAGCTCGCGGCGCCCATCATCAGCGCGGGCGTCGTCTTGTCGCAGCCCATCAGCAGCACGACGCCGTCGATCGGGTTGCCGCGGATCGACTCCTCGACGTCCATGCTCGCGAGGTTGCGGAACAGCATCGCGGTGGGGCGCAGCTGCGTCTCGCCGAGCGACATCACGGGGAACTCGAGCGGGAAGCCGCCGGCCTCGTAGACTCCGCGCTTGACGAATTCGGCGAGCTCGCGGAAGTGCCCGTTGCAGGGCGTCAGCTCGCTCCAGGTGTTGCAGATGCCGATGACCGGCCGGCCATCGAGCTCGTCGTGCGGGTAGCCCTGATTCTTGATCCAGCTCCGGTGCACGAACCCGTCGCGATCGTTCTTGCCGAACCATGCCTGGCTGCGGCGGACGGGCTTCTTGGTCTCCATTTGGTTTTCTCTTCTTCTCGACTTGACGGGGCGCATCGTATCGCCGCACACTGATATTGGAAAAATAAAGATCAGCGCACCTGACATTGCAAAAAAGGCATCCATGAGCAACGAGAGTTCTTCCGTGAAATCCACTTCTTCCCAGCCCGCCATGCAGGCGGCGACCTTTCCGAGCCTGCGCGGCCGGCGCGTGTTCGTGACCGGCGGCGGCTCCGGCATCGGCGCGTCGATCGTCGAGGCCTTCGCGGCGCAGGGCGCGCTCGTCGCGTTCGTCGACATCGCCGAAGGCGCCAGCGCCGCGCTCGCCGCGCGCATCGAGGCGCGCGGCCTGCCCGCGCCGTGGTGGCGCGCGTGCGACGTGCGCGACATCGCCGCGCTGCAGGCCGCCGTGGCCGACGCCGGCGCGGCGCTCGGCGATTTTCACGCGCTCGTCAACAACGTCGCGAGCGACGACCGCCACACGCTGGACTCGGTGACGCCCGAGTACTACGACAACCGCATGGCGATCAACGAGCGCCCGGCCTTCTTCGCGATCCAGGCCGTCGTGCCGGGCATGAAGCGGCTGGGGCAGGGCGCGATCGTCAACCTCGGCTCGACCGGCTGGCAGACCAAGGCGAGCGAATACCCGTGCTACGCGATCGCGAAGGCGTCGGTCAACGGCCTCACGCGCGGCCTGGCGAAGAGCCTCGGCGCGCACCGCATCCGCGTGAACACCGTCTCGCCGGGCTGGATCATGACGGAGCGCCAGCTCGAGAAATGGCTGACGCCCGCGGGCGAGGAAGACATCGTGCGCAACCAGTGCCTGCCCGACAAGATGCAGCCGGACGACGTCGCGCAGATGGTGCTGTTCCTCGCCGCCGACGACGGCCGCATGTGCACGGCGCAGGAGTTCAAGGTCGACGGCGGCTGGAACTGACCCGGCCCGTCCCTGCGGACGCCCCCACGACGGGGCGTGGCGCAATCGGCGGCGGCGGCGCATAGTCGGGCTCCGCCGGACGATCCGCCCGGTGTCCAGGGGGATCCGATGTCGAACACCACCGACCTGACGCCGCAGAGCGTCGGGATCACGCTCATGCTGACCTTCCAGGAGGCGCTGGGCGTGGCCACCGACCGCCTGCGAGCCGGGCGTCTCGACGAGGCGCAGCCGATCTACGAGGCGCTGCTGCAGTGCGCGCCGCGCCATGCGGACGTCCTCGGCCAGCTCGGCTTCCTGCACTACCAGCGCGAGAACCACGAGCGCGCGCTCGAGCTGATGCGCACCGCGCTCGAGTACACGCCGGACTCGCCGGGGCTGTGGAACAACGTGGGCAACGTGCTGTCGGTGATGGATCGCCCGGACGAGGCCGCGGACGCCTTCGAGCGCAGCCTCGCGCTGGCGGACAACGCGCACGCGCACTCGAACTTGGCGCGCATCTGGCGCGGGCGCAGCGACTGGCCGCGCAGCGAGGCGGCCGCGCGGCGCGCGCTGGCCTTGTCGCCGGAGGCCGGCGAGTCGTGGCACAGCCTCGCGCTCGCGCTGCTGGGCCAGTCGCGCTACCCCGAGGCGGCCGAGGCCGCGGTGCACGGCATGCCGATGATCCCGCCGCGCATCCGCAACCGCGACTTCTATGCGCGGCTGCTGCTGATCAACGGCCAGCCCGAGCAGGCGCTGAAGGTGTACGAGGCCTGGGTGGCGGCGGATCCGGACAATCCGTATCCGCGCCATCACCTCGCGGCGTGCAGCGGCCGCGACGTGCCCGAGCGCGCGAGCGATGCCTACATCGAGAAGACCTTCGACCGCTTCGCGGCCAGCTTCGACGACCAGCTCGCCAAGCTGGACTACCGGGCGCCCGAGTTCGTCGCGGAGGCGCTGGCGCTCGCGCTGCCCGCGCCGGCGCGCGCGCTGGACATCGCCGACCTCGGCTGCGGCACCGGCCTGTGCGGGCCGCTGGTGCGCCCGTGGGCGCGCCGACTGGTGGGCTGCGACCTCTCGGGCGCGATGCTGGAAAAGGCGGCGCAGCGCGAGGCCTACGACGAGCTGCTCAAGATCGAGCTGGTGCAGTTCCTCGAGGCGCGGGCCGGCGCGTTCGATGCGCTCGTCGCGGCCGACACGCTGATCTATTTCGGCGACCTGACCCAGGTCGCGCAGGCCGCGGGCCGCGCGCTGCGCCCCGGCGGTGTGCTCGTCGTGACGATCGAGGCGATGGCGGACGAGCGCGCGGGCCACGTCGAGCTCAACACCGGCGGCCGCTACGCCCACAAGCTGGCCTACCTCACCGAGACCTTCGCTGCCGCGGGCCTCGCGACGCGGGCCGCGTTGCCGGTCGTGCTGCGGATGGAGAACTTCGTGTCGGTGGACGGCTGGGTCGTCACGGCGGTGCGCGGCGGCTGAGGGCGGGGCGGCGTCGTCGATACTGTCGGGCTCGTTTCCGACCCTCGCCCCGCACGCCCCCGAAAGGTTCCGCCGATGTCCTATTTCTCGTGCCGCGCGCGCCGCGCGCGCCCGCCCGTTCGACTGCTCGCCGCGGCGAGCGCACTCGCCCTGCTGGCCGCCGCGCCGGTCGAGGCGGCGTCTTCCGCCGGGTCTTCGGTTGCCGGGGGCGATGCCCAGGCCGCGCGCTTCGAGCAGGTCGTCCACGCGTACTACGAGCGCTACCTCGCGACGCATCCCGAAGACGCGACCCAGCTGGGCGACCACCGCTTCGACCGCCGCGCGGGCGACGTGTCGGCGCGCGGCATCGCGGCCGATCGCGCGCTGTACCACCGCACGCTCGACGCGCTGCAGGCCTTCCCGCCGGCCTCGCTGCCGCCGGACGACGCGGTCGATCGGCAGATCCTGGAGGTCGACCTGCGCGCGCGCCTGTTCGACCTCGAGACGCTGAAGACCTGGCAGTGGCGCGCGATCGACTACGCGCCCACGCAAGGCGTCTACCTGGTGCTCGCGCGCGACTTCGCGCCGCTGAAGACGCGCCTGGCCGACGCGAAGGCGCGCCTCGACGCGATCCCCGCGATCGTGGCCGCGGCGCGCGCGAACCTGAAGAACCCGCCGCGCGTGTTCACCGAGACGGCGATCGCGCAGAACAAGGGCGCGATCTCGTTCGTGCAGGACGACCTGGAGGACTTCCTGAAGCAGGAGCCCTCGATGAAGCCGGCGCTCGCGGCGTCCCGGGCGCGCGCGGTCGCCGCGTTGCAGGCCTACGGCACGTGGCTCGAGAAGGACCTGCTGCCGCGCTCGACGGGCGACTTCCGCCTCGGCCGCGAGCACTTCGACCAGCGCCTGCGCTTCTCGCTCGACTCCGACCTGTCCGCCGACGAGATCCTGCAGCGCGCGCAGGCCGAGCTGCAGGCCACGCAGGCCGCGATGGAAGCGACCGCGCTGCCGCTGTTCAGGCAGTACTTCCCCGACAGGTCGATCGACGGCCTGGACGGCCACGCGCTGGTGCGCGCGGTGCTGGACAGGATCGCCGAGACGCATCCGGACAACGCCACGATCGTCGCCGAGGCGCGCGCCGACCTCGCCGCCGCGACGGATTTCGTGCGCGCGCACAAGCTCGTGACGGTGCCCGACGCGCCGGTGCGCGTCATCGTGATGCCCGAGTTCCAGCGCGGCCCGGCGGTCGCGTTCTGCGACTGGGCCGGCCCGCTCGAGAAGAACGGCACGACGTTCTACGCGATCTCGCCCACGCCGGCCGACTGGTCGCCCGCGCGCGTCGCGTCGCAGTTCCGCGAATACAACGCCGCGATGCTGCGCGACCTCACCGTGCACGAGGCGATGCCCGGCCACTACCTGCAGGGCGCGCACGCTAGCAACGTGCACGCGAACACGCTGGTGCGCGCGATGAGCTACAGCGGCACCTTCGTCGAGGGCTGGGCCGTCTACGCCGAGCAGTTCATGGCCGAGGCCGGCTGGGGCGGCCTCGAGACGCGCATGGAGCAGCTGAAGATGCGGCTGCGCGTCGACGTCAACGCCATCCTCGACCAGAAGATCCACGCGGGCGGCATGAGCGAGCAGGACGCGATGAAGCTGATGATGGACGCCGGCTACCAGGAAGAGGGCGAGGCAGCGGGCAAATGGCGGCGCGCGGAGATGTCGGCGGGGCAGCTGTCGACCTACTTCGTCGGCGTGCAGGAGATGATCGCGCTCGCCCGCGACATGCAGGCCAGGCTGGGTGGCGACGACATGCAGGCCGTGCGCGACGCGATGATCGCGCACGGGTCGATCGCGACGAAGTACGTCAGGGAACTGGACGGCCTGCGCGCGCCTTGACGGCGGCAGCCCTGGCGCCGGCGCGGGTTCGCACATCGGAGCGATAGTCGGGGGATGGCGGCGACGCAGCCCGCGTCGCCCGCACGCATCCAAAGGAACTCGCCATGCAACTTCGCGCCCTCGGCAGCACGGGCCTGCAGATCGCTCCCCTCGTGTTCGGCGGCAACGTCTTCGGCTGGACGGTCGACGAGCAGCGCAGCTTCGAGCTGCTCGACGCGTTCGTCGATGCCGGCTTCAACGCGATCGACACCGCGGACGTCTACTCGCGCTGGGTGCCCGGCCATGCCGGCGGCGAGTCGGAGACGATCATCGGCAAGTGGCTCGCGGCCAAGCCGTCGCGGCGCGACCAGGTGCTGCTCTTCACCAAGGTCGGCTCCGACATGGGCGATGGCCGCCAGGGCCTCGGCGCCCCGTGGATCGAGCGCGCGGTGGAGGACTCGCTGCGGCGGCTGCAGGTCGAGCGGATCGACCTCTACCAGTCGCACAAGCCCGACGACGGCACGCCGCACGAGGAGACGCTGCGCGCCTACCAGCGGCTGATCGAGGCCGGCAAGATCCGCGCGATCGGCTGCTCCAACTTCAGCGCGAAGCAGGTGGCCGACGCGCACTGGACCTCGCGCGAGCTCGGCCTGCCCGTCTACGCGACGCTGCAGCCCGAATACAACCTCTACGACCGCGCCAGCTACGACGGCCCGCTGCGCGAGCTCGCGATCGAGCTGGGCCTGGGCGTGATCCCGTATTTCAGCCTCGCGTCGGGCTTCCTGACCGGCAAGTACCGCAGCGAGGCGGATCTCGCGAAGAGCCCGCGCGGCGGCGGCGTGAAGAAGTACCTGACGCCGCGCGGCCTGCGCATCCTCGCGGCGCTCGACGAGGTCGCGGGGCGCCACGACAGCCAGCCGGCCGAGGTCGCGCTGGCCTGGCTGATGGCGCGCGAGGGCGTCACCGCGCCGATCGCGAGCGCGACCAGCGTCGAGCAGATGAAGAGCTTCGCGAAGGCCGCGGCGCTGGTGCTGGGCGCCGACGACCGCGCGGCGCTCGATCGCGCGAGCGACCCCGACTGATCGCCCCGCGGGCTCCGGCGCTCAGGCGTCGTCGTCGATCAGCTTCGAGCCGTAGACCTCGACCGCCACGGCCTTCAGCGCGCGCAGCGTCGCCTTCGCGGCGGGCGCGAGCAGGCGGTCGGTGCGCGTGATGAGGCCGAAGGCGTCCATCTTGCACGGCAGCTCCACCGGCAGGATCGCGACGAGGCCGTGCTGCTGGTAGTACAGCGCGACGTCCGA
>JASLEM010000048.1 GCA_030151165.1 Burkholderiaceae bacterium
TCCTTCAAGGCGAATCCTGGGCAAGATCAGGACGCGTAGGGCAAGGTTGGTGAACGCTTCGGGGCAATCCGCCGACCCGCCAACACGAAAACGCGCCGGCAGGCGCGTTTCGAGGGAGAGGAGCCGGCGGGGTTCGTCAGGACTTGGAGGCGATGTCCTCTGCGAGCTTCCGTTCGAAGTCTGCGAGAGGCATCACGCCAAGATCCCGGTTGCCCCGGGCGCGCACCGCAACGGCCCCGCTTGCCTTCTCCTTGTCGCCGACGACGAGGATGTACGGAACCTTCTGCAATGAATGCTCGCGGATTTTATAGGTGATCTTTTCGTTGCGCAAATCGGCCTGAACCTTGACACCTTGCTTCTGAAGTGCTTTGACGACATCCTGCACGTAGTCGCCCTGCTGGTCCGTGATGCCGCAGACGACCACCTGCACCGGCGCCAGCCAGGCCGGCAGCGCGCCGGCGTGCTGCTCGATCAGGATGCCGATGAAGCGCTCGAGGCTGCCGACGATCGCGCGGTGCAGCATCACGGGCGCGTGGCGCTCTCCCGACTCGGCGACGTACTCGGCGCCCAGGCGGCTGGCCATCGAGAAGTCGACCTGCATCGTGCCGCACTGCCACTGGCGGCCCAGGGCGTCCTTGAGCGTGTACTCGATCTTCGGGCCGTAGAACGCGCCGTCGCCCGGGGCGATGACGACTTCCACGCCCGAAGCCTCCAGGCTCTTGATGAGCGCGGCCTCGGCCTTGTCCCAGATCTCGTCCGAGCCGATGCGCGCGGCCGGGCGCGTCGCCACCTTGTAGATGATGTCCGTGAAGCCGAAGTCCTTGTAGACCTTCTGCAACAGGGCCGTGTAGGCCAGGCACTCGGGCAGGATCTGCTCCTCCGTGCAGAATATGTGGCCGTCGTCCTGCGTGAAGCCACGCACGCGCATGATGCCGTGCAGGCCGCCGCTGGGCTCGTTGCGGTGGCAGTTGCCGAACTCGCCGTAGCGCAGCGGCAGGTCGCGGTAGCTCTTGATGCCCTGCTTGTAGATCAGGATGTGGCCGGGGCAGTTCATCGGCTTGAGGGCGTAGTCGCGCTTCTCGCTCTCCGTCGTGAACATCGCGTCCTTGTACTTGTCCCAGTGGCCGCTGAGCTCCCACAGCGACTTGTCGATCACCTGCGGGCCCTTGACCTCCTGGTAGCCGTTGTCCTGGTAGACCTTGCGCATGTACTGCTCGACGCCCTGCCAGATCGCCCAGCCCTTCGGGTGCCAGAACACCATGCCGGGGGCGTGCTCGTCGATGTGGAACAGGTCGAGCTCGCGGCCGAGGCGGCGGTGGTCGCGCTTGTCGGCCTCCTCGAGCATGAACAGGTATTGCGCGAGCTCCTCCTTCGTCGCCCAGGCCGTGCCGTAGATGCGTTGCAGCATCTCGTTGCGGTGGTCGCCACGCCAGTAGGCGCCGGCCACCTTCATCAGCTTGAAGAACTTCAGCTTGCCCGTCGACGGCACGTGCGGGCCGCGGCACAGGTCCTCGAAGGCGCCTTCGCGGTACAGCGAGACGTCCTGCCCTTCCGGGATGCTGCCGATGATCTCGGCCTTGTAGGCCTCGCCCATGGCCTTGAAGTGCGCGACGGCCTCGTCGCGCGGCAGCACGCGGCGCGTGACCTTCTCGTCCTTGGCGGCGAGCTCGCCCATCTTCTTCTCGATGGCGGCCAGGTCCTCGGGCGTGAACGGGCGCTTGTAGGCGAAGTCGTAGTAGAAGCCGTTCTCGATGACCGGGCCGATCGTGACCTGCGCGTCCGGGAACAGTTCCTTGACGGCGTAGGCCAGCAAATGCGCCGTCGAATGGCGGATCAGGTCGAGGCCGTCCGGATCCTTGGCCGTGACGATCGCGAGCGACTCGTCGTGGTCGATCAGGTAGCTCGTGTCGACGACGCGCGTCGCGCCGGGCTGGCCGACACGGCCGCCGAGCGCGGCCTTGGCCAGGCCGGCGCCGATCGAGGCGGCGACATCGGCCACCGTGACGGGTTGCGGGAATTCGCGCTTGGAACCGTCGGGCAGTTGGATCGAGATCATGGAAAAGGACTCCGGAAAACAAAAAGCGCGACCGACAGGCCGCGCTCTTGGAATGGAAACTGGAAAGGTCGAATGCGCGTCAGGACGCCACGGCCGGGCAACCTCCGCAAGAGATGTCGAACAGGAACGTAGTTCGCGGTGTCATAACCCGTTTCGCCTTTCTCATTCTTGCTGGGGGTGGGTCGATCCAGGATCGAGATGGCTCGATTCTATGGGATTTCCGCAGCGGCGTGATCCGCCGACGTTTCAAGGCAACGGCAGCGCCTCGATGCTCGCCTGCCGCGTCAGCGCGTCGAACTCGTCGGCCAGCCGCGTGCTCTCGAGCGTCGCGCGACGCCACGCGACCTGGCGCGCCGCGTGGTCGTCGCCGTAGGCCTTGAAGTCGCCGCGGTCGGGAATCTTCGCGCCGGGCAGCGTCGCGACCCACTCGGGGTTCGGCGCGAGCAACACGACGTTGGCGAGCCGCTCGCTCGCGCGGTGGCGATGCTTCAGCGCCTTGTCGAGCCAGCCGGGCACGAGCGTGCGCTGGAAGTGCGGATAGAGCACGAGGCCATCGTGCAGCGACGCGTAGTCGAGATGCAGGTGG
Source organism: Burkholderiaceae bacterium (assembly GCA_030151165.1). Next base: position 2,643 of record JASLEM010000048.1, read on the forward strand.
TAGTCCGTGATGCCGCCGTCCCAGTACGGGCCGGGCGGCGCGCCGGGGATTGCGGCGACGGCCTCGAGCCAGAACGGGATCGTGCAGCTCGCGAGGATGCTGCGCGCGAGGTTCGCGTCCGCGAGCGCGACGTGCTGCGTGCGGTAGTCGTGCGTCGGCACGGGCAGCCTGTCGCGCGGATCCGAGAAGATCACGCGCTCGAGGAAGCCGCCCATCGCCGGGCGCGACACCGCGTTCCACGCGAACGCCCCGAGGTAGCCGAGCGGCGTGCGCACGCGCCCGTCCCGCGCGAGCGCGCGCACGCCGCGGCTCGTGAACACGTGCAGGCGCAGCCACGGATGCGACAGCACCTCGTGCTCGCGGCCGCCGAAGCGCTCGACGAGCTTGTTCTCGAACACCTCGCTCACATGCTTCGGCTTCGGCGCCTTGCCCGGCTCGTGCTCGTAGTGCTGGACGATGTAGTCCTCGGCGAGCTGCGCCAGCGCCGCGTCGGCGTCCGGCAGGCAGGCGCTGGCCATGCGCCACGCGCCGATCGACGCCCCGAGCAGATGCACGACCTGTTCGCTGCGCGGCAGCCACTGGCCGAACACGAAGCGGTCGAGCGGATTGAGGATCAACCCCTTCGGGCCGCCCGCCGCGGCGGGGATCGCGCGGATGTCCGACGGCTGCAGGCCGCGCTCGCGCAGGCGCTGGCGTGCGACCGGACCAGCGAAAACCTGGAGCGCATTCATGGCGATGTGATCGAAGTGGATCGCGAAACGCGGCTCGCCTCCGCCGCTGGCGCTCGAATCTGCATCAGCGATTCAAGGGCGCGGCGGAGCTGGCCCTGCCAGTCCGCTCGCGGCTGGCCCCTCGGGGGCAGGGAGCGCCAGCGACCGTGGGGCTCACTGGCTCGCGATGACACCGCAGGAGATGCGGTCGCCGGAGTTGCCGGTCGGCTGCGTTGCATAGTCGTCCGGGCGCGCATGGAGGATCACGGAGTGGCCGACGAAGCCTTCGGGGCCGCCGAGCACCACGTTGTTGACCGTGAAGGTCGTGTCGATCTTGCCGGTCGGGTCGGCCAGCAGGCTGGGCATGTCGCCCGCGTGGTGCGGCGCGCCCTGCGGGCCGTGCGGCTGCTTCGTCGGGTTGAAGTGGCCGCCGGCGCTCATGAAGTCGGCGCTGGCGCAGTTAGGCGTCTCGTGGACGTGGAAGCCGTGCACCGAGCCGGGCACGAGGCCCGAGACGATCACGTGGACGTCGACGTTCGAGCCGCTCACGGAGAAGTTGACGACGCCGATCGCCGTGCCGCCCGCGGCGGGCGACAGCGTCGCCACGGCCAGCTTGGTGCGACCGAAGAACGGCTCGGTGATCTTCGGCGCCTCGACCACCGGCGCGGCGACGGGCGCCGCCACCGGGGCCGGGGCGGGCGTGTTCGGGTAGGCGGGCTTCCTGGCGGAGCTGGCGCAGCCCGCGAGGACGGCCACGGCGACCAGGGAGAGCGTCAACGCAATGCGCATGTCTGGCTTTCTCGAAAATGGTGAATGCGACGGCGCAAACGATAGCGTAAATGTGCCGTCAAGGTTCCGCCAAGGATTCCGGGCGGTCGTGAATTTTTCGCGCGGCGGCCCGCCCGGCGAGCCGCGCGGCCTCAGCGCTTGCCCTGCAGCTTCGCGAAGGCCGCCGCCATCGCGCCCTGGCCGGACGCCGCCGGCGCCGCCGCCCCGCCGCCCTGGTGGCCACGCCCGCCGCCGCCGCCCGCACGCTCGTTGCGCGCGGCCGGCCGGTAGCTGTTCTCGGCGCTGCGCGCGCCCTTGGACTGCGGCTGGGTGTCGAGCTTCATCGTGAGCGCGATGCGCTGGCGCGCAAGGTCGACCTCGACGACCTTGACCTTCACGATGTCGCCCGTCTTCACGACTTCGCGCGCGTCGGTGACGAACTTGTTCGACAGCTGGCTCACGTGCACGAGGCCGTCCTGGTGCACGCCGAGGTCGACGAACGCGCCGAACGCGGCGACGTTGCTGACCGTGCCTTCGAGCAGCATGCCCGGCTGCAGGTCCTTGATGTCCTCGATGCCGTCGTTGAAGCGCGCGACCTTGAAGTCGGGGCGCGGGTCGCGGCCGGGCTTGTCGAGTTCGACGAGGATGTCCTTGATCGTGATCGCGCCGAACTTCTCGTCGGCGAAGCTCTCGGGCTTGAGCGCCTTCAGCACGTCGCTGCGGCCCATCAGCTCCTGCACCGGCTTGGCGGTCGCGGCGATCATGCGCTCGACGACCGGGTAGGTCTCCGGGTGCACGCCCGTCATGTCCAGCGGGTTCGTGCCGCCACGGATGCGCAGGAAGCCGGCCGCCTGCTCGAAGGTCTTCGGACCGAGGCCCGCGACGTCCAGCAGTTGCGAGCGCGCCGCGAACGCGCCGTTCGCGTCGCGCCAGCGCACGATGCTGTTGGCGACCGCCTGGCTCAGGCCCGAGACGCGCGCCAGCAGCGGCGCCGACGCCGTGTTCAGGTCG
>JASLEM010000138.1 GCA_030151165.1 Burkholderiaceae bacterium
CCACCAACATCCAGTGCACGATCCGGCGCGAGGGCGACGAGTACGTCATCAACGGCCGCAAGTGGTTCAGCTCCGGTGCCGGCAACCCGCGCTGCGCGCTCTTCATCGTGATGGGCAAGACCGACGTCGACGCGCCGAAGCACCAGCAGCAGTCGATGGTGCTCGTGCCGCGCGACGCGCCGGGCGTGACCGTCGTGCGTCCGCTCACCGTCTTCGGCTACGACGACGCGCCGCACGGTCACATGGAAGTGACGCTCGAGGACGTACGGGTCCCGGTATCCAACCTGCTGCTCGGCGAAGGCCGCGGCTTCGAGATCGCGCAGGGTCGCCTCGGCCCCGGCCGCATCCACCACTGCATGCGCTCGATCGGCACCGCGGAGCGCGCGCTCGAGTCGATGATCGACCGGCTGCAGGCGCGCGTCGCGTTCGGCAAGCCGCTGTCCGACCAGTCGATCTGGCACGAGCGCATCGCGGAGTCGCGCTGCCTCATCGACCAGGCGCGCCTGCTCACGCTCAACGCCGCGTGGAAGATGGACACCGTCGGCAACAAGGACGCGCGCGCCGAGATCGCGATGATCAAGGTGGTCGCGCCGAACGTGTCGTGCAAGGTCGTCGACTGGGCGATCCAGGCACATGGCGCGGGCGGCGTCAGCGGCGATTTCTGGCTCGCCGACGCCTACGCGCAGCAGCGCACCGTTCGCATCGTCGATGGGCCGGACGAGGTGCACCGCAACGCGATCGCGAAGATCGAACTCTCGCGCCGGCTCGCGTTGCGGCAGCCCGCGAAGGCGCATTGAGCCTGGCGAGCTCGCGCTGAAGCGACGAAGCCCCGGCCGTCGGGCCGAGGCTTCGGTTCATGCGCGTCCACCGCGGGCCCTCGGCCCGCGCGGTGCCTCAGTGGTGCTGCTCGCCGCCGTGGCCGCCTTCCGGATGGCCGCCTTCGGGGTGTCCGCCGCCCGGGGGATGCCCGCCTTCCGGATGGCCCCCTTCGGGACGCCCACCCTCGGGATGGCCGCCCTCCGGCCGGGCGCCCATCGGCGCGACGCCTTGCGGGCGCGCCGGCGGGCCGCCGCGCTGCGGCATCGCGTGCATCTCGGTCTCGCTGCGGCCGCGCTCGGCCTCGGGCTCGCCGAAGCCGCCGGGGTGGGCCGTCGCGGCGGTCGGCGGCATGCCGTGGTTGTTGCCCATGCGCTGCTCGGGCGTCGTCATCGCGCGGTGCTCGTGATCCATCTGCTCGTGCGTCGGCTCGCCGTGCTGCGCGCCTTCGTAACGATGTTCGGCGGCCGTCGGCTGGCCGTGGAAGTGCGAGTCGCCGCCGTTGAAGCTCTCGCGGCCCGGCGCCGGCCGGCCCGCGACCGGATGGTTGTAGACGTTGTGCACCCGGCCCTGCGGCAGGTTGTTGACGGCCTGGTTGTAGCGGAAGTGGCCGTGGTCCCAGCGCCCGCCGTCGTAGCCGTGGCCGCCGTAGCCGTAGCCGTAGTTCAGGCCGCCGTAGTAGCCGACGTGGTCGCCCCAGTAGCCGCGGTGCCATCCGTAGACGCCGCCGGCGAAGCCCCAGTAGCCCGGCGTCCACAGGAAGCCCGGCTGCGGCGGCAGCACCCACGTGCCCGGGACCCAGGCGTAGTCGTTGATGGCCGGATCCCAGCTCCAGTAGCCCGGCGTCCAGATGTAGCCGTCGCCCGGGATCGGCGGTTGCGCGTAATAGGGCAGCGGCGGCGGCGCGACGGTGATCGACAGGGAGACCTGCGACCACGCCGCGAACGGTGCCACGAGGGCGAGCGCGAGCGCCGAGCGCTTGAACAGTGTTTTCATCGTTGACCCTGCGGTGTTGAGGACGTGGCCGCGGGCTTGTCGAGAGGCGTCGGCGACCTGTCTCGTGTCGCGGACGCCGCCACCGCGGTGCTCGGCAATGAACGAGCAAGCGGCATTCCCGCGCCGCCGTCACGTGGCCGCGCGCACCTCGTGGTCGACCTCGATCGGGTTGCCGTACAGCGGCCGCGTGCCGAACTGCGTGCTCACGGCGTAGGCGAACGCGCAGGCCAGCATCACGGGCACGGTGAGCTGGAACTCGTTGGTCATCTCCAGCACCATCGTGATGGCCATCAGCGGCGCCTGCGTGGCGGCGGCGAGCACCGCGGCCATGCCGATCACGACGAGCGAGCGCGGGTCGCCGACCCACGCGGTCGGCAGCCACAGTGCCGCGACCTGCGCGAGCACGCCGCCGGCCGCCGCGCCGACGAACAGCGACGGCGTGAACATCCCGCCGATCGCGCCGCTGCCCGAGCTCCACGAGGTCGCCGCGACCTTCGTCACCAGCACCAGCGCGAGCCATTGCCAGGTGTCGGCGCCGGTCAACGCCGCCGCGACGACGCTGTAGCCGTTGCCCCAGACCTCCGGCACGAAGGCCGACAGCACGCCCACCATCAGCCCGCCGAGCGCCATCCGCAGCGGCACCGAGCGCACGCGCGCGAACACGCCGCGGCTCTTCTCGACGAGCAGCAGGAAGGCCCAGCCGACGCCGCCCAGCAGGACGCCCGCGAGCATCGTGAAGCCGAGGCTGGACGGCAGCGCCCCGATCGGCGCGACCGCGTACAGCGGCCTCGGGCCGTCGATCAGGTAGACCAGCGCGCTCGCCGTGCCCGCCGCGATCAGCACGGGCGCGACCGCGTGGCGCGCGAAGAAACCGAGCGCGAGCTCGAGCACGAACACCACGCCCGCCACCGGCGCGTGGTACGCCGACGCGATGCCGGCCGCGATGCCGCACACCATGATCGCGCTGCGCTGCTCGGGCGAGATCGGGACGACGCGCGACAGCCACGACGTCGCCCAGGCCGCGATCTGCACCATCGGCCCCTCGCGGCCGATCGACGCGCCGGTGCCGATCGAGACCATCGCCGACAGCGTGCGCGCGAGGTTCGTGCGGTCGTTGAGCTCGACCTGGCGCGCGCGGGCGGCGTCGATGTAGTCGATGTGGTGGTCGCCGGCCGGCCCGCGCGCGGCCCAGCGCGTGCCCCAGCGCAGCACGAGGCCGGCGATCAGGCCGCCGACCGTGCAGACGATCGGCCGTTGCCACGGCGCGAGCGCGCGCGCGGCCTCGACGAGCCCGGTCGTGTGGCCCGTGGCCACCCACTCGACCTGCAGCGTGAGCCAGCGGAAGCCGAGCGTGGCCAGCGCGGCCGCGGCGCCGGCGGCCGATGCCCAGAGCCACAGCGTGAACGTCGCCGCCGTGGAGGCCAGCACCGTCGCGCGCGAGAGGCGGCGCCGCTCCAGGCGGGGGTCGTCGTTCGGCGGTGATCCGTCGCTGGGAGGCATGGGCATCTTGAAGCTTGCGCGCATTCTCCCCGATCCGGGCGCAACGTCGTTCGGCAACGACTCAACCTTTAAAACAGGTTGTTTCGACATGAATAACCCGTTTTACGGATTGAGTGCGACGGCGCAAAGTTCGCACCACGGCAATCGGCCGGCTCGCATCGGACACCGTCATGACCGACATCACCTACCCCTCACGCGCATCCGCTCCCGCAGCGATCGCGCCGGCCGGCGGCCTCGCCGGCTTCCCGGGCCACGCCCGCGCGCTCGCGCCGGGCGTCGCGCTGGCCCTCGTGATCGCGTTGCTGGCGATCGAGCTCGGCAAGCTGGGCTGGCTGCAGTCGAACGGCATCAGCGCGCTCACGCTCGCGATCGTTCTGGGCATGGTCGCGGGCAACACGATCTACCCGCGCGTCGCCGCGGCGAGCGCCACCGGCGTCACGTTCTCGAAGCAGACGCTGCTGCGCCTGGGCATCATCCTGTACGGCCTGCGCCTGACGTTCCAGGACATCGGCCACGTCGGCCTGCGCGGCGTCGCGATCGACGCGCTCGTGCTCACCAGCACGTTCTCGCTCGCGTGGGTGCTCGGCACGCGCGTGTTCGGCCTCGACCGCAAGACCGCGATGCTGATCGGCGCCGGCAGCTCGATCTGCGGCGCGGCCGCGGTGATGGCCACCGGGCCGGTGCTGCGCGGCAAGGCGGAGCAGGTGACGGTCGCCGTGTCGACGGTGGTCGTGTTCGGCACGCTCGCGATCTTCCTGTACCCCGTGCTGTATCACCTGAACCTGCGCTTCGGCCTCGTGCCGCTGTCGGAGAGCGCGTACGGCCTGTTCGCCGGCTCGACGATCCACGAGGTCGCGCAGGTCGTCGCCGCGGGCCACGCGATCGGCGAGCAGGCGGCCACCACGGCGGTCATCGCGAAGCTGGTGCGCGTGATGATGCTCGCGCCCTTCCTCGTCGGGCTGTCGGCGTGGCTGTCGCGCGCGTCGAGCCGCGAAGCGGGTGAGCGCGACGCCGACGCGTCGGCGAAGCCCGGCCGCATCGTGATCCCCTGGTTCGCGCTCGGCTTCGTCGCGGTCGCCGGACTGAATTCGCTGGCGCTGCTGCCGGCCCACGCCGTCGCGACGATCAACACGATCGACACCGTGATGCTCGCCACCGCGATGGCCGCGCTCGGCCTGACCACGCACGTCTCGGCGATCCGCAGCGCCGGCCTCCGGCCGCTGGGCCTGGCCGCGGTGCTGTTCGGCTGGCTGATGGTGGGCGGCCTCGCGATCAACCTGGCGGTGTCGCACCTCTGACGCGGCGCGTCAGCGCGCGGGCATCGCCATCCAGCCGATCGCCCGCGCGACCAGCAGCAGCGCCACCGCGGCGCTCACCAGCGCGAACGCCTGCTGTAGCCGGACGCCCGCCACGCGCGCGGCGACCAGTCGGCCGAGCAGCAGCGCCACGACCGCGCCGGCCGAGAACGGCAGCGCGATCGACCAGTCGAGCGACCCGTGCGCCGCCGCCGCGCCGACGCCGCCGACCGACACCAGCGCGATCACCGCGAGCGACGTGGCCACGATGCTGCGCATGGGCAGGTCGGTGTAGCGGTTCAGCGCCGGCACGATCACGAAGCCGCCGCCCACGCCCAGCAGCCCGCTGAGCAGGCCCGACGCCACGCCCGTCGTCGCGAGGGCCTGCGCGCAGGGGCGCGTCCACACGAGCCGGCCGTCGGCCGCATCGACGACGCAGGGCAGCGCGGCGCGGGGTGCGTGCGGTTCGCCCGCCGCGCGCAGCGTGCGGCGGAACGTGCGGCCCGCGGTGGCCGCGAGCACGATGGCGAACGCGATGGTCAGCGGCCCGTTGGGGATGCGCTGCGCCGCGGCGACGCCCAGCGGCGCGACCGCCATGCCCAGCCCGCCGATCAACAGCGCGGCGCGATAGCGCACGATGCGCGCGCGCAGCCCCAGCGCGGCGCCGAACGCGGCCGACAGCCCGACCGCCACGAGCCCGATGGGCGCCGCGCGCGCGACGCCCAGGTGCAGGCCGAACACCAGCAGCGGCACGGCCAGGATGCCGCCGCCGGCGCCGGTGAGCGCCAGCAGCAGGCCGATCAGGCTGCCGAGCAGCGCGCAGGTGATCGTGAGCATCGTCAGATCGCGTTGAGCGGGATCTTCAGGTAGCGCACGCCGTTCGCTTCCGGCGGCGGCAGCTCGCCCGCGCGCATGTTGACCTGCACCGCGGGCAGCAGCAGCACGGGCATCTCGAGCGTCGCGTCGCGCTGCGTGCGCATCGCGACGAACTCGGCCTCGCCGATGCCGTCGCGCACGTGGATGTTGTGCGCGCGCTGCTCGTCCACCGTCGCCGAGACCTGCACCGCGCGCCCGCCGGGCGGGTAGTCGTGGCACAGGTAGAGGCGCGTGTCGCCGGGCAGCGCCAGCACGCGGCGGATCGAGCGGTACAGCGTCGCGGCGTCGCCGCCGGGGAAGTCGCAGCGCGCGCTGCCGTAGTCGGGCATGAACAGCGTGTCGCCGACGAAGGCCACGCAGGACACGGCGTCGCGCACGACGAAGCTCACGCACGCCGGCGTGTGGCCGGGCGTGTGCATCGCGTGCGCGCGCAGGCCGCCGATCGCGAAGGTCTCGCCGTCGTCGAACAGGTGGTCGAACTGCGCGCCGTCCGTCGCGAAGGCGTCGCCCGCGTTGAAGAGGCGGCCGAAGGTGTGCTGCACGTCGACGATGTGCCGCCCGATGCCGATCGCGCCGCCGACGCGCTCCTTCAGCCACGGCGCGGCCGAGAAGTGGTCGGCGTGGGCGTGGGTCTCGAGGATCCACTGCACCGAGGCGCCGAGTTCGGCGATGCGCGCGAGCAGGCGTTGCGCGCTGGCGGTGCCGGTGCGGCCGGATTTCGGGTCGAAGTCGAGCACGCTGTCGACGATGGCGCAGCGGCGGCTGGCGGTGTCGAGCACGAGGTGGCTGACGGTGCCGGTGACCGCGTCGTGGAAGCTGTCCACGCGGAGCGTCGAACCGGGGAGTTGATCGGCGGGGGAGGGCGGCACGGGAACGCGGCGAGTCGATGTGCCGCTACGTTAGCGGATCGCCGCGGCGGCCGCCACGGGCATCGTCCCGGAGGCGCGCCGCGCCTGCCACGCCTGCCACGCGGGGGGAGGGCGCCTTATCGCGTCGGAGCGATCGTCGCGCCCTTGTCGCGGCGGCGCGTGCCGCGCAGCGTCATCGACAGCAGCGCCGCCGCCGCGGCGCCGAACGTGGAGAGCCCGAACGGGTTCTCGCCGATCGCCTTCACGACCTGGTGCAGCGCGTCGGGGCTGACCTGTTCCACGAAGCGTGCGAGCTCGAAGACCTGCTGCGACGTGAAGTTGCCGATGTCGTCGATCGTGACGGCCGCGCCGCTGCTCACGCGCCCGACGAGGCCCGCGAAGGCGCCCGAGGCGACGCCCGCGATCGCCAGCGGGCCGAGCGGCCGCAGCAGGCTGGTGAGCATGCGCGTGCGCTGCGCGCCGGTGGCGCCCGCGTACAGGCGCGAGGCGAGGCGCGCGGTGCGCGAATGGTCGGCGCCGAGATCGGTCTTGATGCCGCGCTCCGTCGCGCGGCGGGCCACTTCGGCCTCGAGGGCGTTGTCGATATCGTTGTTCATCTTGTTCAGCTCCACCAAGGGTCACGGCGATGGAGTGCCCATTCTCCGACGAGGTTCCGCCCGCGGGCGTGAGGCAATGTAAAAGCCCCGTCGGCAAGCTGAAGAAAAGCGGCATCGCGGGCGTGTCATCGCGCTGTCACCGCGCGGCCGGTTGCCCAGGGCATCGACAGGCCGCCGCGCTGGTGGCACGATCCGCGGGCGCCGCGCGCCGAGGCGCGTCTGCGTAGACAAGACGCGCACGGTCGGCAAATCCTGCGACACGACTTGCCGGTCGCCGGCGATCGCGTCGCGGGGGCGGGCCGGCTAGTCCGTTTGGACAGGCCCGGCATTTGCCCTCTGGCCCGTTCGCGCGCTGCCCGGGATGCAGGTGCGACGCGCCGCGAGGGGCGCTGAAATGACGATGACGGTCGCCCTGGCGCGGCCGGTGTTCTGGTTCGAGCAACCGAGGAGGATCCGCATTGGAAGCGACCGCAGCCTGGCAGCAGGGCGTGCTCGACCCGCATGGCCCGATCGCCGCCGCCGAGCGCACGATCCTGCTCAATGCCACGGTGATCATGCTGGCCGTGATCGTGCCGGTGATCGTGCTGACGCTCGCCTTCGCGTGGTGGTTCCGCGCGGGCAACAAGTGGGCGCGGCGGCTGCCCGACTGGGAGTATTCGGGGCCGATCGAGGTCACCGTGTGGGCGATCCCGATGCTGGTGATCCTGTTCCTCGGCGGCATCGCGTGGGTCGGCTCGCACGACCTCGACCCGCGCCAGCCGATCGAGGCGCCGACCGCGGCCGCGCCGATCGACGTGCAGGTCGTCTCGCTCGACTGGAAGTGGCTGTTCATCTACCCCGACCTCGGCGTGGCCAGCGTGAACCGGCTCGTGGTGCCGGCCGGCGCGCCGCTGCGGCTGCACCTGACGTCGGCCAGCGTGATGAACAGCTTCTTCGTGCCGCAGCTCGGCACGCAGATCTACACGATGGGCGGCATGACGACGCAGCTGAACCTGCAGGCCGACCGGCCCGGCACCTACCCCGGGCTGTCGGCGCAGTTCAGCGGCGACGGCTTCTCCGACATGCGCTTCGACACCGTCGCCGTCCCGCCCGCCGAATTCGCGCAGTGGCTCGCGTCCACGCGCGCCGGCACGCAGTCGCTCGACGCCGCGGCCTACGCGCGGCTCGCGAAGCCCGGCACGCTGCCCGCGCCGGTGAGCTACGCGCAGGTCGCGCCGCAACTCTTCGAGGCCATCGTCCAGTCGACGATGAGCGCCCCCGCCGCCATGGCGATGACCCACGGATCGATGTGACATGTTCGGCAAGCTGACCTGGGCCGCGATCCCCTGGAACGAACCGATCCCGCTGGTCACCGCGCTCGTCGTGATGCTGGCGATCCTCGCGGTGCTCGCCTTCGTCACGTGGAAGCGCGCGTGGCCCTATCTGTGGCACGAGTGGATCACCAGCGTCGACCACAAGCGCATCGGCGTGATGTACGTGCTGCTGTCGCTCGTGATGCTGCTGCGCGGCTTTTCCGACGCGATCATGATGCGCGCGCAGCTCGCGCTCGCGGCCGGCGGCGCGCAGGGCTACCTGCCGCCCGACCACTACGACCAGATCTTCTCGGCGCACGGAACGATCATGATCTTCTTCGTCGCGATGACGTTCATGGTCGGCCTGATGAACTTCGTCGTGCCGCTGCAGATCGGCGCGCGCGACGTCGCGTTCCCGGTGCTCAACTCCGTCAGCTTCTGGCTCACGGCCGCGGGCGTGCTGCTGGTCAACATGTCGCTCGTGATCGGCGAGTTCTCGCGCGCGGGGTGGCTGGTCTATCCGCCGCTGTCCGAGCTCGCGTACTCGCCCGGCGTGGGCGTCGACTACTACCTGTGGTCGCTTCAGATCTCGGGCGCGGGCACGCTGCTCTCGGGCATCAACCTGACGACGACCATCCTGAAGCTGCGCGCGCCCGGCATGGGCTACGGCCGCATGCCGATCTTCACGTGGACGGCGCTGGCGTCGAACCTGCTGATCATCGCGGCCTTCCCGATCCTCACCGCGACGCTGGGCATGCTGCTGCTCGACCGCTACCTCGGCTTCCACTTCTTCACGAACGACTTCGGCGGCAACCCGATGATGTACGTGAACCTCATCTGGGCCTGGGGCCACCCGGAGGTCTACATCCTGGTGCTGCCCGCGTTCGGCGTGTTCTCGGAGGTGATCAGCACCTTCTCCAGCAAGCCGCTGTTCGGCTACCGCTCGATGGCGATCGCGACGATGGGCATCTGCGTGCTGTCGTTCATGGTCTGGCTGCACCACTTCTTCACGATGGGCGCGGGGGCGGACGTCAACGGTTTCTTCGGGGTCGCGACGATGATCATCGCGGTGCCCACCGGCGTGAAGATCTTCAACTGGCTGTTCACGCTGTACGGCGGCACGGTGCGATTCTCGGCCGCGCTGCACTGGGCGATCGGCTTCATCGTGACCTTCGTGATCGGCGGCGCCACCGGCGTGATGCTGGCGATCCCGCCGGCCGACTTCGAGCTGCACAACAGCCTGTTCCTCGTCGCGCACTTCCACAACGTCGTGATCGGCGGCGTCGTGTTCGGCGCGTTCGCGGGCTACACGTTCTGGTTCCCGAAGGCGTTCGGCTTCACGCTGCACGAGGGCCTGGGCAAGGCCGTCTTCTGGTGCTGGTTCATCGGCTTCTGGCTCGCGTTCACGCCGCTGTACATCCTCGGCCTCGCGGGCGCGACGCGGCGCATGCAGCACTACGCCGACCCGAGCTGGCAGCCGCTGATGGTCATCGCGTTCTGCGGCGCGGTCGTGATCTTCGTCGGCATCCTGCTGACGATCCTGCAGCTCGTGGTGAGCGTGCGCACGCGCGACCAGCGGCGGGACCTGACGGGCGACCCGTGGGACGGCCGCACCCTCGAATGGTCGACCCGCTCGCCGCCGCCGCCGTGGAATTTCGCGGCGCTGCCGCAGGTGGTCGGCGTCGACGCGTTCTGGCTCGCCAAGCGCGACGAGGGCGGCGTCGTGCCGACCGTGCCGGACGACGGCCACCCGATCGAGCTGCCGCGCCCGAGCCCGCTCGGCTTCGTCTCCGCCTTCTTCGCGGTCGTGCTGGGCTTCGCGCTGATCTGGCACATCTGGTGGATGGCGATCGTCGGCGGGCTGGGCATCGTCGCGGCGCTCACGGCGCGCGGGTGGAACATGGAACACGAGTTCGAGGTGCCCGACGCGGACATCCGCGCCCACGAGCAGGGAGCATCGGCATGAGCGGCGCCGCGATGACCGCGCCGACCACCGGCGAGGGCGTGGACGAGGTGCCGATCTCCGAGCGCGGGCCGTCGACGCGGCGCGTGATCATCGGCTACGGCTTCTGGCTGTTCCTGCTCAGCGACATCATCCTGTTCTCGGCGCTGTTCGCCGCCTACGCGGTGCTGCAGGGCCACACCGCGGGCGGCCTCGGCGGCGTGAAGCTGTTCCACCGCGACAACGTGCTGATCGAGACCGCGTGCCTGCTGGCCTCGAGCTTCACCTGCGGCGTGTTCTCGCTCGCGATCGACATGCGCCGGCGCGGGCTGATGTACCTGTTCGCCGCGTTCACGTTCGCGCTCGGCGCCGCGTTCCTCTATCTCGAGGTGACCGAGTTCGCCGGCATGATCGCCGACGGCAACGGCCCGCAGCGCAGCGCCTTCCTGTCCGCGTTCTTCGCGCTGGTGGGCATGCACGGCCTGCACGTGACGATCGGCCTCGCGTGGCTCGCGACGATGTGCGCGCAGGTCGCGACGCTCGGCTACCGGCCGCTGGTCGTCGGCCGCCTGATCTGCTTCGCGCTGTTCTGGCACGCGCTGGACATCGTCTGGATCGGCGTGTTCACCATCGTCTACCTGGGAGCCCGCTGATGGCAGCGACCACCGACACCCCGCGCGCCCCGACCGCCGGCCACCCGGAGGACGAGACCCCTGGCGATCCGGCCACCATCCGCAGCGGCTTCACCAAGAACGTGCTGGGCCTCGCGGCCTCGGTCGTGCTGACGCTCGCGTCGTTCTGGGTCGCCGGCACCGGCAGCGTGTGGGGCCCGGGCATCCCGATCCTGCTCGCCGCGCTGGCGATCGGCCAGATGGGCGTGCACCTCGTCTTCTTCCTGCACATCTCGAGCGGCCCCGAAGGCACCAACAACATCCTGGCGCTCGCCTTCGGCGTGTTCGTCGTCGCGCTGGTGGTGTTCGGCTCGCTGATCATCATGGCGAACCTCGACGCCGGGATGATCGGCACGAGCGCGCTGATGAAGATGCAGCGCTAGGGTTGCGGCGTCCGCGTCCGCGTCCGCAGGCGCGACGCCGATGGGCCGGGCATCGCGTTCGAGTGGCGGAGCGTCGGTGTCGATGCTCGCCGGCCCGACGTCGTACCGGGAAGCGTCGGCGCCGATGCCCGGAGACTCGACGTCGACGCTCCGGACGTCGATGCCGGATCCCGGAGCGTCGACGTCGACCCTCGAAGCGTCGGTCTCGCACCGGACAGGGGCGGCGTCGACGCCCGGCGACTCGGCGCCGAGGCTTCGCAGGCCCTCCGGGCATCCGGCGGCCTCGACGCCGGTGCCGGTCAGTACATCGAGTCGCTCGTGCCGCGCGCCCGCGAGTGCTTGCGCTGCCATACCGACACGCCGAACACCGCGATGCCGGCCAGCGCCAGCAGCGCGCCGACCCAGCCGGTGGACGTCCAGCCCAGGCCGGCGGCGATCGAGACGCCGCCCAGCCACGCGCCGAGCGCGTTGGCGGTGTTGAAGGCGGAGTGGTTCAGCGCGGCGGCGAGGGTCTGCGCGTCGCCGGCGACGTCCATCAGCCGGATCTGCAGCGCCGGCGCGATCGCGACCGTGGTGCCGAGCAGGAACACGTTGATGCAGATGGCCCACGTATAGGGCGCGGTGAAGACGATGGCGGTCAGCACGACGGCCGCGTACAGCAGGATGCCGAAGATCGTCTTCATCAGCGACTTGTCCGCGAAGCGCGAGCCGACGAGGTTGCCCGCGACCATGCCGACGCCGAACAGCGCGAGCACCAGCGGCACGCCGTCGACCGGCATGTGCGTGACCTCGGTGAGCAGCGGCTTGATGTAGCTGAACACCGCGAACATGCCGCCGAAGCCGACCGCGGCCACGCCCAGCGTCAGCCAGACCTGCGTGCGCTTGAGCGCGCCGAGCTCGCGCAGCGGGCTGGCGTTGTGCGCGGCGGGGACGTCGGGCACGCCGCGGCGGATCAGCACGATCGCGAGCACGGCGATCAGGCCGACCAGCACGAACGCCGCGCGCCAGCCCAGGTGCTGGCCCAGCCAGGCCGCGAGCGGCACGCCGAACAGCGTCGCGCTGGTGAGGCCGGACATCACGAGCCCGACCGCGCTCGCGCGCCGGTTGGGCGGCGCGAGCGACGCGACCATCAACGCGGCCACGCCGAAGTAGGTGCCGTGCGGCAGCGCGGTGAGGAAGCGCATCAGCATCATCGAGATGTAGCCCGGCGCGACGGCGCTGGCGAAGTTGCCGGCGGCGAACAGCGCCATCAGCGCGACGAGCAGCGCGCGGCGCGGCCAGTTCGCCGCGAGCACCGCCAGCACCGGCGCGCCGATCACGACGCCCAGCGCGTAGGCGCTGATCACGTGGCCGGCCTGCGGGATCGTGACGTCCAGGTCCTTCGCGACCTCGGGCAGCAGGCCCATGATCACGAACTCGCCGGTGCCGATCGCGAAGCCGCCGACGCCCAGCGCCCACACGGACGGCCAGAAATGGCGCTCGCGTTCGGCCTGGTCGGGCGAGGGCGGCGCGCTGGCGTCGAGGGCGAAGGTGGGGGCAGCGGTCATGGGGCAGCGTGTCGAGGCGGGGCGAGGCGGTGGGGAGGGCCGGTCGCAGCGCAATGAACGGACACACCGCGTGCCCGCACATTGTCCCGTGCGCCCTCAAATCCGAAGGAATTCAGGGTTTCTACCAAGCAACTTCGGGGCCAGCTTGTCAGCGTCGCGCAACGTGGCGTCGACGCCTTCCGGACGATGCGCGGCACGGGGCTTGCCGCCAGCATCGTCCTGACCACTGGCCGGAGCCGCGATGACCCCCGACGACACCCGATCCACCGCCCTGCCCACCGCACCGGGCCCCGATGCGCTGGGCGCCGGCGCCCGCGTGCCCGACGTCACCTTCCGCCTGCGCCGCGGCGCCGACTGGGTCGAGACGTCCAGCGCCGAGATCTTCGGCGGCCGCAGCGTGATCGTCTTCTCGCTGCCGGGCGCGTTCACGCCGACCTGCTCGTCGATGCACCTGCCGCGCTACGAGGAGCTCGCGCCCGTGTTCGAGCGGCTGGGCATCGCGGAGATCGTCTGCATCTCCGTCAACGACCCGTTCGTGATGGAGGAATGGGGCCGCACCGAGTCCGCCGACCGCGTCCACCTGCTGCCCGACGGCAACGCCGAGATCACGCGCGGCATGGGCATGCTGGTCGACAAGAGCGACCTCAACTTCGGTGCGCGGTCGTGGCGCTATTCGATGCTGGTGCGCGACGGCACCATCGAGAAGCTCTTCGCCGAGCCCGACAAGCCGGGCGACCCGTTCGAGGTCTCGGACGCCGACACGATGCTCAAGTACCTCGACCCCGACGCCCGCGACCCGGACGAGGTCGCGATGCTGAGCCGCCCCGGCTGCGAGTTCTGCGCGAAGGCGAAGAAGGCGCTGGCCGACGCCGGCATCGACTTCGTCGACATCTCGCTGCCGCCGCTGCAGCGCGCCCGCGCCTTGCGGGCGATGACCGGGGCGCAGACGGTGCCGCAGGTGTTCGTCAACGGCAAGCTGCTGGGCGATTCGAAGGCCGTGGAGCAGTACGTGGCGTCCCGGCGCGGCTGACCGCGCTGCCGCCCGGCGTGCGTCGGGCGCGCTTCCGGACGCGGCGCTCAGTGCGCCAGCCAGGTGCGCAGTTGCGCGAACACCTCGGCGTCCGACAGCAGCTGCATGTGGTTCACCTTGGCGAACGTGCGTTGCCGGTCGGGCGCGAACTTGAGCGTGCGACGGGCGAGCCGGTGCTTGCCGAGCGCGCTCGCGAGCGGCACGAGGCCGTCGCCGAGCAGGGTGTCCTTGAGGTCGCCGGCCTCGGCGCCGTCCTTGCCGAGGATCGTGCCGGCGATCGCGTAGCAGCGCGGGCCGGTCGGCAGCGGCACGGGCGTGCGCCGATCGGTGGTGCGCTCGAAGCGGTCGCCGCCGGCCCAGTCCTCGTCGAGCAGGTTGCCGTGGCGCAGGTCGGTGATGCCGGCGCTGCGCAGCTTCGCGAGCCGGCCGAACGGGCCGGCGTAGGGCGTGGCGCTGAGCAGCAGGTCGAGGCCCTGCCCGGCGCGTTCGAGCGGCGCCCCGTGGTGCGGCGTGCCGAGGCAGGCGAGGTCGTCGAGCCGGTCGGGCCAGTGGTGGCCGGCCGCACGGCCGTGGTGCAGCGCGCTGCGCGCGACGAGCCCGCCCATGCTGTGGCCGACGATCGCGAAGCGCTCGATCGGGTGCGGCCATTCGTGCAGCAGGCGTTCGAGGCGGTCGGCGAGCGCGCGGCCGTTGGTCGACACGTGCAGGCCCGAGTTGTAGTGCAGGTAGACGGGCGTGAAGCCGAGCGCCCCGGCGAGCGCGGCGCCGTGGTCATGCGTGGGCGGCTGGCCTGTCTCGTCGGCGGGGCCGGTGCCGCGCCGCCATTGCAGGTCGTTCATGCACAGGCCGTGGACCAGCACGAGCACGCGCGGGCCGGCGTGCGGCAGGGCCTGGGCGAGCGCAGCGCGGTCGAGCGCCAGCGCGCGGCCGTCGTGGCGCAGCGCCATGCGGATCGCGAGCGGGTTGGCCGTCCGCGCGAGGTGGTCGCCGAGCACGCCGTTGAGCGCCGCGACGATGGCCTCGCGCTCGCGCGACGGCAGCGCGGGCGCGTCGTCGCCCGGGGCCGCCTTCGAGGCGAGCGCGGGGGCGAGCACGTCCAGCAAGGTGTCGACGCTGCCGCCGACCAGCTTCGTCACGCCGCGGATCGTCTTGTAGACGAGGCCGGTGATGCCGCGCGTGCGGCCGTCGGCCGGGCCGGCCGGGCCGGCCAGGGCGGGCACGCTGGCTACGCGCGCGTGCACCGCCTCGACGAGGTCGGTCAGGCCGGTCGTGGCCTCGGTGGCGAGCTTCGCGGCGCCGCGCAGGTCGCGCGCACGCGACGCGGCTTCGGCCGCCTCCGCGGTGATCGGGTCGATGTCGGGCGGGGCAGGGGAACGGGGCATCGGCGGCGAGGCGGTGGAGGTGCCTGCGCGGCGATGCGCAGCCCCACAGTGTGCCAGCGGGCCTCGCGGAGGCGGCTTCGGCGGGCGTGCGCCCTCGCGTCGGACGCGGCCGAAGAAGAACCACCCGTCGGGCCGGCGTCGCGTTACACAGGGAGGCTAGAACGCGCGGTTCGGCCCGACACCGCGTGCGACGCGGCCACGCGGGCGGCAAAGGGGGCCGCGACGAGAGTGCCGCGGCGACGGCGATTGTGGAAGTCGACCCCGTCGCGAGGCTGAAGGCCGGCTGGGCAGCGGCTGAACGGCGGACGCGGTGCAGAATCGCCGCCATGAACTCCAATCTCTTTCGTGATCGTCCGGTCGCCGTCATCGGCGCCGGCGTGATGGGCGTCGGCATCGTGCAGGTCGCGTTGCTGGCGGGGCATCCGGTGCGGCTGTACGACGTGCGCGACGGCGCCGCCGCCACGGCCGCGCAGCAGCTGGCCGCGACGCTCGCGAAGCTGGCCGACAAGGGCAAGCTGACGCCGGCCGACGTGGACGCGGCGCGCTCGAGGCTGACGGTCGCGACGTCGCTGGCCGAGCTCGCCGACGCGGCGCTGGTGGTCGAGGCGATCGTCGAGAACCTGGGCGTCAAGCAGGCGCTGCTGCGCGACCTCGAGGCGATCGTCGCGCCCGAGTGCGTGCTCGCGAGCAACACGTCGTCGCTGTCGATCACGGCCATCGCGCGCGGGCTGAAGTTCCCGGGCCGCGTCGTCGGCATGCACTTCTTCAACCCGGTGCCGCTGATGCGGCTGGTCGAGGTCATCTCCGGCCTCGCGACCGAACCCGCGGTGGCGGACGCGATCTTCACGCTGTCGCAGGACTGGGGCAAGACGGCGGTGCACGCGAAGTCGACGCCGGGCTTCATCGTCAACCGCATCGCGCGGCCGTTCTACGCCGAGACGCTCGCGCTGCTGCAGGAGCAGGCCGCGACGCCCGCCGTGCTCGACGCCTGCGTGCGCGGCGCGGGCTTCCGCATGGGCCCGTGCGAGCTGATGGACCTGATCGGCCACGACACCAACTTCGCCGTCACGCAGTCCGTGTACGAGGCCAACTTCTTCGACAAGCGCTATGTGCCCTCGCTGGTGCAGCGCGAGATGGTCGACGGCGGCCTGCTCGGGCGCAAGTCGGGCCGCGGCTTCTATCACTACGCGGACGGCGCGGCCGTGCCGAAGGGCGTCGGGGACGACGTCGAGCCCGTGGCGTTGCCCGCCGTGCCGCTGGTGCTGCAGGGCGACGGCGCGGTGGCCGAGCTGCTCGCGGCGCGGCTGACGGGCGCCGGCCTGAGCTTCACGCGCGACGCGCAGGACGCCGGCGCCGATACCGGCCTGCGCGTCGGCGACGGCCTGCTGCTGCTCACCGACGGCCGCTGCGCCGCCGAGCGCGCGGCGGGTGGCGACGTGGCCGACGTCGCGCTGTTCGACTGGCCGGTCGGCCCGGCGGCGGGCGGCGCCGTGACGCCGGTCGTGCCGCTGGCCTTCGCGGTGGCCGCGCAGGCCTCGCCCGAGTTCGCGCCGCAGGCCGCGGCCGTGCTGCGCGCGCTCGGGTGGCTGCCGCAGCGCCTGGCCGACGTGCCGGGGCTCGTCGTCGCGCGCACCGTGGCGATGCTGGTCAACGAGGCGAGCGACGCGGTCGACCAGGGTGTCTGCACGCCCGCGGGCGCCGACGCCGCGATGACGCTGGGCGTCAACTACCCGGCCGGGCCGTTCGCGTGGCTCGCGCTGTGGGGCGAGGTGGCGACGGCGCGCCTGCTCGACGCGCTCGACGCGCACTACCGCGGCGAGCGCTACCGCGTCAGCCCGCGACTGCGCCGCTCGGCATGGTCGGCGAAGGCACCGCCAGCGGCACGCTGACCTCGCAGCGCACGCCGCCGGGCTCGTTCTGCAGCCAGGCGATCGTGCCGCCCAGCATGCGCACGCGCTTGCGGATGCCGCCGAGGCCGAGGCCGGTCGACCAGACCTGAGGCGTGCCGCCGACGCCGTCGTCGACCACGGTCAGGCGCAGCAGGCCCTCGCGCAGCTCGCCCTCGATCTTGGCGTTGCGCGCATGCGC
>JASLEM010000145.1 GCA_030151165.1 Burkholderiaceae bacterium
GTCGTCGAAGCCGTACCAGCGCTCGCTGAAGAAGATGTGGCCGCTCATCTCGCCGGCGATCGGCGCGCCGGTCTCCTTGAGCTTGGCCTTGACGAGCGAGTGCCCCGTCTTCCACATCAGCGGCTCGCCGCCGGCCTCGCGGATCGCGATCGGCAGGCGTTGCGAGCACTTCACGTCGTAGATGACCTGGCCGCCCTTGACGCGAGACAGGATGTCGCGCGCGAACAGCATCAGCTGGCGGTCCGGGTAGATGATGTTGCCGCCGCGGGTGACGACGCCCAGGCGGTCGCCGTCGCCGTCGAACGCGAGGCCCAGCTCGGCCTCGGTCGCGTGGACGGTGCGGATCAGGTCGACGAGGTTCTCGGGCTTGGACGGATCCGGGTGGTGGTTCGGGAAGTCGCCGTCCACGCGGCTGTACAGCTCGATCACCTCGCAGCCGAGCGCGCGCAGGATGCCCGGCGCCGACGCGCCCGGGATGCCGTTGCCGGAGTCGACGACGATCTTCATCGGGCGCACGAGCTTGCAGTCGCTCGCGATGCGGTGCGCGTACTCGGCGAGGACATCCATCGTCGCGGTGCGGCCGTCGCCGATCACGTAGTCCTCCGACTGCATGCGCTGGCGCAGGCCCTGGATCTCGTCGCCGTAGATCGCCTTGCCGGCCAGCACCATCTTGAAGCCGTTCCAGTCCTTCGGGTTGTGGCTGCCCGTGACCTGGATGCCCGAGCGGCAGCCGTGCCGGCCGCGCGTGGCCGCGACGTAGTAGAGCATCGGCGTGGTGACGGCGCCGAGGTCGACGACGTCCAGCCCGGTCGACTTCAGCCCCTTGATCAGCGCCGCGACCAGCGCGGGCCCCGACACGCGCCCGTCGCGCCCGACCGCGACCGCCTTCTCGCCGAGGCGCACGGCCTCGCTGCCGAAGGCGCGGCCGAGGTGCTCGGCAAAGGCCTCGTCGAGCGCATCGCCGACGATGCCGCGGATGTCGTAGGCCTTGAAGGCGGATGCTTTGACTTGCATGGGGGCTCTTTGCTGTGGCGGTGGTCCGGTGGGTGGCGATTCTACGGGGCGCGACCCGGCGCCGCGGCGGCCGCCGGCGCCGTCCGCTCGCCATTCGTCGCGCGGGCTGTCGATCGGTCGATCCCGGATGGCGCGGCGGCCGCGCCTGCCTACACTGGGCCACCATGAACACGACGACTTCCTCCGACCGCGCGCCGCTGCCGCGCAACTCCTCGAGCTGGATGCAGTGGGCCGGCATCGGCACGCCCGGCAGCGCGCCGGCGTGGATGCAGGTCGCCTGGACGCTCATGTTCTCGGCCGGCATCGCCGCGGGCTTCACGCTGCTCATCTTCGTGTTCGAGGAGCACGCGGTCGCGCAGTGGCTCGACCCGCACCTCTGGGCCGTGCGCTACGGCCAGAACCTCGTCGTCTCGCTGACGATCGGCTTCATCATCCAGGCCATGTACGTGGCCGCGCGCAAGGTGCTGGGCGTCTCGCGCATCCTCGCGCTCGGGCCCGTGGAACGGGTCGTGTTCTACGGCGGCATCCCGGTGGTCGGCACGGCCATCGGCTGGCCGATCGGGGTGACGCTGCTGTTCGGCGACCTGCGCATCCTGCGGCAGATGACCTCGGGCGACGCCCTCGCGATCCTGATGATGTCCGTCCTGCTCAGCACGCTCTTCTTCATCTACTTTTCGCTGCGCGTGAGCCGCGCCCGCGCCGAGATGCGCGCGAGCGAGGCGCAGCTGCGCCTGCTGCAGGGCCAGATGGAGCCGCACTTCCTGTTCAACACGCTGGCCAACGTCATCAGCCTGATCGACATCGACGCCCCGCGCGCCAAGCACGTGCTGGAGGCCTTCACCGACTACCTGCGCGCCTCGCTCGGCGCGCTGCGCCGCACCGACAGCACGCTCGGCACGGAGCTCGAGCTCGCGACGCGCTTCCTGCAGCTGATGCAGACGCGCATGGGCGACCGGCTGCGCTTCGAGATCGACGCCGACCCCGCGCTGCGCCAGGCCGTGCTGCCGCCGCTGCTGTTGCAGCCGCTGATCGAGAACGCCGTCAAGCACGGGCTCGAGCCGCGCATCGACGGCGGCACCGTGCGCGTGCAGGCCGCGCGCGTGGTGGTCGACGGCGTCGAGTCGCTGCAGCTGTGCGTGGACGACGACGGCGCCGGCCTCGCGGCCTCGGCGGCGCGCCCGCGTCGCACGGTCGCCGGCGGCCCGGACGGCCACGGCATCGCCGTCGCCAACCTGCGCGAACGCCTGCAGGCGCAGTTCGGCGCGCAGGGCCGGCTCACGCTGAGCGAGCGCGAGCCGGCGTCGGGCACGCGCTCCTGCCTCGTCGTCCCCTGGAAGCTGGCCGAGGCCGGCCCGGCCAAGGCCTGACAATCTCTGCGAGCCCGACTTTCGCGACCCCAATTTTCCTCATCGACCACCATGACCCGTGCCCTGATCGCCGACGACGAACCGCACCTCGCCCAGTACCTCGCCGACCAGCTGCGCAAGCAGTGGCCCGAGCTCGAGGTCGTCGCCCTCGCCCGCAACGGCGTCGAGGCGGCGGCGCGCATCGCCGAGCTGCAGCCCGACATCGCCTTCCTCGACATCCAGATGCCCGGCCTGACCGGCCTCGAGGTCGCGGCCGGCATCGAGGGGACGACGCGCGTCGTCTTCGTCACCGCGTACGACGAGTACGCCGTCAACGCGTTCGACGCCGAGGCGCTCGACTACGTGCTCAAGCCGGTGACGGCCGAACGCCTCGGCCGCACGATCGAGCGGCTGCAGCGCGCCTTCGCGCCGAAGGACGGCGCGGCCCCGGCCGAGCCCGACGCCCGTCTCGCCCGCGCGCTGCACGCGCTGCAATCGCCCGCGCCGACGGCGCAGCCGCTGCGCTGGATCCGCGCGAGCCAGGGCGAGCTGACGCACCAGGTCGCCGTCGACCAGGTGCTGTTCTTCCATGCCGACGACAAGTACACCTGCGTGCGCACGGCCCAGGCCGAGTACCTGATCCGCACGCCGATCACCGAGCTCGCCGCGCAGCTCGACCCACAGCAGTTCCAGCAGGTGCACCGCTCGACGATCGTCAACCTCGCGCACCTCGCCGGCACGCGCCGCGACGACGCGAGCCGCCTGTTCGTGCGCATCGCCGGCTGGGCCGACGAACTGCCCGTGAGCCGCGCGTACGTGCACCTGTTCAAGCCGATGTGAGCCTCGCGCGCGCGGGCGTCACGCCCGCGACCGCGGGAGAACTGGCCGCGGCGATACCCCTATCCCGTATCCGGGGCGCGCCGGCTCAGGTCTTGCGCAACGCCATGTCCCGCTGCCCCGGCGACAGCGCGCCCGCGCAGTCGGCCGCGAAGAAGGCCCAGTTGTCGGCGTTGCGGATCGTGTCCCAGTGCGGGTGGCCGGCGTGCGGGCCGATGCCGCACCAGGCGTAGCGCGACTGGCCGTTGTAGACGTCGTGCGTGCCGCAGACGAGGTGCGACAGCTCGTGCACGAGGATGCGCGTCCAGTTCGCCTGGCCGCGCAGCACGTTGCCGCCGAGGTCGTCGAAGAACGCGCTCTCGACGTAGACGACGTCCAGCCCTTCGCTGCGCGCGCGGAACGCGAAGGCCTCGGTGCGCAGGAACTCGGACTCGTCCGCGTTCGTCGCGGCACGGAACGGCACCCAGTCGGTGATGACGAAGTGGCCGCGGTTGAGCATCGCGACGATGTCCTTGAAGCCGCGCTGCAGCGTGCCGACAAGCACGTCGAGCGCCGGCTCCGGCAGGCCGTCCTCGGCGAACCAGCGGCGTACCGCGGCGCGCGCGGTCGACCCCGCGGTGTGCGCGCTCGCCATCGATGCCGTCGACGCGTTCGCCAGCACCATCCCCGCGCGCTGGCACCACGCGAGCCCCTGCTGCGTGGCCGAGCCCAGCCAGCGGCGCTGCTCCTCGCTGAAGTGCTCGCGCCGGCCCGACAGCAGCTGGCGCGCGCGCGCCACGTTGCCGGCCTCGTCCATGAACTGGCGGCTGGGCCAGTGCGTGAATTCCGCGGGCAGCGAGACCACCCACACGCGCCGGTTGCCCGCGCGGCTCTGCAGGTACACGTGGCGCAGCAGCTTGAGGCTCGCGACGCGCCGGCGCGCCTCGGGGGACAGGCCGCCGAGGTCGGCGCGCGCGTCGATGCCGGCGGCGCGCAGCA
>JASLEM010000155.1 GCA_030151165.1 Burkholderiaceae bacterium
AGGATCACCGGCTGGTCCTTGCCCAGCATCTCGCCCGAGGCGATGCGGAACAGGAGGGCGTAGCCGATCTGGCCAGCGGCGCCGGTGACGGCGACGCGAACGGGGGTCTTGCTCATGGTGAGGGGTCTCCGAGACGGAATGTAGAGAGGGAAACGGACGGGGTCGGCGGCGGACGCTCCGCCAGGGACCTCTGCGATGACCGCGTTGGCGACTCGACATCGGCCGGCCAGACGCAAGACGGCAGTTTAATCCGAGTCCGGGGATAAACCCGAACAGGGTCAATATCTTATGTCTTATACAAGACAAGGCCAGTCGGATGTTCCCCGGTGCGGTGGACGCGGGCCGGCCGGCTGTGCTGCAATCGCGCCGCGACCCGTGCTCTTCGCGTTCGCCTCCTGACCCTCGAAACGCCCGCCACCGTCGCCCCGCCATGTCCTCGGACCCGTCCGGCCCCGCCTTCAGCCCGCTGTACCAGCAGATCAAGCTGCTGATCACGCGTAGCCTGGAAGAAGGCGAATGGAAGCCCGGCGAGGCGATCCCGGCCGAGACCGACCTCGCCCAGCGCTACCGCGTGAGCCAGGGCACGGTGCGCAAGGCGATCGACGAGCTCGCCACCGAGAACCTCGTCGTGCGCCGCCAGGGCAAGGGCACCTACGTCGCGACGCACGCCGAGGAGAAGATCCAGTACCGCTTCCTGCGCCTCGCGCCCGACGACGCGAAGCCGCGCGGCATGGAGCGCCATTTCATCGACTGCCGCCGCATGCGCGCGCCCGCGCCGATCGCGCGCGCGCTCGAGCTGAAGGGCACCGAGGGCGCGATCCTGGTGCGGCGCACGCTCGCGCAGGACGACCGTCCCGTCGTGCTCGACGAGATCTGGCTGCCGGCAGGCCTGTTCAAGGGTCTCACCGCCGACCGATTGACCGACTACGTCGGGCCGATGTACGGTCTGTTCGAGACCGAGTTCGGCGTGCGCATGATCCGCGCCGAGGAGAAGATCCGCGCGGTGGCGGCCGATGCCGGCACCGCGGACGTGCTGCAGGTCGCCGCCGGCACGCCGCTGCTGTCGGTCGAGCGGCTGTCCTATACCTACGGCGACAAGCCGGTGGAGCTGCGGCGCGGGCTTTACCGCACCGACAGCCACTACTACCGAAACACGCTGAACTAGAGATGACAGCCGTCCATTCAACGCCGGCGCGAGCGCGCGGAAAGGCCTGTTCGACGGCCGTTTCGCCGGAAAAGCGACGCGTTGCGGAATCGAAACCCATTGTGAGCAATGCATGTTGCATTGCCATAAAATCCGCGGGTTTTACCGGCCCCCGGCGTCTTCCGACGCCCCGCGGCCCGCGGTGTCCAGGCGCCGTGAACAGGCTGGCGGCCCGCGCCGCCGCGACGACATAACAAGGATGAAGCACCATGGCTGACGCGATCAAGGCGATCAAAGAAAGACCCGGCAAGATGCGTTACGCAGACGCCGTCACGTACCGGCTGCCGCCCGCGGGCGTCGTGTCGATCCTGCATCGCATCAGCGGCCTGCTGCTGTTCGTGCTGATGCCGTTCGTGATCTGGCTGTTCGACAACGCGTCGTCGTCGGAGGTGTCGTTCGACGTCTTCCGCAACGCCTTCATCGCCGGCATCGGCTTCGTGCCGGCCTGGCTCGTCAAGATCGTCACGCTCGTGCTGATCTGGTCGTTCCTGCAGCACTTCTGCGCGGGCGTGCGCCACCTGTACATGGACGTCACGCACAGCGTCACGAAGGAATTCGGCCGCCAGTCCGCGCTCGTCGCGATGGGCGTCGCCGTCGTCCTGACCATCGCGTTCGGCCTCAAGCTGTTCGGCGTCTACTGATCCGGAGCACCCACCTCATGGCAATCAACTACGGATCGAAGCGCGTCGTCGTCGGCGCGAACTACGGCCTGCGCGACTGGCTCGCGCAACGCGTCACCGCCGTCCTGATGGCGATCTTCACCATCGTCCTCGTCGCGCAGGTGCTGATGCCCGGCGCGCTGGACTACGACCGCTGGGCGACGATCTTCTCGCACCAATGGATGAAGGCGCTGACATTCGTGACGATCGCGGCGCTGCTGTGGCACGCGTGGGTCGGCGTGCGCGACGTGCTGATGGACTACGTCCATCCCGTCGGCACGCGCCTCGTGCTGCAAGTCGCATCCATCGTCTGGCTCGTCGGCTGCGCCGGCTGGGCCCTGCAAGTGCTCTGGAGAATCTGAGAATGTCCGTCGCCTCTAACATCACGAAACGCAAGTTCGATGTCGTCATCGTCGGCGCGGGCGGCTCGGGCATGCGCGCATCGTTGCAGCTGTCGCGCGCCGGCCTGAACGTCGCCGTCCTCTCGAAGGTCTTCCCGACCCGCTCCCACACCGTCGCGGCCCAGGGCGGCATCGGCGCCTCGCTCGGCAACATGAGCGAGGACAACTGGGAGTTCCACTTCTACGACACGATCAAGGGCTCCGACTGGCTCGGCGACCAGGACGCGATCGAGTTCATGTGCCGTGAAGCGCCGAACGTCGTGTACGAGCTCGAGCACTTCGGCATGCCGTTCGACCGCAACCCGGACGGCACGATCTACCAGCGCCCGTTCGGCGGCCACACGGCCAACCACGGCGAGAAGCCCGTGCAGCGCGCCTGCGCCGCGGCCGACCGCACCGGCCACGCGCTGCTGCACACGCTGTACCAGCAGAACGTCAAGTCGCACACGCAGTTCTTCGTCGAGTGGATGGCGCAGGATCTCATCCGCGACGCCGACGGCGACGTGGTCGGCGTCACCGCCATCGAGATGGAGACGGGCGACCTGCACATCCTCGAGGCCAAGGTGGTGCTGATGGCCACCGGCGGCGCGGGCCGCATCTACGCCGCGTCGACCAACGCCTTC
>JASLEM010000262.1 GCA_030151165.1 Burkholderiaceae bacterium
GATCATCAACGGCCTGCTGCTGTCGCTGAAGATCGCGCTGCTGTCGGCCACGGGCTCGGTCGTGCTCGGCACGATGGCGGCGTTCTCGCTCGTCAAGTACAAGCGCTTCACGGGCCGCACGCTGTTCTCCGGCATGGTCAATGCGCCGCTGGTGATGCCCGAGGTGATCCAGGGCCTGTCGCTGCTGCTGATGCTCGTCGCGATCCAGAAGACGATCGGCTTCCCCGAGCGCGGCCTGCTCACGATCTGGCTCGGCCACCTGATGATCGGGACGTCGTACGCGACCGTCGTCGTGCGCGCGCGGCTGCAGACGCTCAATCCGCAGCTGGAGGAAGCCGCGATGGACCTCGGCGCGCGGCCGTGGCAGGTCTTCACGCTCGTGACGCTGCCGATGATCGCGCAGTCGCTCGTCTCGGCGTGGCTGCTGACGTTCAGCCTGTCGCTCGACGACGTCGTCGTCTCCGAGTTCCTCAGCGGCCCGGGCGCGACCACCATGCCGATGGTCATCTTCTCGCGCGCGCGCCTGGGCCTGAACCCGGTCGTCAACGCGGTGGCCACCGTGATCATCGTCACCGTCGCGATCTGCGTCGCGGCGGCCAGCCTCTGGATCGCGCGCAACGAGCGCCGGCGCACCGCCGAGATCAGTTCCGCGAAGAAGGACGACTCCTGACCCGCACAGCCCCCTGAACACCCGAGGCTTTCGCGCGCACTTCCGCCTTCGGCGCCGCGCGCGAGGTCGACAACGAACCCACTGGCTCTACGTCCCAAAGCACCCACAACCCGGAGGAACGCGCACATGACCAGTCCGAAGAGAAGAAGCTCGCCCAGGTGGCAGCCCGCCAAGCTCGTTGTCGCCCTGCCCGCCGCCTGGCTCGTCCACGGCGCGGCCTTCGCGCAGGACGCGCCCCCCGCGTCCGAACCGCAGAAGGTCACCGTCACCGGGTCGAACGTGCGCCGCACCGACACCGAGACGCCCAGCCCGGTGGAAGTGCTGTCGGCGCAGGACATCAAGAACTCCGGCTACACCAGCGTCGGCGACGTCCTGCACAACATCACGGCCAACAACATGGGCTCGCTGTCGCAGTCGGCGCCGAGCGCCTTCGCGGCCGGCGGCTCGGGCGTCGCGCTGCGCGGCCTGACGGTCGGCGCGACGCTGGTGCTGATCGACGGCCACCGCATGGCCTCGTACCCGATGCCCGACGACGGCGAGCGCGACTTCGTCGACATCTCGTCGATCCCCATCGAGGCGATCGAGCGCATCGAGGTGCTGAAGGACGGCGCCTCCGCGGTCTACGGCTCGGACGCCATCGCCGGCGTCGTCAACGTCATCCTGAAGAAGAGCTACACCGGACTGAGCCTCAGCGCCGAAACCGGCATCACCGGCAAGGGCGACGGCGCGACGCAGCACGCGAGCCTCATCACCGGCTGGGGCGACCTGAGCAAGGACGGCCAGAACGCCTACATCGCGATCGAGGGCCGCCACGCGAACTCGATCCTGCTGCGCAACCGCAAGTACCTCGCGCGCACCGACTGGACGCCGTACGGCGGCGCCAACCTGTCGCAGGGCACGGACTCGGGCGCGGTCTCCGGTGCGTCCAGCGGCGCGGGCTCGGGCACGGGCTACCTCGTCGACGCGAACGGCAACAAGACCTACTTCCCCGGCTGCACCGCGGACCAGGCCGCAGCGGATTCGTGCGGATACGCCAACCCGTACCAGACGCTGTCGCCCTCGACGAGCAACATCGACGTGCTGGGCCGCTACACGAAGAACCTCAGCGACGGCTGGCAGGCCAACTTCCAGGGCTCGATGCTGCGCAGCGAGGCGCACCAGGTCGGCCTGTTCAACAACGCGGCCGCGACCGGCGTGGGCGACGGCGGCAATGGCGGCGGCCTGAACCTGTTCCACTTCGGCCCCGGCACCGCGCCGACGCCCGCGTTCCCCGACCAGTTCCCGTACGTGCTCACGGTGCCCGCCAACTACCCGGGCAACACGACCGGCGACACCGCGGCGCTCGTCTACGACTTCCGCGACATCGGCCCGCTCGAGCAGACCGTCGTCTCGACCTCCTGGCGCGCCGTCGCCGAGATCGCCGGCTCGATCGGCGAGTGGGACCTGAACGGCTCGGTCGGCTACACGCGCGTCGGCACGCGCGCGAGCTTCCACCACTACATCGACTTCCCCGCGTTGCAGGACGCCCTGAACAGCGGCTCGTACCTCGTGGACGGCACCAACTCGGCGGCCGAGCTGGCGACGGTCGCGCCGGACGCCTCGCACACGTCGACGAACGACCTGACCTTCCTCAGCGTGCGCGGCGGCCGCTCGCTGCTCGACCTGCCCGGCGGCCCGCTGGCGATCAGCCTCGGTGCCGACTTCACGCACCGCCAGCTGAAGGAGCTGTTCCCGCCGTCGTTCGTCAACGGCTCGCAAGCCATCGGCATCTACTCGTTCGCCGAGGGCAAGCAGACCGTCAGCGCGGGCTACGCCGAACTCGTCGCGCCGGTGACCCAGGAGCTCGAGCTCGACGTCGCCGGCCGCGTCGACCACTACGACACCTACGGCACCTCCGCCACGCCCAAGGCCGGCTTCAAGTTCACGCCGGTCAAGGAGTTCACGCTGCGCGGCACGTTCAGCAAGGGCTTCCGCGCGCCGAACCCGGCCGAGATCGGCGACGCCGGCTCGACCTCGGGCTTCGTCGGCAACCTGCACGACCCCGTCTACTGCCCGGGCGGCACGCCGGCCACGAACCTGCCGGACGGCATGCTCGACCCGTGCAACATCGCGCTGCAGGAGCTGCAGCTCTCGGCGCCGCACCTGAAGCCGGAGAAGTCGTCGTCGTTCACGGTCGGCACGATCTTCGAGCCGAACAAGACCTACTTCGCGACGCTCGACTACTACCACATCACCATCCGCGACCAGATCATCTCGGTCGGCCAGCTCGGCCAGACGGGCCTGGACGACGCCGCCCAGCTGGGCACGACGATCTACCGCGACTCGTCGCAGAACATCCTCTACGACACCTACCCGTTCATCAACGCGAACACGACGACCACCTCCGGCCTCGACCTCGACGTCGTCGGCAAGTACGACCTGCACGACTACGGCCACCTGAAGGCCGAGGCGCAGGTGAGCTACATGCTGCAGTACGACCTCACGGCGCAGGGCGTGAAGTACCACCTCGCGGGTTCGCACGGGCCGGCGTTCGTGTCGGAGGACACCGGCACCCCGCGCACGCGCGGCGCGTTCACGCTGACCTGGGGCAAGGGCCCGTTCGAGATCGCCGGCACGGTGAACTACATCTCGCACTACAGCGTGCTCGACCCGAGCGAGCAGATCAACACCTGCGCCGACGCCATCGGCGCGGCGTTCCCGAACGCCGACGCGAGCAACCCGCCGCCGGCGAAGTTCTGCCACGTCGGCTCGTTCACCGAGCTCAACGTGGTGGCGCGCTACAACTTCGACGACCACCTGCAGATCCACGCCGGCGTCACCAACCTGCTCAACAAGCATGCGCCGTACGACCTGCAGACCTTCGGCGCGCCCGGCAACGGCGCGCAGCAGGGCGGCGCGCCATACAACCCGTCGTACCACCAGGACGGCGCGGTCGGCCCGATGATCACCCTCGGCGGCACCTACACTTTTTAGCCCCACGGTCGCTAGCGCTCCCTGCCCCCGAGGGGCCGGCCGCGAGCGGACTGGCAGAGCCAGATCCGCCGCTCCCTTGAACCTCGGGCGGTGTGACGAGCGGCAGCGCCGGCGATGTCAAACCCCCTTGCAGCAGCCGCGCCAGCGGCTCGCTGCATACTCGAAGAACCGGACGCCGCCGCACCACGGCCCCGCGTCCACCGCACCGAGGCTGCCACGAGCGGCCCGCATCCGACTTTCCCAGGAGACCTTGATGAGCACCACTTCCCCGAACGCCTCCCTGAGCTGGGCCGAGCGCGCCACCGCGCTACGCTTCGACGGCCGCATGTTGATCGACGGCGAGCGCCGCGCGACGCAGACCGGCGAGACCTTCGCCAAGCACTCGCCGATCGACGGCCGCCTGCTCGGCCCGATCGCGCGTGGCGCGGCGGCCGACGTCGACGCCGCCGTGCGCTCCGCGCGCGCCGCGTTCGAGGACGGCCGCTGGTCGGGCAAGGCGCCGGCGCAGCGCAAGAAGATCCTGCAGCGCTTCTCGGAGAAGATCCTCGCCGCGAAGGACGAGCTCGCGCTGCTCGAGTCGCTCGACATGGGCAAGCCGATCAAGTATTCGCTCGCCGTCGACGTGCCCGCCACCGCGCGCAACATCGCGTGGTACGCCGAGGCCGTCGACAAGATCTACGACGAGATCGCCCCGACCGGCGCCAACGCGCTCGCGCTCATCACGCGCGAGCCGATGGGCGTGATCGGCGTCATCGTGCCGTGGAACTACCCGATGATCATGGCGTCGTGGAAGCTGGGCCCCGCGCTCGCCGCGGGCAACAGCGTCGTGCTCAAGCCCAGCGAGAAGAGCCCGCTGACCGCGCTGCGCCTGGCCGAGCTCGCGGTCGAGGCCGGCATCCCGCCGGGCGTCTTCAACGTCGTCCCGGGCTACGGCCACGAG
This sequence comes from Burkholderiaceae bacterium, assembly GCA_030151165.1. Next base: position 4,584 of record JASLEM010000262.1, read on the forward strand.
GCTGGCGAGGCGCTCGCGCTGCACATGGACGTCGACGCCATCGGCTTCACCGGCTCGACCCGCGTCGGCCGCCGCATGTACGAGTACGCCGGCAAGTCCAACCTCAAGCGCGTCTACAACGAACTCGGCGGTAAGTCGGCGTTCTGCGTGTTCGAGGACTTCGCCGACGTCGCGCGCGCCGCGAAGACCGTCGCCGGCGGCATGTTCTTCAACCAGGGCGAGTCCTGCAACGCGCCCTCGCGCGTGCTGGTGCACGACAGCATCGCCGACGAGTTCATCCGGGTCCTCGCCGCCGAAGCCCCGAACTACGCGCCGGCCGACCCGCTCGACGCGAAGACCGAGATGGGCGCGCTCGTCGACGACACGCAACTGAAGACCGTGCTCGGCTACATCGAGGCCGGCCACGCCGAAGGCGCGCGCGTCGTCTCGGGCGGCAGGCAGGTGCGCGCCGAGACCGGCGGCTACTACGTCGAGCCGACCGTGTTCGACAACGTCACCAACACGATGAAGATCGCGCAGGAGGAGATCTTCGGGCCGGTGATGTCCGTGCTGCGCTTCAAGACCGAGCAGGAGGCCATCGCGATCGCCAACGGCTCGAGCTACGGCCTGCAGGCCAGCGTGTGGAGCGACAACATCAACCGCGCCCACCGCGTCGCCCGCGCGCTGCGCGCCGGCACCGTGCACGTCAACTCGTACGACGAGGACGACATCACCGTGCCGTTCGGCGGCTACAAGCAGAGCGGCAACGG
>JASLEM010000294.1 GCA_030151165.1 Burkholderiaceae bacterium
CTGCCGGGCGTGAACTTCCAGTCGGCCGACCCGCTGGGCAACTACGAGTGGTCGACGCGCTTCACGGTGCGCGCGTTCTCGCAGAACCAGCTGGGCTTCACCCTCGACAACGTGCCGCTGGGCGACATGTCCTACGGCAACTTCAACGGCCTGCACATCAGCCGCGCGATCGCGGCGGAGAACGTCGATCGCGCCGTGCTGTCGCAGGGCTCCGGCTCGCTGGACACCGCGTCGTCCAGCAACCTCGGTGGCACGCTGCAGTTCTACTCGCGCGCCCCGTCGGAACATGCCGGCCTGGACGTGCGCCAGACCTTCGGCAACGACGAGGACAAGCGCAGCTACGGCCGCGTCGACACCGGCGAGACCGTCGCCGGCCGCTTCGCGCTGAGCCTGGTCGACCAGGACGCCGAGAAGTGGAAGGGCACCGGCCACCAGCGCCAGCAGCAGGCCAACCTCGCCTGGCTCAAGCAGTTCGGCGACGACCGCGTGAGCGCGTTCTTCAACACCTCGCGCCGGCGCGAGATCGACTACCAGGACATGTCCAAGGCGATGATCGCGCGCCTGGGCTACGACTGGGACAACTACTTCCCCGACACCGCGGCGGCCCTGCAGGCGGCCAACACGCTGTGCGGCAACAACGGCACGAAGTACGACTCGAAGTGCGACGACGCCTACTACGCCGGCGCCGGCCTGCGCAACGACGAGCTGTCGGGCGTCACCTTCGAGGGCCGCGCGCTGGAGGCGCTGCACTTCACGCTGACCGCCTACCACCACTACAACAAGGGCCAGGGCCTCTGGTTCACGCCCTACGTCGCGTCGCCGGACGGCACGCCGATCTCGGTGCGCACCACCGAGTACGACATCCGCCGCAACGGCGGCATCGCCAACTTCGACTACGAGCTCGGCGCCCACCGCATCAAGTTCGGCCTCTGGCACGAGCACAACGACTTCGACCAGGCGCGCCGCTACTACGCGGTCTCGGCCACGGACTTCCCGTCGCCGTACGACATGCTGAGCAACCCGTTCTCCACGCAGTGGCAGTACGCGTTCAAGACCCGCACCACGCAGTACTGGCTGGCCGACGACTGGGCCGCCACCGACCGCCTGACCGTGACCGCCGGCTTCAAGGGCCTGGACGTGACGACCGACGGCACGCCCATCGTCGGCTCGGACGCGCCGTCGGGCACCGTGCAGTCGAAGCGCAACTTCCTGCCGCAGGTCGGCGCGAACTTCCAGCTGTCGCCGGCCGACGAAGTGTTCGCCTCGTACTCGCGCAACATGCGCGCGTTCCAGGCCGCGGCCACCGGCACGACGCCGTTCGCGACCACCAAGGAAGGCTTCGACGCGATCAAGGACACGCTCAAGCCCGAGACCTCCGACACCTTCGAGGCCGGCTGGCGCACCCACGCCCGCCTGTACGAGGCGACGGTCACCGCCTACCTCGTGAACTTCCACGACCGCCTGCTCAGCGTGCAGCAGGGCGCGGGCATCGTGGGCAACCCGAGCGTGCTGTCCAACGTCGGCGGCGTGCGCTCGTACGGCCTCGAGGCCGCGCTGTCGCTGCGCCTGATGCCGGGCGTGAGCTGGTTCAACAGCCTCAGCGAGAGCAGCTCGAAGTACCGCCAGGACGTCGTCAGCGGCGGCGTGACGTACGACACGCAGAACAAGCATGTCGTCGACGCGCCGACCACGATGCTCAAGTCGATCCTCGGCTACGACAACGGCAGCCTGTTCGGCGACTTCGGCGTCGACTTCATGTCCAAGCGCTACTACAGCTACACGAACGACGCGTCGGTCGGCGCACGCACGCTGCTCAACGCCAGCGCGGGCTATCGCTTCCAGCAGATCGCCTTCCTGAAGTCGTCCAGCATCCAGCTGAACATCACCAACCTGGGCAACGTCCGCTACATCTCGACGCTCGGCAGCAACGGCTTCGTCAACAGCGACCCGAACGGCACGGCGCAGACGCTGCTGCCGGGCGCGCCGCGCGAGTTCACCGTCACGTTCGCCGGCAAGTTCTGAGGCCGGCCGCGCGCCCTGTCACACGGGCGCGCGACCATCACGCCGGGCATTCGCGGATTCGCGGGTGCCCGGCGAACTGCGTTTGAAGATTCCAGAGGGAGCATGTCCATGATCGATCGTCGCCAGGCCGCCAGCCTGTTCGCCGCCGGCCTCTGCGCAGGCGCGTTGCCCGCGCGCGCGCAGACGGCGCAGCCCACGCTGAAGGATCTCGAGCGCGCCGCGCGCGCCGAGGGCCGTCTCGCCAGCGTCGGCATGCCCGACGACTGGGCCAACTGGCGCGGCACGTGGGCCGACCTCAAGCGCCTGTACGGCATCGAGCACGTCGACACCGACATGAGCAGCGCCGAGGAGATCGCCAAGATCGAGGCCGAGCGCGGCAACGCGAGCGTCGACCTCGGCGACGTCGGCTTCGAGTTCGGCGCCATCGCCAAGGCCCGCGGCATCACGCGCGCCTACAAGCCGTCCACGTGGGCGCAGGTGCCCGACTGGGCCAAGGACGCCGACGGCCACTGGGCGCTCGCCTACACCGGCACGATCTCGTTCGCCGTCAACACGAAGCGCCTGAAAACGGTGCCGCGCAGCTGGAAGGAGCTGTTCGCGAGCAACGCGCGCGTGCTGGTCGGCGAGGTCGGGCGCGCGGCGCAGTCGAACGCGGGCGTGCTGTCCGCGGCGGTCGCGCTCGGCGGCGACGAGACGCATCTCGCGCCCGCGCTCGCCGCGTTCGCGCCGCTCGCGAAGCAGCACCGTCTCGTGATGACGAACCCGGCGCCCGCGCTGATGGAACGCGCCGAGGCCGACGTGTTCGTGATGTGGGACTTCAACGCGCTGTCGTACCGCGACAAGATCCCCAATGCCGGCGACTACGAGATCCTGATCCCGTCCGACGGCTCGATCACCAGCGGCTACACGACGATCATCAACAAGAGCGCGCCGCACGCCAACGCCGCGATGCTGGCGCGCGAGTACATCTTCAGCGACGCGGGCCAGGTGCAGCTCGCGCGCGGCAACGCGCGGCCGATCCGCGCCGACAGCCTCGCGCTGCCGGACGACGTGCGCAGGAAGCTGATCGACGGCAAGCAGTACGCGAAGGCGCGCGCGGTGCGCCCGGCGATCTGGACCGAAGAGGTCAAGAAGCTGCCGCGCGCGTGGCAGCACGACGTGATGGACGCGTGATGACGACATCGACGCCCGTCACGCCGCGCCGCCTCGCCGTGATCCTCGCCGACGGCCTGCGCGACGACACCGCGCGCCGCTGCATGGGCTTCTTCCTCGCGCTGGAGGAAGCCGGCTGCGCGCACTGGTCGACGCTGCGCTGCGAGCTGCCGAGCCTGTCGCGCCCGCTCTATGCGACGGTCGTCAGCGGGCGCCGGCCGCTCGAGCACGGCATCGTCAGCAACGAGCAGCACGGCGTGCGCTGCGACGACACGCTGTTCGACGACGTCGCCGCCGCCGGCAAGACGAGCGCGGTCGCCGCGTACGACTGGTTCTACGAGCTGCTCGCCGGCGTGAAGTTCGACCCGTCGCGCCATCGCGCCGCGGCCGTCGCCGAGCGCGGCGTGACGGCCGGCTGCTGGTACTTCGAGGACGAGTACCCCGACTCGCACCTCGTCGCCGACGCCGAGGACCTGCGCCGCCGCGTCGAGCCCGACCTGCTGTTCGTGCATCCGATGGGCCTGGACAACGCGGGCCACGTGCACGGCGGCGAGTCGTCGGCCTACGACCTCGCCGCGCGCAAGCTGGACATGACGCTGGCGCTGGTCGTCCCCGGCTGGCTCGCGCTCGGCTACGACGTCGTGCTGACCAGCGACCACGGCATGAGCGCGGACCGCATGCACGGCGGCGGCGCGCGCGAGGAACGCGAGGTGCCGTTCGTGTGGGTGCCGAGCGACCCCGCGCATGCCGACGCGACGCGCGCGCCGGCGCAGTGGCCGGCGACCCAACTCGAGATCCGACGCTTCCTCGCGTCGCGGCTCGGCGCATGAACCTCGGCCGACGCACGGCGTGGCTGGCGGCGCTGCCGCTGCTGGCGGTGGTGGGCGTCGCCGTGCTGCTGCCCTTCGCGTGGCGCACTGGCGGCTTCGTCGCCGACTGCGTGCGCGGCGACGACTGCGCGCTGCGCGAGCTCGTCTCCGACGCGTACTACGCGAAGGCCGTCTTCAACACGGTGTGGATCGCGGGCGTGTCGTCGCTCGTGGCGCTCGTGATCGGCGGCGGCGCGGCCGTCGCGCTCGCGGAGCGGCCGGCGTGGCGGCGCGCGAGCTCGGTGCTCGCGAGCCTGGGCGCGAACTTCGCCGGCGTGCCGCTGGCGCTCGCGTTGACGCTGCTGTTCGGCGCGCAGGGCGTCGTGCGCCAGGCGCTCGCGCAGGCGGGTGTCGCGTTGCCGTTCGACCTCGACGGCAACGGCGGCCTGCTGGTCGCGTATCTCTGCTTCCAGGTGCCGCTCGCGTGCCTGATGCTGCTCGCGCCGGTGCAGATGCTCGAAGGCGGCCTGAAGGACGCCGCGGCCACGCTCGGCGCGTCGCCCGCGCTGTTCTGGCGGCGCGTCGGCCTGCCGGTGCTGCTGCCCAGCCTGGTCGAGGTCGGCAGCCTGCTGTTCGCGAACGCGGCCGCCGCGTACGCGACGCCGTTCGCGTTGTCCGGCACCGCGGCCAACGTGCTCGCGGTGCGCATCGCGGCACTCGTCAGCGGCGACATCTTCGCGCAGCCCGCGTTGTCGTCGCTGCTCGCGTTGATCATGTTCGGCGTGCTGGTCGCGGTGATCGGCGGCGCGAGCCTGCTGGCGCGCCGGCTGCGCGAGGCCGACCGATGACGCGCGTCGCCGTCCCCTGGTCGCGCGTCGCGCTGGCCGCGACGTGGCTGCTCGCGCTGCTGCCGCCCGCGGCGGTCGCGCTGTACGCGTTCTCGGCGCGCTGGGACAGCGGCCTGCTGCCGCAAGGCGCGACGCTCGCGTGGTTCGCGGAGATCGTGCGCACGCCGCGCGTGCAGGCGGCGATCGGGCAGACGCTGCTGCTGTCGTTCGCGAGCGCGGTGCTGACGCTCGGGGTCGGCGGCACGGCGAGCGTCGTCGCGCGGCTGTCCTCGCCGCGCCTGCTCGCGCTGCTGGACACGCTCTCGCTGCTGCCGTACGCGATCCCGCCGGTGGTGATCGCGATCGGCGCGCTCGAGCTGTTCGTCGGCCGGCTCGGCGCGTGGCTCGACCTGCGCGTGGTCTACGTCGTCGTCGTCTCGCCGCTGCTGTTCCCGCTGCTGCACAAGACGCTCGGCGCCGCGATGCAGCAGCTCGACGCGCCGCAACTGCTCGAGGCCGGCCGGACGCTGGGCGCCAGCGACGGCACGACGCTGCGCCGCGTGCTGCTGCCGCTGCTCGCGCCCGCGTTCACGGCGGCGCTGCTGCTGTGCTGGGTCACGGCGGCGATGGAGTTCGCGATCGCCAACCTGATGCTGGGCGGGTCGATCGAGATGCTGCAGCCGTTGATGAACAGCATGCGGACGGTGAACGGGCACCTGTCGGCCGCGCTGGTGGTGTCGAGTTTCGCGGTCGTGACCGTGATGGGATCGGTGGTCGAAGGATGGATGGCATGGAACGCACGCAGGAACTCGTAGTCAGGCAGGCGACGCTCGCCCTCGGCGGACGCGCCGTGCTGCGCGGCATCGATCTCGAGCTCGCGCGCGGCGAGGTCGTCGCGCTGCTCGGCGCGTCGGGCTGCGGCAAGACGACGCTGCTGCGTTCGGTCGCCGGCCTCGCGTCGCTCGACGAGGGCCGCATCGAGATCGGCGGGCGCGACGTCACGCGCGCGAGCGCGCAGCAGCGCGGCGTCGGCGTGGTGTTCCAGCATTACGCGCTGTTCCCGAACCTGTCCGTGCTCGAGAACGTGAAGTTCGGCCTGCTCGCCGACGGCGCCGACCCGGCGCGCGCGACCGCGCGGGCCGAGTCGCTGTTGCAGCTCGTCGAGCTCGAGGTCCACCGCGACAAACGTCCCGCGCGGCTGTCGGGTGGGCAGCGCCAGCGCGTCGCGCTCGCGCGGGCGCTGGCGCGCGAGCCCTCGCTGCTGCTGATGGACGAGCCGTTCTCGGCGCTCGACGAATCCTTCCGCGTGCCGCTGCGCCGCTCGTTCCGCCGCCTGCAGCGCCAGCTCGACCAGAGCTGCCTGCTCGTGACGCACGACCGCGAGGAAGCCTTCGAGCTGGCCGACCGCGTCGCCGTGATGTTCGACGGCCGCATCGCCCAGTGCGACACCCCGGCCGCGCTGTGGCGCAAGCCCGCCTCGCGCCAGGTCGCGGCCTTCCTCGGCGCGTTCAACCTGGTCGACGCGCGCCACGCGCCGGGTGCGCTGGTCGCCAGCACCGGCTGGTGGGCGGCGCCGGTCGACGCGGCGCGGGTCGTGTCGACGACGGAGGGCGCGGGCGACGCGCTCGTGCTCGAGGCGCGGGTCGTCGACAGCTACTTCGGCCAGCAGCGTGTCACGGTCGACCTGCTGACAGATGCTGGCGACGCGTTGACCGTCTCGCGCGCGCACGACGCGCCGGCGCTGCTCCCCGGTGAGCGCGTGCGCGTCGCGATGGACGCCGCGTCGCTGCAGTACCTCGCGGACTGACGGTAGCGGCTCAGCGCTGCGACAGCGTCCCGGCCGGGTCGGTCAGGAACCACGACGTGCCGGTGTGCGTCGTGCCGACGCGGCCGTCCTTCGCGAGCTTGTTCAGGTGCGCCCGCAGCGTCCGCTTGGCGACGCCGTGCAGGTGCGGCTCGACGTCGTCGTAGACGCGGCGCAGCAGCTCGTCGATCTCGATGACGCCGCTCGCGCGCAGCACGTCCAGCACCTTGGCCTCGCGGCGCACGCGGTGGTCGACGAGCGCGCGGATCGCGCGCGCCGGGTGCGCCATCAGGAAGCCGTGGCCGGGCGCGAGCCATTCGAGCTCGCCGGTCTCGTTGCGCAGCAGGCGGCGCAGCGAGGCGAGGTAGGCGCGCATGTCGCCGTCCGGCGGCGCGATGACGACGGTCGAGCCCTGCATCACGTGGTCGCCGGTGAACAGCGTGTGCTCCTGTTCGAGCACGAAGCACAGGTGGTTCGACGCGTGGCCCGGGGTGTGGATCACGCGCAGCGAGGTGGCGGGGCCGAGCTCCAGGCGCTGGCCGTCCTCCAGCTCGTAGTCGGGCTTGAAGGTCTCGTCCTGGAACTGGAAGTGGTCGGGCCGGCGACCGAACACCGGCGCGCCGGTCTCGGTGCGCAGCGCGTTGGCGGCGGGCGAGTGGTCGATGTGCGTGTGCGTGACGACGATCCAGCGGATCGGCCCCGGCGCCGCGGCGAGGATGGCCTGCAGGTGCCCGGCGTCGTCCGGGCCCGGGTCGATCACGGCCCAGTGGCTCTGCGCGTCCTCGGCGTGGCCGGTGCCGACCAGGTAGGTGTTGGTGCCCGGCCCGGTCATCAGGCTCGCGTTCGGCGCGGTGACACGGATCACGCGGCGCGACAGCCGCACCGCGCAGCCCGGCACGATGTCGCAGTACGCGGGCGAGGTGCCGAGCGGGTCGAGCCGGCGGATCTCGGCCCAGGCCGGCTCGTCCGGGTTGACCGGGCGCAGGCCGTGGGCATCCATGCCGACGTGCGGCTGCTGGCGCGGGACGCGCGCGAGCACGCGCGCCCACGCCATCACGGCCGCGGCGCTCGCGTGCTGCGCCATCAGCGACAGCGTCTTGCGCGTCGGGTTCATCAGCTTGAGCGGCGGCTCCTGCGACAGCGCGTCGGCGGGCCGGATCCACACGTGCTCGAGCACCTCGACGCCGTCCGGCCGCGCCTCCTGGCCCGGTGGCGCCTCGGCGACGAAGAAGCGCACGTCGAAGCGCTTGTCGTAGCCGACCGGCGTCACCCAGTGGCTGATGTAGGCGACGCCGTCGGTGTCCAGCCGCAGCCGGTTGCGCGTGCACAGGTCGTGCAGCGAGCGTTCCTTGCGCGTCATCGGCGCGCGCCAGTCCTGCAGCGCGTTGGCCGCGAACGGGCCGGCCGGGTGGCCGCGCGCGTCGACGGCGAGCAGCAGCCCGCATTCCTCGAAGGTCTCGCGCAGCGCCGCGATCATGAAGTCGAGGCCACCGGCCGGGATCGCCATGCGCGCGCTGGCGGCGATGTCGTCGGGGCCGGTGCACAGCTCGCGGCAGCTGCGGTCGCTGCGATCGACCAGGCCGCCCGGGAACACCCAGGCGCCGCCGGTGCGGTCGCCGCGGTCGTCGCGCTTGAGCAGCAGCACCTCGGGGCCGTGCGCGCCATCGCGCACGAGCACCAGCGTGCTCGACGCGCGCGGCGGCCGCGCGACCGGCGTCGGGGCGGGCGTGGTGTCGACGAAGGGAGGGTTGGCGCCGTCTAGCGGCGTCCGGGACGAGGTCATGGTCGCAATGATGCCCGTTGAGCGAAGGCCAGCGGATGAAAGGTCATCGGTCGGCGGCCGCTTCAGGCGTAGGACAACGGCAGCGCCGTCGTGAACTTGATTTCTTCCATCGCGAAGCTGGAGCTGACGTCGAACAGGTTCGTGCCGGCGATCAGGCGCTTGTAGACGGCGTCGTAGGCGGCGATGTCCGGCACGACGACGCGCAGCAGGTAGTCGACGTCGCCGCTCATCCGGTAGAACTCCACCACCTCGGGGATCGCCTGCACGGCGGCACGGAACTGGTCGAACCACTTCTGCGTGTGCGTGCTGGTGCGCACCTGCACGAACACCGTCACGCCGACGTTGACCTTCTTCGGATCCACCAGCGTCACCTGTCCCTTGATGACGCCGGCCTCCTTCATGCGCTGGATGCGACGCCAGCATGGCGTCGTCGACAGGCCCACCTGCTCCGCGATCTGGGCGATCTGCTGCTCCGCGTCGACCTGGAGGATCGCGAGGATCTTGCTGTCGATGGAATCCAGTTTCACTTGAGGCGATCGGAGGGGAATGTGTTTCTAAATGTCAGCGCGACAGTGCCTGATTCTGGCAGGCGATTCTACTCATCCGCCAACAGAATTCTCCCATCGAAACCAAGGCGGACGCACGCATGAAATCCATCGGCCTGATCGGCGGCATGAGCTGGGAATCCACCGCGTTGTACTACCAGGTCATCAACCGCGAGGTCGCGCGCCGACTCGGCGGCCTGCGCTCCGCGCGGATCCAGTTGTGCAGCCTGGACTTCGAGGACGTCGTGCGGCGCCAGAAGTCCGGCGCCTGGGACGAGCTCGCGCGCCTGCTGGCCGACGCCGGCCGCGGCCTCGAGCACGCCGGCGCCGACTGCGTGCTGATCGGCACGAACACGATGCACCGCGTCGCGCCGGAGGTGCAGGCCGCGCTCGGCGTGCCGCTGCTGCACATCGCCGACGTCACCGGGCACGCGATCAACGCCGCCGGCTGCCGGCGCGTGGCGCTGCTCGGCACGCGCTACACGATGGAGCAGCGCTTCTACGTCGAGCGCCTCGCGCGGCAGGGCATCGAGTGCGTGGTGCCGGAGGCCGGGCACCGCGACGAGGTGCACCGCGTCATCTTCGACGAGCTGTGCCAGGGCATCGTCCGCGACGCGTCGCGCGAAGCCCTGCGCGACATCGTCGCCCACCAGGTCGCGCGCGGCGCCGACGGCGTGATCCTCGGCTGCACCGAGCTGCCGATGATCCTCGACCAGGCGCATGTCGACGTGCCGCTGTTCGACACCACGCGCCTGCACGCGCTGGCGGCGGTCGACTTCGCGCTCGGCACGCAGTGCGTGCCCGTGCCGGAGCCGATGGCGGCCTGAATCGCGGCGCGACGTCGCCTTCCAGTTTTCGGGGCCCGGTCGCGTGGGAGCGCGTCCAGGCCTCTTTGTCGTCCGAGGCGCGACCGTGCGCCGCGGAGGGGGTTGCGGTGGCTTGGGAATCAGATATATCATGAATTAGATATATCTAATTCGAGACCCCACCCATGTCCCACCGACATTCCGGCCATGGCCGCGGACGCTGCTCCTCGCGGCGCGAGCACCACAGTCACCACGACGACCACGAGCACCACCACCGCTCCGACGGGCGTGACCGTGGCGGGCGAGGGGAGCGGCGACGCCTCTTCGCCCATGGGGATCTCCGCCTGCTCGTGCTGCACCTGATCGGCGAGAAGCCCAGGCACGGCTACGAGCTGATCAAGGCGATCGAGGAGAGTACCGGCGGGGCGTACAGCCCCAGCCCAGGTGTCATCTATCCGACCCTGACCCTGCTCGAGGAACTCGGCCACGTCCGCGTCGACGCCAGCGACGGCGCGAAGAAGCTGCACGCGATCACGCCCGACGGGCGCGCGCATCTCGAGGCGTATCGGCCGACGGTCGATGCGCTGCTCGCGCGCATGCGCCAGTCGCACGGCGAACGCGCCGGCAGCACGCCGCCGCCGCGCGTCGCGCAGGCGCTCGAGAACCTCGCGCTGGCGGTGCGCACGCGTCTCGCGCGCGGGCCGCTGAGCGACGAGCAGGCGCAAGCGGTCGGCGCCGCCATCGACGCCGCCGCGATGGCGGTCGACCGGAGTTGACGGCGACCATCCCTATCTGGAGAACCGCATGACCGCGAATCAACCCGCCCACGCGCAGCCCGCGCCCGCGGCGCAAGCGCCGACCGGCCTCAACCACCTCGTGCTGAACGTGCGCGACATCGACGAATCGCACCGCTTCTGGACCGAGCTGCTCGGCTTCCGCCACGTCGGCACCTCGCGCCGCGCGCGCCCCGACGGCCTGCCGCCGACGCGCTTCTACAGCGGCGAGCGCGAGGGCCGCCTGCACCATCACGACATCGCGCTGTACCAGCCCGGCGCCGCGGAAGCGCCGGACGGCCAGTTGCCGCAGACGCTCGACCACGTCGCCATCGAGTACCCGAGCGAGCAGGCCTGGCGCGCGCAGATCCGCTTCCTGCACTCACGCGGCGTCGAACTGCGCCGGCTCATCGAGCGCGGCGCCACGCACAGCATCCACCTGACCGATCCGAACGGGATCGAGGTGGAGCTGGTGTTCGAGCTGCCGCGCTCGGCGTGGGAGTCGGACATCGACGGCGCGCTGAACCGCGCCGTCCTGAAGCCGCTCGAACTCTGACGAGGCGTCTCAGGCCTCGAGCGCCGCGTCGAGCGTGATCTCGGCCTTCAGCAGCTTCGACACCGGGCAGTTGGCCTTGGCCGCGCCGGCGAGCTCGGCGAAGGTCTCGGCCGTCGCGCCCGGCACGGTGGCGCGCAGCGTGAGGTGGACGGCCGTGATCGAGAAGCCCGCGCCGTCCTGCTCGAGGGTGACTTCGGCGCGGGTGTCCATCTGCGTCGCCGTGAGCTTGGCCTCGCCGAGGATCAGCGACAGCGCCATCGTGAAGCAGCCGGCATGCGCCGCCGCGATCAGCTCCTCGGGATTGGTGCCCGGCAGGCCTTCGAAGCGGCTCGAGAAGCCGTAGGGGTACGCCTTCAACGCGCCACTCTGCGTGGAGATCGCGCCCTTGCCATCCTTGATGCCGCCTTGCCACGCCGCCGAGCCGGTCCGCTTGATCTTCATGATGTTTCCTTTCAGGGGTGAGATGCCGGAGCGACCGACAGTAGGCCGATCCAGGGTCCGCCGCAACCGACTTTGGGCATAGACCCCGACCGCTTGACGGCGTCGCCCGTGGGTCGGTCGATCAGCGGATGCAGATGGCTGCTATCCGCCAGCGCTTATGTGCGGCCCATCGAAACCTGACAGCATTCCCAGGTTTGCGCCGCGCCGCACGTGCTCCGTACACTGGTCGTGCCGCCCTCTCGATCCGCGCCTCTTTTCCCAGGAACGCCCATGCCCCGTCTTCGTGCCGCCACCGCCTGCCTCGCCGTCTCGGCGCTCGCGTGGCTCGCCGGCTGCGCCAGCCCCGCGTCGACGGCGCCGGCCGCGCCGCGTCCCGTCAAGGTGATGCTCGTCACGATGTTCGGCCCCGAGGCCGAGCCGTGGCTCAAGCAGTTGCCGATCGCGCAGACCTATCGCGTGCCGGGCCTGTCGACTGACTATCCCGACATCAAGTGCACCGCGACCGACGTCTGCGTGATGACGACCGGCATGGGCCACGCCAACGCCGCGGCGTCGACGATGGCGCTCGCGCTGAGCCCGCAGTTCGACCTCACGCACACGTACTTCGTCGTCACCGGCATCGCGGGCATCGACCCGGACGTCGCCACCATCGGCTCGGCGGCCTGGGCGCGCTACCTCGTCGACTTCGGCCTGCAGCAGGAGTTCGACGGGCGCGACAAGCCCGCCGCGTGGCCCACCGGCTACGTCGGCATCGGCGCGGACGATCCGTCCGTCAAGCCGAAGCCGGACTACGGCACCGAGGTGTTCAGGCTCGACGAGGCGCTGCTGCAGCGCGCGCTCGCGCTCTCGAGCCACGCGCAGCTGGCCGACAACGACACCGCCAAGGCCTATCGCCAGCGCTATCCGCAGGCCGCGGCGCGCTCGGCCCCGGCCGTGCTCCAGTGCGACACGCTGGGCGGCGACACGTGGTGGCACGGCGCGCAGCTCGGTGCCCGCGCCACGGCGTGGACGCAGCTCCTGACCGATGGCAAGGGCACCTACTGCACGACGCAGCAGGAGGACAACGCGACCTACGAGGCGCTGCGCCGCGGCGCGGCGGCGGGCCGGCTGGACATCGCGCGCGTCGCGGTGCTGCGCACGGGCGCGAACTTCGACCGGCCGCACCCGGGGCAGGCCGCGGTCGATTCGCTGAACGCGCAGTCCGGCGGTTTCCCGATCTCGACCGCCAACCTCTACAACGCGGCGTGGCCGCTGGTGTCGGACATCGTCGCCCGCTGGCCGCAATGGCGCGACGGCGTGCCGGCGCAATGACGGGAGCCGCGCGATGGGACGCCTGACGACGCACGTGCTCGACACGATGAACGGTTGCCCCGCGGCGGCGATGGGCGTGACGCTGTACCGGCTCGAAGGCGACTTCGACCGCCCGCTCGCGCTGTGCCAGCTCGCGTTGAACGCCGACGGCCGCGCCGACGCGCCGTTGCTCGAAGGCGCTGCGTTCGTCGCCGGGCGCTATCGCCTCGCGTTCGACGTCGCCGCGTATTTCCGCGCCCGCGGCGTCGCGCTGCCCGACCCGCCCTTCCTCGACCGCGTGACGATCGACTTCGGCCTCGCCGACGACGCGCACTACCACGTGCCGCTGCTCGCGAGCCCCTGGGCCTACTCGACCTACCGCGGCAGCTGACCCCGCAACATCGATGGACGCCTACCTCCTCGACTGGCTCAACTTCCTGCTGCGCTGGGCGCACGTGATCGTCGCGATCGCCTGGATCGGGTCGTCGTTCTACTTCGTGTTCCTCGACTCGAGCCTGGTCAAGCCGACCGACCCCGAGCTGGTCGACAAGGGTGTTGACGGCGAGCTGTGGGCCGTGCACGGCGGGGGCTTCTACAACCCGCAGAAATACCTGGTCGCGCCGCGCACGCTGCCCGAGCACCTGCACTGGTTCTTCTGGGAAAGCTACTCGACGTGGCTCACCGGCTTCGCGCTGTTCACGACGATCTACCTGTTCCAGGCGAACACCTTCCTGATCGACCCGCACGTGCACGCGTGGTCGGCGCCGGCGGCGGTGGCGACGGCGCTGTCGTTCCTTGCCGTGTTCTGGATCGGCTACGACCTCGTCTGCCGCGCCTTCGACGGCCGCGGCGGCGCGCACGCGCAGAAGTTCGCGGGCGCGCTGATCGCGCTGCTCGTGGCGTTCGCGTCCTGGCTCGCGTGCCACTGGTTCGCGGGCCGCGCGGCCTTCGTGCTGGTGGGCGCGATGATGGCCACCGCGATGAGCGCCAACGTGTTCGTGTGGATCATCCCGGGCCAGCGCAAGGTGATCGCGCAGATGAAGGGCGGCCTGCCCGTCGACCCGGCACACGGCCGGCGCGCGAAGCAGCGCAGCGTGCACAACACCTATTTCACGCTGCCGGTGCTGGCCGCGATGCTCAGCAACCACTACGCGTTCCTGCACGGGGCGGAAGGCAACTGGATCGTGCTCGTCGCGCTGATGGCCGCGGGGGCGCTGATCCGCCAGTCCTTCGTGCTGCGGCACAAGGCGCGCGTGCAGGGCCGGCGCACGCCGTGGGAGTGGGCGGCGGCGGGTGTCGCGGTGCTGGTCGCGATCGGCGCGTGGCTGGCGCCGGCGTCGACGGCCCCGTCGTCGGGCGCGGCGGCGACCTCGACCGCCGCACCCGCGGTCGCGGCGGCGGCCCCGCCCGTCCACTTCGCCGAGGTGCAACGCATCGCGAGCGAGCGCTGCAGCGTCTGCCACAACGCAAACTTCGCGAACAAGAACGTGCGGCTCGATACCCCCGACGGCATCCTCGCGCACGCGCCGCAGGTCTACCAGCAGGCGGTGGTGTTGAAGGCGATGCCGCTGAACAACGCGACGCGCATCACCGACGCCGAGCGCGACGCGCTCAAACGGTGGTACGAAGCCGGCGCGTCTCGAGACTGAGCGCCGCGCCGGCCCGCGCCTGCGCGCCGGCCTGGAGCAACTGCGCGACGACGGCCATCGCGATCACCTCCGGCTGCTTGCCCTCGATGCCGGCGACGCCGACCGGGCAGTGCAGTCGCGCGAGCTGCGCCGGCGCGACGCCGCGATCCTCGAACCGGTGCAGGAAGCGGGCGCGCTTGGACTTCGAGCCGATCAGCCCCAGGAAGCCGAAGTCGCCGCGCTTCAGGATGGCTTCGGTGATGCGGAAGTCGAGCGCGTGGTCGTGGGTCAACACGAGGAAGAACGTGCCGGCGACGGCGCCCGCGGCCTCGTGCTCGGCCCCGTCGCCCGACACTCGGCGGATCGCGTCGGGCCAGGGCGTGCCGAGCGTGGTGGTCGGCGGGAACACGTCGTCGCGTTCGTCGATCCAGTCGACCGTGACGTCGAGTGTCGCTAGCAGTGTCGCGATCGCGTGGCCGACGTGGCCGGCGCCGTGGAGCTGGAGGTGGAACAGCGGTTCGGGGCGAGGCCAGGCGGCGAGGGCGTCGGCGTCGAGTCGGCGATAGTCGAGGTCGACCGTGCCGCCGCAGCATTGCCCGAGCGCTGGCCCGAGCGGATAGTGCTCGCGGCGTGGCGCGGCGTCCTGCGCGACGTCGCGCGCGGCGAGCATCGCCCGCGCCGCGGCCAGCGCCTTGAACTCCAGGTGCCCGCCGCCGATCGTGCCGATGGACTGCACCGCCGAGACGAGCATGCGCGTGCCCGCGCCGCGCGGCGCCGAGCCGCGGGCCTGCGCGATCTCCACCACCACGGCCGGGATGCGCTGCTCCAGCCAGTGGACGGCGGCGAGGCGCGTGTCGCGGTCCATGTCAGCACCGCGCCTTCACGAAGTCGATCGCGTCGAGGATCGCCTCGCAGGTCGCGGGCGCGCGCAGCGGCGGGTCGACGCGCCGGTCGCCTGCGGCGGATACGGCGTCCCGTATCGCGAGGAACACCGAGAACGCGAGCAGCAGCGGCGGCTCGCCGACGGCTTTGCTGCGGTGGATGCTGTCCTCGACGTTCTCGTTGTCGAACAGCTTCACGTTGAAGACCGGCGGGCAGTCGTTGGCGGTCGGGATCTTGTACGTGCTCGGCGCGTGCGTCGTGAGCATCCCCGTCTGCGGATGCCACACCAGCTCCTCGGTCGTCAGCCAGCCCATGCCCTGGATGAACGCGCCCTCGATCTGGCCGATGTCGAGCGCCGGGTTGATCGAGCGGCCGACGTCGTGCAGCACGTCCGTGCGCAGCACGCGCGACTCGCCGGTGAGCGTGTCCACGATCACCTCCGACACCGCCGCCCCGTAGCTGAAGTAGTAGAACGGCTGGCCCTTCGTCGCGGCCGGGTTCCAGCGCAGGCCGGGCGTCGCGTAGAAGCCGTCCGACCAGAGCTGCACGCGATCCTCGTAGGCACGGCGCACGAGATCGGGGAACGCGATCGTCTCGCCGTGCACGACGACGGCGTCGTGCTCGAAACGCACCTCGGCCGCGTCGCCGCCGAACGTGCGCGCGGCGAAGTCGGCGAGCCGCTTGCGGATCGTCGCGGCGGCGTTCTGTGCGGCCTTGCCGTTCAGGTCGCTGCCGGTCGACGCCGCGGTGGCCGAGGTGTTGGCGACCTTCTGCGTGTCGGTGGCCGTGACGCGCACGCGGGCGAACGCGACGCCCAGCTCGTGCGCGACGACCTGCGCCACCTTGGTGTTGATGCCCTGGCCCATCTCGGTGCCGCCGTGGTTCACGAGGATCGAGCCGTCGGCGTACACGTGCACCAGCGCGCCGGCCTGGTTCAGGTGCCGCACGTTGAACGAGATGCCGAACTTCACCGGCGTCAGCGCGAGGCCGCGCTTGAGGAACACGCTGCCCGCGTTGTACGCGTCGATCGCGGCGCGGCGCGCGCGGTAGTCGCTGGTGGCCTCGAGCTCGTCGGTCAGCGCGGCGATGACATTGTCCTTGACCGTCTGGCCGTACGGCGTCGTGTTGCGATCGTCGCGGCCGTAGTAGTTGGCGCGGCGCACGTCGAGCGGGTCGAGCCGCAGTTCGCGCGCGATGGCCTCCATCAACACCTCGGTGACGATCGCGCCCTGCGGCCCGCCGAAGCCGCGGAACGCGGTGTTGCTCTGCGTGTTGGTGCGCGCCGAGAAGCCGTGCAGCTCGACGTCCGGCAGCCAGTACGCGTTGTCGACGTGGCACAGCGCGCGCGTCATGACCGGCCCCGAGAGGTCGGCCGAATGGCCCGCGCGCGAGATCATCGTCAGCGCGAGCCCGAGGATGCGACCCTGGTCGTCGAAGCCGACGTCGTAGTCGTACGAGAAGCAGTGCCGGCGGCCGGTGACGAGGAAGTCGTCGTCGCGGTCGAGCCGCAGCTTGACCGGGCGCGCGAGCCGCTGTGCCGCCAGCGCCGCGACGCACGCGAACAGCGCCGACTGCGACTCCTTGCCGCCGAAGCCGCCGCCCATGCGCCGGCACTCGACGTGCACGTGGTGCGACTGCAGCCCCAGCGCGTGCGCGACGAGGTGCTGCATCTCGGACGGGTGCTGCGTCGAGCAATGCACGCGCAGGCCGTCGTCCTCGGTCGGCACGGCGTAGCTGATCTGGCCTTCGAGGTAGAACTGCTCCTGGCCGCCGACCTCGAGCTGGCCTTCCAGCCGATGCGGCGCCGCGGCGAGCGCGGCCCGCGCGCCGCCGTCGGTCGTCTCGCGCGACAGATGGATCGGCGGCAGCACGTACTGCCCGCGCGCATGCGCCTCGCGCGGCGAGAGCACGGCCTCCAGCGGCTCGATCCGCAGCACGCCGGGCTCGCGCGCGAGCGCGGCCGCGCGTCGCGCGGCGCCGCGCGTGCGGGCGATGACCGCGAACACCGGCTGGCCGAGGTAGCGCACGCTGCCGTCGGCGAGGATCGGGTCGTCGTGGACGATCGGGCCGCAATCGTTGCCGCCGGGGAAGTCGCCGGCGACGAAGACGTCGACGACGTCGTGCATTGCGCGGACGCGATCGAGCGCCGTCGACACGAGCCGCCCGTGCGCGACCGGCGACAGCCCGAGCGCCGCGTGCAGCGTGCCGGCGAGCTCGGGGATGTCGTCGATGTAGGTCGCCGCGCCGGCGACGTGCAGGTGCGCCGACTCGTGCGGCCGCGACGCGCCCATGCCCGCGGTCGCCGACGGCGGCTGCAGGTGTCGCGGCGGCGTGGCGGTCATGTCAGGCGCGCGTCCACACCGAGGTCTCGCGCGTCGGGACGGCGGGGTCGTCGGCGGCGGCCTGCGTCTCGAGCCAGAACTTCTGCAGCAGGTTCTGCGCGACGCGCAGGCGGTAGGCGGCGCTGGCGCGCATGTCGCCGAGCGGCGTGAAGTCCGCGGCGAGCGCGGCCTGCGCGGCGGCCATCGTCGAGGCGCTCCAGGGCTGGCCGAGCAGCGTGGCCTCGGCGGTCATCGCGCGGCGCACGACGGCCGCGAGCCCGCCGAACGCAAGGCGCACGTCCGCGACGTGGCCGCCGTCGAGCTCGATCGCGCAGGCGGCGAAGACGGCGGAGATGTCGGAGTCGAAGCGCTTGCTGATCTTGTACGCGCGCACCTGGCGCGCCCACGCGCGGGGCGGCACGACGATCGCCTGCACGAACTCGCCGGGCTCGAGCTGGTTGCGCTGGTAGCCGGTGTAGAACTCGTGCAGCGCGACGCGCCGGACGCGCTCGCCGAGGCGCAGCTCGAGGTGGGCGTCGAGCGCCATGAGCACGGGCGCGGAGTCGCCGATCGGCGAGCCGTTGGCGACGTTGCCGCCCATCGTGCCGCCATGGCGGATCGGCGGCGACGCGAAGCGCCGCCACGCCTCGGTCAGCGACGGGCAGCGCGCGGCGAGCGCGGCCCAGGCCGTCTCGAGCGACACCCCGGCGCCGATGCGCAGGCCGTCGGCTGTCTCCTCGACCTGCTTGAGTTCGTCGACCTCCAGGATCGGGATGACCTCGCCGAGGTCGCGCAGTTGCTTGGTGACCCACAGGCCGACATCGGTGCCGCCGGCGAGCAGGCGGGCGTCGGGGCGGGCGAGGCGCATCGCGGCGAGTTCGGAGAGCGTCTTCGGGGCGGTGGTGGTCATCGGCAGGTCGTCGTGGCCGATCGCGCGCAACGCGGCGACGACCGGCTCGGTGTCGAGGGCGACGGCGGCGAGGTCGAACATGCGCTCGCCGGCGTCGAGGATCGGGCGGTAGCCGGTGCAGCGGCAGAGGTTGCCGGCGAGCTCGTCGGCCAGCTGCGCGCGGTCGGGGCGGATGCCGGCGGCGGTGTGGTTCTCGTACGAGCACCACATCGTCATCGCGAAGCCCGGCGTGCAGAAGCCGCACTGCGAGCCGTGGCAGTCGACCAGCGCCTGCTGCACCGGATGCAACGCGCCGCCGTGTGCCGCGGGCGCCTTCAGGTCCTCGACGGTGAACAGCGCCTTGCCGTGCAGCGTCGGCAGGAAGCGGATGCACGCGTTGGCCGGGCGCAGGCGCAGGCCGCGGACGGCCGCGGCGGGGGTGTCGGTGTGCTCGGGCAGCTCGCCGACCACGACGGTGCACGCGCCGCAATCGCCCTCGTTGCAGCCTTCCTTGGTGCCGGTGCGGCGCGCGTCCTCGCGCAGCCAGTCGAGGACGGTGCGCGTGGCGGGCGAGCCCGCCACGCGCACGACCTCTCCCCGGTGGAAGAACCGTATTTCCGGCAGGTGGCCGGCCGGGTCGTCGGGGATTTCGCGCGATGACATCGTGCGTCCGAAGGTACGCCCGCGCGCGCGGTTCTGAATACAATGAGCCGCATACGGGCTATCCACCAGGTCATATGGCGTCGCGTTCGGAGTTCGACAAGATCGAGCTCCATCTCATCCGTGTGCTTCACACCTTGATCACCGAACGCAGTGTGTCGCGCGCCGCCTTGCGCCTGCAAAGCTCCCAGCCCGCCGTCAGCGCGCAGCTGAAGCGCCTGCGCGAGCTCACCGGCGATTCGCTGCTGGTGCGCGCCGGCAACGGCATGACGCCCACCGCCTACGCCCAGGCGCTGCTGGCGCCCGCCACCAACCTGCTGAACGAGGCCGACCGCCTCTTCAGCCCGCGCACGCGGCGCACCGGCTTCGACCCGCAGACCAGCACCACCACCTTCCGCATCGCCGCCAGCGATTTCATGGATCCGGGCTTCCTGCCCGCGCTGGTGCTGCACGTGAAGCAGCATGCGCCGCAGGTGCGCGTGGAGCTGCAGCCGCTGTCCAGCCACTTCGACTACCGGCAAAGCCTCGCGCAGGGCGAGGTCGACCTCGTGATCGGCAACTGGCTCACGCCGCCCGAGGAGCTGCACCTGGGGCGCCTCGTGAGCGACGAGGTCGTCTGCCTCGTCGCCGACGACCACCCGATCGTGCGCGCCGGCGTCGGGCGCGGCTGGACGGTCGAGAAGTACATGTCGTGCGAGCACATCGCGCCGAACCCGAACTACCAGGGCGCGCGCGGCGTGATCGACGACCACCTCGTCAAGCTGGGCCTGCAGCGCAACATCACCGTGCGCAGCGGCCACTTCGCGCTGATCCCGCCGATGGTCGCGGGCAGCCTGCTCGTGCTGACGACCGGGCGGCTCTTCTGCTCGCGCTACGTGGGCGTGCTGCCGGTGCGCATCGTGCGTTGCCCGGTGGCGTTCCCGCCGCTCGCGTACTACCAGCTGTGGCACGACCTGACGCACGAATCGGCGTCGGTGCGCTGGCTGCGCGAGCAGGTGCGCGACGTCGCCCGCAACGTCGCGGCGCGACCCCGCGCGGCCGTCAACGGACGATCGGCCCGAGAATGACGGTCTTCATGAACGCCGCCGCCTTTTCATCGACCTCCCGGCGCGCCCGCATCGCGCTGCGCGGCGACCTGCTCGATTTCACCGCCGCGCCCGGCTGGGGCGAGGTCGATCCCGCCGGCGTGCGCTGGCGGCCCGACCACTGGCTGCTGGTCGACGACGGCCGCATCGTCGGCGCGCAGCCCGCCGCCGAGCCGCTCTCCGGCGACTGGGAGCGGCACGACCACGCGGGCCGGCTGATCCTGCCCGGCTTCGTCGACACGCACGTCCACAGCCCGCAGCTGGACGTCATCGGCAGCTACGGCACCGCGCTGCTCGACTGGCTCGAGACGCACACCTTCCCGGCCGAGGCGCGCTACGCCGACGAGGTCATCGCGCGCGAGGGCGCGGAGCGTTTCGTCGACGCGCTGATCGCGCACGGCACCACCAGCGCGGTCGTCTTCCCGACAGTGCACAAGGTCAGCGTCGACCGGCTGTTCGAGGCGGCGCGGGCGCGCGACATGCGGCTCATCTCCGGCAAGGTGCTGATGGACCGCAACGCGCCGCCCGAGCTGCGCGACGACGTCGAGGTCGCCGAGCGCGAGTGCACCGAGCTGATCGAGCGCTGGCACGGCAACGGCCGCCTGTCGTACGCCGTCACCGTGCGCTTCGCGCCGACCAGCTCGCCCGAACAGCTCGCGATGGCGGGGCGGCTGTGCCGCTGCCATGCGGGCGTCTACATGCAGACGCACCTCGCCGAGAACTGCGCCGAGGTCGACTGGGTGCGCACGCTGTTCCCCGACGCGCGCAGCTACCTCGACGTCTACGCCCGCGCCGGCCTGCTGCACGAGCGCAGCGTCTTCGCGCACGGCATCTGGCTCGACGCCGACGACCGCCGCGCGCTCGCCGACGCCGGCGCGCAGGTCGCGCACAGCCCGTCGTCCAACCTGTTCCTCGGCAGCGGCCTGTTCGACTGGCGCGGCACGGCCGACGCCGGCGTCGCGGTGAGCCTCGGCTCGGACGTCGGCGGCGGCACGAGCCTGTCGATGCTGCGCACGATGGCCGATGCCTACAAGGTGCAGGCGATGCGCGGCGAGCGCCTGACCGCCTGGGCCGCGCTGCACGCCGCCACGCGCGGCGCGGCGAAGGCGCTGCACCTCGAGCACGAGATCGGCAGCCTCGAGGCCGGCGCCATGGCGGACGTCTGCGTGTGGGATCCGGCCGTCGGCTCGGTGGCCGCGCAGCGCCACGCCGTGGCACGCGGCTTGCATGAACGACTGTTCGCCTGGATGACGCTCGCGGACGACCGCAACCTCGTCGCCGCATGGGTCGCCGGCGTCCGGCGATTCGAACGCCGACCCCAAGAATCCTGAGACAAATGCTGCGCCTCGAACTGGCCGACATCAGCAAGCAATACCCCGCGGTCAAGGCCAACGACCGCGTGTCGCTGCGCGTGAAGCCCGGCGAGATCCACGCCGTCCTCGGCGAGAACGGCGCCGGCAAGTCGACGTTGATGAAGATCATCTACGGCGCGGTCCAGCCCGACGAGGGCCGCATGCTGTGGGACGGCCGCGAGGTCGAGATCCGCAATCCGCAGGAAGCCCGCGCGCTCGGCATCGCGATGGTGTTCCAGCACTTCAGCCTGTTCGACACGCTCACCGCCGCCGAGAACGTCTGGCTGGGGCTGGACAAGTCGATGTCGCTGGCCGAGGTCACGCAGCGCATCGTCGAGGTCGCGGGCGTCTACGGCCTCGCGGTCGATCCGCTGCGGCCCGTGCACACGCTGTCGGTCGGCGAGCGCCAGCGCGTCGAGATCGTGCGCGCGCTGCTCACGAAGCCGCGGCTGCTGATCCTCGACGAGCCGACGTCCGTGCTGACGCCGCAGGCCGTCGACGCGCTGTTCGTCACGTTGCGCCAGCTCGCGGCGGAGGGCTGCAGCATCCTGTACATCAGCCACAAGCTCGACGAGATCCGCGCGCTGTGCCATCACTGCACGGTGCTGCGCGGCGGCCGCGTGACGGGCGAGGTCGACCCGACGCGGGAGAGCAACGCGAGCCTGTCGCGCCTGATGATCGGCGCGGAGCCGCCGCAGCTGCGGCACGACGTCGCGAAGCCGGGCCGGCCGGTGCTCGAGGTGCGCGCGCTGGCGCTGCCGCGGCTGGGCGCGTTCGGCGTCGACCTCGCCGACGTCGCGTTCGACGTGCGCGAAGGCGAGATCGTCGGCGTGGCGGGCGTGTCGGGCAACGGGCAGCAGGAGTTGATGGCGGCGCTGTCCGGCGAGGACGCGCGCGCGGTGCCTGAGTCGATCCGCCTGTTCGGCCAGCCGATCGGCCGCCACTCGCCGCGCCGGCGCCGGCGCGAGGGTCTGCACTTCGTGCCCGAGGAGCGGCTCGGGCGCGGCGCGGTGCCGTCGCTGTCGCTCGCGCAGAACACGCTGCTGACGCGCGACGAGCCCGTCGGCCGCGGCGGCTGGATCGCGCCGTCGCGCGCCGCGGCGCTCGCGCAGCACCTGATCGCGCGCTTCAACGTGAAGGCCGGCGGCCCGCAGGCGACGGCGAAGAGCCTGTCGGGCGGCAACCTGCAGAAGTTCATCGTCGGCCGCGAGATCGACGCGAAGCCGACGCTGCTGATCGTGTCGCAGCCGACCTGGGGCGTGGACGTCGGCGCCGCGGCGCAGATCCGCGGCGAGCTGATCGCGCTGCGCGACGCGGGCTGCGCGGTGCTGGTGGTGAGCGAGGATCTCGACGAGCTGTTCGAGATCTCCGACCGCCTCGTCGTGATCGCGCGCGGCCGCGTGTCGCCGTCCGTCCCCGCGGCGCAGGCGACGCGCGAGCAGGTCGGCGAATGGATGAGCGGGTTGTGGACGGACGCGGCGACGGAGGCCTCGCATGCTGAAGCTTGAGGCGCGGCCGGCGCCGAGCAAGGGGATGTCGATCGCCTCGCCGCTGCTCGCGCTCGCGATCACGGTCGTGGCCGGCATCGTGCTGTTCGCGCTGCTGGGCAAGGATCCGGTGCGCGGGTTGTCGATGTTCTTCGTCGAACCGTTCAAGGGCGCGTACGCGGTCTCCGAGCTCGCGGTGAAGGCGACGCCGCTGATGCTGATCGGCCTGGGCCTGGCGGTCTGCTATCGCGCGAACGTGTGGAACATCGGCGCCGAAGGGCAGTTCGTGCTCGGCGCGATCGCGGCGTCGGGGGTCGCGATGATGGCCGGGCCGGACACGAGCCGCTGGATCGTCGCGCCCATCCTCGCGGCCGGCGTGCTGGGCGGGATGGCGTGGGCGGCGGTCGTCGCGTTCCTGCGCGATCGCGCGAACGCGAGCGAGATCCTCGTCAGCCTGATGCTGGTCTACGTCGCCGACCAGGTGCTGAACTACCTGGTCTACGGCCCGTGGAAGGATCCGGCGGGCTACAACTTCCCGCAGACGATCACCTTCCTCGACGCCACCCGGATCCCGCGCCTGTTCACGGGCCTGCGCGTGAACATCGGCTTCGTGTTCGCGCTCGTGTCCGTCGTGGCGTTCTGGCTGTTCCAGTTCCGGTCGGCGGCCGGCTTCCAGCTGCAGGTCGGCGGCCTCGCGCCCGCGGCCGCGCGCTACGCGGGCTTCTCGTCGCGGCGCGCGCTGTGGCTGGCGCTGCTGCTGTCGGGCGGCATGGCGGGCCTGGCCGGCGCGTTCGAGGTGGCGGGGCCGCTCGGCCAGCTCACGCCCTACGTGCCGGCCGGCTACGGCTTCGCGGCCATCATCGTCGCCTTCGTCGGCCGGCTGCACCCGGTCGGCATCCTGTTCTCCTCGATCCTGATGAGCCTGTTCTACATCGGCGGCGAGCTCGCGCAGTCGCGCCTGGGCCTGCCCAAGTCGCTCACCGGCGTGTTCCAGGGCGTGCTGCTGTTCTCGCTGCTCGCGAGCGACACCTTGATCCACTACCGCCTGCGATGGGAGTCGTCGCAAAAGCGCCGCCACGCGGCGGTCGCGAAGGCCGCGTGATGGACGCCTACGCGCTGCTCATCGCCGCCAC
>JASLEM010000350.1 GCA_030151165.1 Burkholderiaceae bacterium
CACGCGCAGCGCCATCGGCAGCGGGCGGCCGTCGACCGAGAGCGTCGGGCAGGCGGTGCCGGCATCGACCACCGTGCGCGCCATCGGCGCCGGGCCCCATTCGATCCAGGCCGGCGCGGCGTCCGGGAGGGACGGGGCCGCGGAAACGGCGCGCACCGGTGCCGCGGGCCCGGCGGCGGGCGTGGCGCATCCGGTGAGCCACAGCGCGCCGACGATCGCCAGGCACTGCAGCCGGCACGCGGCGCGCGGGCTTTTCGACAGGGTGGGGTTCGACATGATCATCCTCGGTGGATCGACGGTTCGGGAACGGTGCGGCGCCGCGGGCGTTTGCGGGCGGGAGCGTCCGCGCGGGCGCACGTCGGGGCGCGGGTTCGACGCATTGGACAACGCGCCGGCCTGCCCGCATACTGGCGGGAGGGATTCGAACACGGAAACTTGCCGGCGCGCGACCACCCGGTCGCCAGGCCGGGAACCGCGGCGCACGTCATTGCAGGCACATGCAAGCGGCGCTTTCGGGCATGCGAGCAAGTGCGAGATTCGGCGCCCGGGGGATTTCCATGCATCCAGTTGAGCGCCGGCTCGACCGCCTCGAGCGGCTCGAGCGCGTCATCCATACGCAGTCGCTTCTCGTCCAGGCCGACCTCGATCTCGACCGCTATTCCCAATTGGTCGTCGACCACCTGCGCGAGCTCACCGCCGCCCAGGGCGTGGCGGTGGAGCTCGTCGACGGCGACGACACCGTCTGCGCCTGCTTCAGCGGCGACTGCGCGCCGCGCGTGGGCATGCGCCTGCCGCGCGCGACGAGCCTGTCGGGGCTGTGCGTGCGCACCGCCACCGTGCAGTGCTGCGCCGATTGCGAGACCGACGAGCGCGTCGACCGCGAGGCCTCGCGCCGCATCGGCGTGCGCTCGATCATCTGCACGCCGCTGTTCCAGTCCGGGGCGGCGATCGGCGTGTTGAAGGTGTTCTTCGATCGGGCGCATGCGTTCGATGCCGGCGACGTGGAACTGCTGGGGCTGATGGCCGGCACGCTCGCGGGCGCGCTGGGCAAGCAGATGGCGATCGACGCGCGCAGCCGCGCCGAGGCCCGGCTGCGCGGCAACGAGGAGCGCATGCGCGCGATGCTCGAACAGGCGCATGACGCGGTCGTGTCGATGGACGACGGCGGCCGCGTGTCGCAATGGAACCGCGCCGCGGAGCGCCTGTTCGGCTGGGCGCCGATCGAGGCGATGGGGCAGCCGGTGTCCGAGTTGATCGTGCCGCCCGCGCTGCGCGGCGAGTTCGCGCGCATCGTGGCCGGCTTCGCCGCGTCGGAACGCCTGGAGGACGTGCACCAGCGCGTCGCGGTGCCGGCCGTGGATCGCGCCGGGCGCGAGCTGGCGATCGAGCTGAGCCTGACCGCGACGCGCGTCGACGGCCGTTGGGAGCTCACCGCGTTCGCGCACGACGTCTCGCAGCGCAAGCACCTCGAGCAGCAGTTGCGCGCGCTCGCCCTGTGCGACGGCCTGACCGGCCTCGCGAACCGGCGCGCGTTCATGGAGGCGCTCGAGAAGGCGGTGTCGCGTGCGTCGCGCTCCGGCCATCCGATGGCGCTGCTGTTCATGGACATGGACGGCTTCAAGGAGATCAACGACTGCTTCGGCCACCACACCGGCGACCTCGCGCTGCAGGCCTTCGCACGCCGGCTCGAGCGCTGCGTGCGCAAGGGCGACACCGTCGCGCGGCTCGGCGGCGACGAGTTCACCGTGCTCGCGGAAGGCGTCGACTCGATCGAGCAGGCCGAGGCGATCGCGCGCAAGATCGTCGAGGCGATGGCGCCGCCGATGGAAGGCACCGGCGTGCGGCTGCGCACCAGCATCGGCATCAGCCTGTACCGCGCGCCGGCCGACGCGTCGCAGTTCCTGCGCCAGGCCGACCACGCGATGTACCTCGCGAAGCGGCGCCAGTCGCGCAGCGAGGGCGGCTCGGCGTTCCAGCTGCTCGAGGAACTGCTGGACTGAGTCGCCGCAGGATCCGACGACACCCCCTCGCGAGGAACCGCCCATGACCGAGCCGCACGACCACCCCCACGCCCACGATCGTTCCCACGCGGGCGACCCGCCCTGGAAGCACGACGGCGTGCGCGTGGTGCCGGCCGACCGGCTCGACCCGAACACCGCGCAGACCCCCGGCATGGATCGCCAGGCCGCGATCACGTTCGCGCGCACCGGGGCGCAGAAGCTGTGGGCGGGAACCGTCCACATCCATCCGAACGCGAAGACCGGCGCGCATCACCACGGGCCGCTCGAGAGCGTGATCTACGTCGTCAAGGGCCGGGCGCGGATGCGCTGGGGCGACCACCTCGAGTTCACCGCCGAGGCCGGCCCCGGCGACTTCATCTACGTGCCGCCGTTCGTGCCGCACCAGGAGATCAACGCGAGCCCGACCGAGGTGCTCGAGTGCGTGCTGGTGCGCAGCGACGGCCAGGCGGTCGCCGTGAACCTCGACATCGAACCCGTCGAGCCGCCGGAAGACGTGCGCTGGATCGACCCGACGCATCCGGGCTGACGCCGCACCGCTGAAAAAAAGCCGCCGACGGCCCGAACCATCGGCGGCTCCCGCCGCGTCGCCCGGTCGACCCAACCCCTCGGATCCCGTGTCGACGCGTCTTGCATAAAAAGGGCCGTGTCCCGGAAGACGTCTCCGGGGCCGGCCAAACCTACCGAAGCATCCGGGCGGAGAGCCCGCATGCGTCGATAGTCAGGATCCGTCGGGCATCAGAACGCGAAGCCCATGCCCAGGTTCAGCGAGTTGCCGAGCGTGAAGTGCTCGTCGGTGTCCGGCAGCTTGTGCTGGCGGTAGGCCTTGTAGTCGGCCTTCAGCACGACGCCTTCGCCGATGAACAGGCTCGCGCCCAGCGTCCAGATGTGCTCGTCGGGCTGCTTGACGCCGCCGGCCGACACCGGCAGCGAGCCGAAGCCGCCGGCCGTGTTCAGGATCTCGTAGCGCGCGAACGGCGTGAACATGGTGTCGCCGGCCTGGAACAGCTTGTAGGCGCCCTGCACGTAGCCGCCGTAGAACAGGTGGGGCACGAGCGTCGGGTCGGGGATCGCGCTGGCGGCGAAGCCCTCGTTGAGCGTCGTCGCGCCGTTGATCGTGCCGCGGATCGCCTCGCCGGCGAGGTCGAGGCCGCCGATCTGGTAGCGCGCGTGGCCTTCGATCATGAACATCTTGGCGCTGCCGGCGCTGAAGCCGGGCTGGCCCTGGCCAATGTCGTCGTAGACCGCGGAGCCGCCGACCCACAGGCCCGGCACGCCGCGCCAGTTCAGCGCCGCGACGGTGCCGAGCGTGCGCGCGGA
>JASLEM010000430.1 GCA_030151165.1 Burkholderiaceae bacterium
TCAAGCCCGGCTTCTTCAAGCGCCTGCTCGGAGGGAAGAAGTGATGTCCCTGTTCTCCTTCCTGCTCGGCGAGAAGAAGAAGACCGCGTCGGTCGCCAAGGAGCGGCTGCAGATCATCCTCGCGCACGAGCGCGGCGGCCGCTCGAAGGCCGACTACCTGCCGCAACTGCAGCAGGAGCTGATCGCGGTCATCTCCAAATACGTGTCCATCAATCCCGAGGACATCAAGGTCAACCTCGAGCGCCAGGACGACCTGGAAGTGCTGGAGGTCAAGATCGAGCTGCCGGACGCGGGGCGCTGACGGCGCTGCGCGCGCCGTGCGCTGCCCCAAAGAAGAGGCGCCGGACTCGTCGAACCCGGGTGGATTCGAGAAGGACGGCGCCAAGAGGAAATGTCGCCCGTCCACGATAAGCGCGGGCGGGCGGCAGCGGGTGGCAAAAGTGCTCACATCGCTGTGAGCTTTTCTTCCGTTCGGGCCGGTTGTTGCGCCGGCCCGACTCTACAGGGCACCACCAAGGTGCGCTGACGTCAGATGCGTGGTTCGCCGTTGCCGTTGACCACGATGGTGGGGCCGGGCGGGAGCGTCGTCTGCACGTGGTGGCGCACGCCGTGGTACCAGTACGAGACGTCGTAGTGGTCGGGCGCCTGCGACGGCACCGTGTTGCAGCGCGTCACGTTCTGCGGCACTTCGGCGCCGCGGGCGATCTGCGAGCCGATGACCGCGCCGGCCACGGCGCCGCCGGCGGTGGCGCCGTCGCGATTGGGGCCGTCGCCGATCTGGTGGCCCAGGATGCCGCCGATCAGGCCGCCCACGATGGCACCGCCGGTGCGCGACGCGGGCGCGGCCGACTGCTCGACCCAGCACTGCTGCTGCGGCGCGGCGTACACCACGTGCACGGATTCGACGGGCACGGCCTCGACGAACTCCTGCGGACGGCGGCGCCAGTCGTAGACCGGCTGCGGCGGCGGGGCGAAGCGGTTGTCGTCGAAGCGCGCGTCGCGATGGATGCGCCGCACCGACGAGATCATGTCGTTCATGCCCATCGCGCGCAGGTCGGGGTAGCGGCCCGGGCGCAGGATCATGCAGCGGCCGCCGAAGTTCTCGTGCTCGCACACTTCCCAGCGGCCGTCGAACACGATCACCGACGACGCGCGGTCGTTGAAGCCGACCTGCTGGAAGTTGTCGATCTCGCCGCCGACGTTGAGGTCGCGGCCGTGGAAGCCCGGGTGCTCGTAGAACACGATGTCGCCGGCCGGTTGCGGCGGTGGCGCGACGACCACCGGCGGCGGCGGGGGCGGCGGCGGCGCGGGGCGCGCGGACGACAGCAGGTTGCCCAGGCCGACGGCGTCGAGGTTGGGGTAGCTGCCTGGCACGAGGATCGCGCAGCGGTTGCGGAAGCCGACGTCCTGGCAGACCTCCCAGGGCTCGCCCTCGACGATCACCGATGACGCGCGGTCGTTGAAGTTGAACTCGCGGAAGTCGGCCGCGGGCTGCGTGAGCGTGACGCGCGCGCCGCGGAAGTTGTCGTGGCCGAACAGCGTGATGGCGGCGGACGCCTGGCCGGCGGCGGCGACGAGCGCGGCGACGGCGAGCGCGCGGGGAAGGATGGATCGCATGGGGCTCCTGTCGTTGTTCGAATGCGGCGACACAATCGCGTCGCCTCGACGATTCGAACAACGACTGGAGCACCATGAGATCCCTCCTCCCCCGCGCGCTGGCCCTGGCCGCGCTCGTCGCCGCCGCCGGCCAGGCGTCCGCCGCCATCACGCTGTTCGGCCACGACAACTTCCACGGCGCGCGCGTCACGCTCACGCAGCCCGCGCCCGACTTCCGCCAGTTCAACTTCAACGACCGCGCGTCGTCGGTGATCGTCGAGGGCGAGCCCTGGGAGGTCTGCCAGGACGTCGGCTTCCGCAGCCGCTGCGCCATCCTCGTGCCGGGCAGCTACCCCAACCTGGACGCCATCGGCCTGGGCAACCTGCTGTCGTCCGCGCGCCCCGCGCCGCCGCCCCCGCCGCCGCCGGTGGTGGTCGCGCCGCCGCCGCAACCGCAGGGCGACATCGTGTTCTACGAGCACCCCGGCTTCCACGGCCGCGACCTGAACGTCGGGGGCGAGATCGACAACTTCCAGCAGGTCGGCTTCAACGACCGCGCCTCGTCGGTGATCGTGTTCGACGGCCGCTGGGAGGTCTGCGAGCACGAGAACTTCGGCGGCCGCTGCATGATCCTGCGCCCGGGCCGCTACCCCGACCTGCGCGCCATGGGCATGAACGACATGATCTCGTCGGTGCGCCGCCTCCATCGTG
This sequence comes from Burkholderiaceae bacterium, assembly GCA_030151165.1. Next base: position 2,308 of record JASLEM010000430.1, read on the forward strand.
ACGCCCGCTTCGACGACAACCGCTACGCGCCGCCGCCGCAGCCGGTCTACGACTGGCGCCGCCGTCCGCAGGAGTTCGTCGAGGCCGTGCCGGTGGAGTCGGTGCACGTCGTGTACGCGGCGCCGCAGCAGCAGTGCTGGGTCGAGCAGACGGCCGCGCCCGCGTCGCGCACCGGCGGCGCGATCGTCGGCGGCCTG